>CAYNXK010000023.1:0-17226 GCA_964401125.1 uncultured Aliiroseovarius sp.
TGATCTATCTGGCGGCAGCCATCATTAATTCTCGATAAATCTCAACAAGCCCTAGTCGAAAATCACGGAGAGCGATTACGCCTTCGAGGGTAGGAGGTGCCCGTAACCTGACTTGTGTCCGCAGAAAGGCTCCTGAAAGGCAATCACTCTCTGGCCAGGTTCCTGACTGTACCATACAAATGGAATCTCTCCGATGCGTTTTAGGGCGTTAGATGCGGCGGTCTCCCCTGTATCACCAGTATGCTCTAGCAATATGAGATTCCTGCGAAACCAAGACATTGATGACACAGCACGCAGGCCAAGGGTTGCTGGCAGATCAGGTTGCCAGCCGCGCTTTGCCCACAAAGTCAATATATCCGCCATGGATTTGCAGTTAATATGACCATTTCCAGGTTGCCCCGGTTCTGCCATCGAGAACAGAATTTGGCCATCAGCATGCCGCGCTATGCTGTCGATAAGGATATCTGTCGCCTCTGGATTAATGTGTTCGACAACTTCAAGACAGATAACTAGGTCAAAACAACGCCCAGCATCGAAAGGATCCTGGAGATCCGCTTTAATGTACTGCTTATCACTAAGAACGGTCGCTTGAACCTCAAGACCGTCTACCCCCAAGATATCGGAAACACCTAAATGATTACACAGTTTAGCATACAACCCGTGCCCGCACCCAAGGTCGAGCACCGAAGTCGGCGCAAACCGTTCGACAGCAAAGCGAAGAGGAGGCTCATCCAAGAATAGATGATTCCAATGCCCATCATGACTAAAGGCGTTGGGAACCTCTGTTTTTGCGTCAGTGCTTTGCCGGGCTTGGGGCAAGGGCAAAATCGGCGTCATTCCCAAAGAATCCTTTCGTGATGCAGCTATTAAATTATCAGCAGGTGCTGATGTCCCGTCTGAATATATATGGGGGTAAGACAGACCATGCGCTGATGCAAAAAACTGGCTTTCGATGGGTCCACTTTTGTCGTCTTGCGCATAATTAATTGCCTCTGTCATCACTACGTTTGGCGTCAGTAGCAAACCATTCTGGGCTAAGGAATGAAGGCGCTTCCATTGATAGGCATGGCCTTCACTGGACGGGTCGTTCTTACGTGCTAGATTTGCCTCCCAGCCAATGACCCCCTTGGCCAGAAGCTGATTGCTAGACCTGATTGGAAAATGGAAAAGTTCCAAACCTTCTACATAATGTGATTTAAGGCTTGAGCTGCGGCCTTTTGCTCCATAGACCATGTGATTGCCTTGAGCGACTGTCAGGTCGCTGTCTAGCCCTCCTGACATTCGAAGAACCGCTTTATAATACTGCGGCTCTTCATGTTTACGTCGATATTTCATCCGGTCCAGCAGATTAGGTGTTTCGATTGCCGACATTTCGGGATCAGGGATATAGGTCGCCCAAGGTAGCAAACCGATACTCTTAGGAGGGAGGCTATCCAATGCATTGAACAATGTGGTTTGATCCGGGGCTGAAATAAATTCGTCAGCATCGAGCAGAAAAACGAAATCTGCAAAAACCACAGACTGAACATACTTAAGAGTCTTAGTCATGGTTTCGGATTGATTAAGGACGGGATCGGGCAGGTCTGTTACAATAATATTGCCAAGTTCCCGAGCAACAGCATTGGCAATTAACCGCGATTTATCTGTCGATAAATTATCCAACAAAACTACCAAATCCACCAAAGACGCCGTATGTCGCAAGAAGGGCTCAAGCACATCTTGTTCATTACGAAACATGCAGATCGCGACACTCTTAAGTATCGGGCGGTCAATTCGACTCCGGCTGAAACGAAGGGGGTGAAGCCAATTAAATATTTTTGCCAAGGCGTTCTCTCTTATAGGTTCTGTCACGTTAACTGTCTCCATTTGCTCTACCTGACTTTTCCCAATATGCCTATCGGATGAGCCCGCGATCAATCAACTATAACCGTCACCGTTTTCCACCTGAAATCATCACCCACGCGGTCTGGTTCTATTGCCGGTTCAATCTCAGCTTTCGCGAAGTGGAGAAAATGTTTCTGGAACGCGGCATCGACGTTTCATACGAAACGATCCGTCGGTGGGTTGCGAAATTCGGGCCCGCCATTGCGCGGAAGTTGCGCCGCAGACTGTCTCAACCCAGTGACATCTGGCATCTGGACGAAATCTTGCAAAACCGACGCAACACGGCAGCAGCAAAATGTCTGCTTACTCGATTAATGAAACGGTAAGGGCGAACGCCGAAACGCTTCATTACCCCCTCTCGTGACATTGCATTCGCAATGCACTGACGGGCAATGGACAAACTACGATCCTATGCATTGCACGGCAGTTGATTGTGTAACAATCAATGAGAGTGGTGCTGCCAAGCGCGAGATTGCGCCGGGAGTCGAACAACGGGGAGGGACGTTTTAACAATTATATACCACCGCTTAGAGGCATTTGACGCTTGGAATGCAGCAGCAAGCGCCGCATGAATATCAATACCTGAGCGTTTTTCAAAGTAAGTCAGTTAACGTGACGGCACCTTACGCAATCATCATTTAACGTCAGATTCATGGATGTATTTTCTTTGTTGATTGCTTTTGTTGCAGCAAGCATTTGGCCTCCTGTAAAGTCCTAGTAAGTGGAATTCACCTCTGTCGAGATATGGTTGCCATCAGCGGGAGTATCAACTTGTATGGTCTGATTATCCTCTGTTCTCGGCTTTGCGCACAGCCCGCTCAAGCGCATCAAGAAACCGTGAGCGGTCGGCTTTGGAGAAGGGCCGCCCACCGCCTTGGCGGAACGGATCGGCGGCGCGCAGGTCGGTGGCGAGGTCGCGCATGGCTAGTTGTGTGCCGATATTGGCGCGGGTAAAGGCCTCGCCGTTATGGCGGATCACTTCGGCACCGGTCTCGACACATTTAGCTGCCAGCGGGATGTCTCCGGTGACCACCACATCGCCCGGCCCGGCGCGTTCGGCAATCCAGATATCCGCCAAATCAGCCCCGTCCGGCACATAGACCATCTCGACCAGCGGGTTTTGCGAAGGCCGCAGCCCGCCATTGCAAACCATCAGCAGCTTTATTTTATGGCGGCTGGCCACCAGTTCCGCCTCGGCCTTGACCGGGCAGGCATCGGCATCCACATAAATCACGCGTAAAGTGCCTCGGCATGGAAAGCCACGTGGTCCTCCATGAAACTTTGCACAAAGAAGTAACTGTGGTCATAGCCCGGTTGCAGGCGCAAAATAGCCTGTTGGCGGCGCTTGGCCACAGCCTCGGCAAAGGCTTCGGGCATCAAGTGATCAAGGAACTGGTCTTCGGTGCCAGTATCGCACAAGATCGGCCCGTCAAAGCCATGCGCCCGCATCAAGAGGGTGGAATCATGCCTTGCCCATGCAGTTTCATCTGCACCCAGATAGGCTGTCAGTTGCTTGCGGCCCCATTCTGAGGCAACTGGGTGGCAGATTGGTGAAAACGCCGAGACCGAGCGGAAGCGCCCCGGCAGGTTCATGGCCAGCGTCAAGGCGCCGTGCCCGCCCATGGAATGGCCAGTGATTGCCTGACGCTCCTGATCCAGTGCAAAGTCGTTGAACAACAATTCCGGCAATTCCTGCACCACGTAATCATACATGCGGAAATGCTTGGCCCACGGGCTTTCAGTAGCGTTGACATAAAACCCCGCGCCCTGGCCCAAATCATAGGCTTCATCATCGGCCACACCTTCGCCGCGCGGTGAGGTATCGGGAAACACCAGCGCAATGCCCTGCTCGGCAGCCCAAAGTTGCGCCCCCGCCTTGGTCATGGCGTTTTCATGAGTGCAGGTCAGGCCTGAGAGATACCACAGCAAAGGCACCGGCCCGTCACCTGCCTCTTGCGGCAGGAACAGGCCAAAGGTCATATGAGTGCCTGTGGCATGGCTGACATGGCTGTAAACACCCTGTACCCCGCCAAAGCAGGTATTTTCCGAGATGGTTTTCATGTGCAGTCTCCGTTTTTTCTTTGGTAACTATTGGCGGGGGGCCAGAGCAATAGGCATTATGCGCCAAAGCAGCAGCAGGAAGGCCACAGACCAGATCAGGCCCGATATGTTCAGCACCAACGCCGGATCCCCCATCCAGCCGGAGCCAATTCTGAGAGCAGCGCCCAAATGCAGAGCTGAAAGCAGCAGCCAGTCCAGCTTGGTGCCGACAATGGGCCTGCCGGAATGGCCAAGGGCGGCGCGTAGTATAATAATTGCCGTCATGCTGGCAATGGCGCCGGCACCCATGGCATGATAAACTTGACTGAGCGTGGCCAGATCAGAAAGGCTGGCCAATGCAAGCAGGATAAGGGCAATGGGCAGCCACAGATAGGCAGCATGCAGGGCCAGCAACAGCGGCTCGGGGCGCACGGCCCAGCCTTGCCAGCGCACCAGACGGACGGTCAGGGCAATGGCCGCAAGGGCGGCAATAATGCCGGTCACAGTGGAAGTACCGCTAGCGGTCCAGCTCAGGGCGACCCCCAGGCTCAACCCAAGGGCAGCCTTGTCCACAAGGCCAAACAATGCTGGCAGGGCAGGTGCGCCGCGCGCCTTCAGCCAGTTGCGCGTGAAGGCCGGCGTCACCCGCCCGCCAATCAGCGCCATCAGCAGCAGCGCCACCGCAAAGCCCGCCGTCAGGCCCATATCCGGCAGGCCGAACAGCATCACGACCTGAGCCAGCGAAAACATGGCGATCAGTACCACCACCACCAGATTGCGCTTGTTGTCCGCCTTGATGATGTCGCGCGCCGCAATGGCACCCAGCACTGGCAAGAAGGCCAGTGTAACCAGTTGCGCCAGTAGGTTTTCAGGCATGAAAAACATCCCGGCCCGCCCTGCCAACCACAAGGCAAACAACGCTGCCAGTGGCGCCCCTTTCATGACCGGCCGCCCGGTCCAGTTGGGAATTGCCGTTAGTAAAAACCCCGCCAAGGCCGCGCCCAGATAGCCCCAGAGCATCTCGTGCATATGCCAGTTCATGGCATCAGCCATCAGATCAGCATGCCCAGCGTAAAGCAGCAGCCAAAGCGGCAGGGCAAGCCCGGCAAAAAGGGCAGCGGCCGGGAAAAACAGACGCCATGCGCCAGAGAAAATAATCATGTGCCAATCCATGCTATAATGAAAGATACGGTGATGATACTGGCCAGTGTCGAGACCAGAATGGAGGTGGAAACCCGCGCCGGGGCTACCTTGTACTGACTGGCCAGTATATAGACATTTCCCGCCACCGGAAGCGAAGCGGCAGCAATAACAACCCCTGCGGCAAAACGCTCCACCGGAAATATCACCAGTACCGCAAGGGCAACAGCGGCCGGATGCAGCGCCAGCTTGGCAAAGCTCAGCCAGCCGGCAATGACCAGGCGCTCGGCGGATTTACCCGCCAGTGAGGCACCAATGGCAAACAGCGCGCCGGGGGTGGCCGCGGCCCCGAGCAGCAGCAGAAATTCATCCACCGGGCCGGGCAGCGGCAAAGCCATGGCCGACCATAACAGCCCCGCCGATATTGCCATTACCATCGGGTTTTTCAGCAAACCCAGCGTTACCGAGCGCAAAAGACCCATGGACATGCGCCCATCGCGCCCGCCAGTGATAAGGATGGTGAACAGGCTGGAAAATATGATCAGATCAGTAGCCAGCACCAGCATTATCGGGCCAATCGCCGCCTCGCCCAGCAGCAGCACCAGCATAGGTACGCCAAGAAAACCGGTATTGCCGACCACCCCGCATTGGGCCTCGATCACCACTTCTTCAAACGGCAAGCGGCGCAGCAGGGCAACGATTGTGACAATCAGATAGACGAAAAGCGTGCCCCAAAGGTAGGCGCCTATCAGAGTCCAGTCCAGCACCTCATCCAGCGAAAGATTGGCAGAAAACCGGAACAGCATGGCGGACAAGGCAAAGTAGAAAACAAACTTTGTCAGGTAGGCGGTGGCCTCAGCGCTGAAAAACCGGGTGCGGCCGGCCCAAAAGCCAAGGCCAAGTAGCGCAAAAAACGGCAAGGTTTTGAGAAAAATGGCCTCCATGCTTTGGGCCTAGCATGGGGCCGGGCACCATGCCAGCACCGTCAGCGGCTGCCAATCAGCACGGCCGCTGCAAACACCAGTGCGCCGCCCAGCACAACCTGAAATGTCGCCCGGAAAAACGGCGTTTGCATGAAGCGGTTCTGGATCCAGACAATGGCCCACAACTCGATAAATACCACGATGATGGCGATGCTGGTTGCGGTCCAGAAATCGGCAATGAGGTAGGGCAGCGCGTGGCCCAGCCCGCCGATCGTGGCCATAATTCCGCTGGACAGGCCGCGCTTCACCGAGCTGCCGCGCCCGGATAATTCGCCGTCATCCGAGGCCGCCTCGGTGAAGCCCATGGAGATGCCCGCGCCGACCGAGGCCGCCAGGCCAACCAGAAAGGTGGTGTGCGTGTCGCCGGTGGCAAAGGCCGTGGCAAAAATTGGTGCCAGCGTTGACACTGCCCCGCCCATCAGCCCGGTCAACCCCGGCTGCGCCCATGTCAGCATGAATTGCCGTCGGGCTTTCTGGTCTTCGCCGCTCAGCGCGCCCCCGCCCAGATGCTTGGCTTCAAGTTGGCCCGCCAGCTCTGAATGCCCGGCCTCTGCTGCCGCCAAATCGCCCAACAGCTTGCGGGTATCGGCGTTTGACGTATAATCAGCCGCCTTGCGATAAAAAGCCTCGGCCTGCTGCTCCATGCCAATGGCTTCGGCCCGGATGGTCTCTAACCCAAGGTTTTCTACCAGCCAAACCGGGCGGCGCGCAAAGAAGCCTGAAACATGCTCACGCCGAACCAGTGGAATGACATCGCCAAAACGCCGCTTGTGTTGCTCAATCAGAAGCTGGCGATGGCCATCTTCTTCCAGCGCCATGGCGTCAAACACCTTGGCCGATGCGGGATACCCGGCGCGCAAATGCGCGCCATATTGCCGGTAGATGCGCGCATCATCTTCCTCGTTTGAAATGGCAAGCGCCAGTATTTCCTGCTCGGACAGGTCAATAAAGCGGCGGCGATGGGCGAGTGCAGGAATCATGGCTGCCTTCTGTATTTAGAATAATTCTAAACTAGCACATGGCGGGACAGCCGCAACCCTGTGTCTCAGCACTCTGGGCTTAGGCGGCGTTCAACTGGTCGATTGATGAAATCACCGACCCCAACAGCCCGTATTTCAGCGCCTCATCGGTGTTCAGCCAGAAATCGCGCTGGGTATCCTTGCTGATCTTCTCGGCAGTCTGGCCGGTGGCCTCAGCAAACAGCTTGTCAAAACGGGCGCGCATTTTTGATATTTGCTCGGCCTGAATCATCATGTCGGTGGCCGAACCACCTATACCACCCGAGGGCTGGTGCAGCAAAAACCGCGTATTCGGCAGGCAATAACGATTCTTTTTCTCAGCTCCAATGAAAATCAGCGCTCCGGCTGATGCCACCCAGCCTGAACCAATGCAACGCACTTCAGGCCGGATAAACTTGAGCATGTCATGCACCATATCACCACTTTCCACATGGCCGCCGGGTGAGGAAATATAAAGATTGATAGGGTCATCGCTATCCTCGGCCAGCGCTAGCAAATGCGTTACCGCCCGGCGGGCCGCCTTGTCATCAATCGTACCAGTAATCAGCACGTTGCGGCTTTTGAAAAACAGCTTGTCGAGCGAGGAGGATTTGTCATTGCCCTTGTCGTCACCCATATCGTCGCCGTCTTTAAGAAAGGTCGGTCGCATTACAATCTCCCATCGGTACATTTGCACTCAACCTAATGCCAAAGAAGGCAGACGCAAGGCCATATTGCACTTCTTCATCTTGGCAAAAATACTCCGGGGGTCCGGGGGCTGGCCCCCGGCGCGACCCGTCAATAAACCACCACGCTCCTGATACTCTCACCCGCACGCATCAGATCAAAGCCCTTGTTAATGTCCTGAAGGCCCATCGTGTGGGTGATCATCGGGTCAATCTCAATCTTGCCATCCATGTACCAGTCAACGATCTTAGGCACATCCGTCCGCCCCCTCGCGCCACCAAAAGCAGTGCCGCGCCAAACCCTTCCGGTAACCAGTTGAAAGGGCCGGGTGGAAATTTCGGCACCCGCGGCGGCAACCCCGATGATAATGCTTTCGCCCCAGCCCTTATGTGCCGCCTCAAGGGCTGTGCGCATCACCCCAACATTGCCTGTGGCGTCAAAAGTGTAATCCGCCCCACCTCTGGTCAGCTCAACAAGGTGGCCAACAAGATCGCCCTTGATCTCGGCCGGGTTGACGAAATCTGTCATGCCAAAACGGGTAGCCATCTCGATCCTGGCCGGGTTCAGGTCGACTCCGACAATTTGGTTCGCCCCCGCCAGACGCAGCCCTTGCAGCACGTTCAGGCCGATACCACCAAGGCCAAAGACAATCGCGCTTGAGCCGATCTCGACCTTGGCCGTATTGATTACCGCACCAATACCAGTGGTGACACCACAGCCGATATAGCAGATCTTCTCAAAGGGTGCATCGCGGCGCACTTTGGCCAGCGCCACCTCGGGCAAAACCGTGTGGTTGGCAAAAGTTGAGCAGCCCATGTAATGCAGGATGGGCGTGCCGTCGAGCATGGAAAAGCGGCTGCTACCATCGGGCATCAGACCCTGACCTTGAGTGGCCCGGATTGACTGGCAGAGGTTGGTTTTGGGGTTGAGGCAGTAATCACATGTCCGGCATTCTGGCGTATAAAGTGGGATCACGTGGTCACCGGGCACAAGGCTGGTGACGCCCTCGCCTACCTCAAGCACCACCCCGGCCCCCTCATGCCCCAGAATAACGGGAAACAGCCCCTCCGGGTCGGCGCCTGATCGGGTAAACTCATCCGTATGGCAAATTCCGCTGGCTTTGATTTCCACCAGCACCTCGCCAGCCTGCGGCCCATCAAGGTTCACCTCCATCACGGTAAGCGGTTTTCCGGCCTCAAGGGCCACGGCGGCCTGTGTACGCATGTTATTCTCCTTGCCTTATATGCAGAGATTGAGCCACGTCACACCCTTTTTCAAGCCATAAATACCTGCGGACTGCTTTGCCAGGCAAGCTTCTTCATATTTTCAGCAACCTGTGCCATAGGCAGGTAACCGGCATAAGTGGGCAAGGCATGAATATTGTAAAACAAATCCTCGAAGGCGTTGCGATGCCAATGATTGGCGTGAACACGGATTTTATGATGATTGCTGCCAACAGCCTTGCCATTCAGGCATTTCCCGGCATTGAAGACCCAAAAATTTTTGCTGGGTTTTTGGAGGAAACAAAGGGGCTGAAAGAGCAACTGACTAAAGAACTTAGCAATGGCACCGGCTCAAAAGGTAAGTTCAAGACAGGATCCGGCGCAGATTATTCCGTGACCTCCCGAAATATTGGCGCCATGGCCGGTAAGGGGTTTGACGGAGAATCAAGCCTGATCCTCATGACATTTGAAGACAGATCACCTCTTGTTGACCTTAAATCCATGCGCATTGGCTTTGTGGCAAATGTCAGCCATGAAATTCGCTCACCCTTAACGGCGATTTCTGGGTTTGTTGAGACCCTTCAGGGACCGGCCATTGAAGACGTGGCCGTGCGCAGCAAGTTTCTGGCGTTGATGTCCAAAGAAGTGGCGCGCATGACAAATCTTGTCAGCGACCTGTTGTCATTGTCACAAGTTGAGGCAAAAGAACGCCGGGCGCTGAAGAAGAAAGTCTTTCCGGCAATGGTGGTTGGCCAAGCAATTGAGGCCGTTTCGACAATGGCAGAAAAATGGAAAGAACCGCTGGTTCTGGATATTGCACCTGACCTGCCCGCCGTGATTGGCCGTCAGGATGACCTCATTCGGGTCTTTATCAACCTTCTGGAAAACGCCATTCATTATAATTGTGAAAACGGCGAAGTCCGGCTAACGGCGCAAATCGCAGCCGCTGATAATCCGTTGGGAAAACCGGCAATTTCTATAGCTGTGGCAGATGAGGGCGAAGGCATTGAGGCGAAGGAAATCCCGCTGCTCACCCAACGGTTTTACCGTGTCGACAAAAGCCGCGCGCGCGATATGGGCGGCACGGGGTTAGGACTTGCCATTGTGAAACACATCCTGGTGCGCCATCAGGGCAAGCTTGTTATTGAAAGTGAAGTTGGGCAAGGCTCTGTTTTTACGGTTTATTTACCAATTTCTTCTCCGGTATAAAACTCAATCCGAGTTGAATCGAGGCGCTTATTCCATTCAAAACAGCCGCAACTCCACAGGCCAATACAGGCCAATACCTGTCACCAAACTGTTACATATCTGTCATATGACTGAATTGTTAATGCCCGAATGTAGGGCGTCTCCAACCGGAGTCATGGTTTATTTACAGGAGAAGACCGGATGTCTGTTCGCTCAATAACAACTGCTGCTGCGGCGCTACTTATCCTCGCCACCCCTGCTCTGGCCCGAGACCAAATCAACATTGTGGGATCATCCACTGTGTTTCCGTTTACGGCAACTGTTGCCGAGCGGTTTGGTAAAGCCACGGATTTCAAAACCCCCGTGGTTGAAAGCACTGGGTCCGGTGGCGGCTTGAAAATGTTCTGCGCCGGTATCGGTAAAGGCTACCCGGACATCACCAATTCTTCGCGCCGCATCAAGGCCAGCGAAGTTGAGCTTTGTGCTTCAAACGGTGTGACCGAAATTGTTGAAGCCCTGATCGGCTTTGATGGCATCGTCATTGCCAACTCAGTTGAGGCCGAGTTGATGGAGCTTTCTCTGCGCGATATATTTCTGGCTTTGGCCAAGAATGTGCCAACCGGTGATGGTACGACAGAACCCAACCCCTTTACCCTGTGGAGCGAGGTAAACCCCGAGCTTCCAGAAGTTAAAATCGAGGTGCTCGGGCCGCCCCCGACATCGGGCACCCGAGACGCCTTCAACGAATTGGCAATGGAAGCCGGCTGCAAAACTTTTGACTGGATCAAGGCGCTGGACGATACTGACGAGGGCGCCTTCAAGACCCTGTGCCACACCTTGCGTGAAGATGGTGCCTATATTGAAGCCGGTGAGAACGACAATCTGATCGTGCAAAAATTGCAAACAAACCCGCTGGCTCTCGGCATTTTCGGTTTCGGCTTTCTTGAGCAGAACAGCGATGTGGTTCAAGGCTCGATCATTGATGGGGTCGCGCCTGAGTTTGAGCTGATTGCTTCCGGCGAGTACCCGATCGCCCGCTCGCTGTTCTTTTATGTCAAAACTGCGCATGTAGGCCTGATCCCCGGCATTCCAGAATTTCTGGCCGAGTTCACCGCCGAAGATACCTGGGGTGAGGAAGGCTATTTGACCGACAAGGGGCTGATCCCTCTTTCTGCAGAAAAACGTGCAACCTGGTCTGCCAGTATCAATGCTCTATCCCCGCTTGATATGTAGCAGCAAAGGCTCCGGGCCGGCGTTTTGTCGGCCCGGGAATTTATTACATCGAAAGCTTATTTCATGACTGATCAATCTCTCAACCTGACAAAGCCGGTCCGTTCCCGATGGTTTGACCGTTTGGTGATCACCGTACTGGCCACCGCCGCCGGAATAGCCATTCTGGTCACATTCGGTATCGTGGCTTCTTTGATTTTTGAATCTATCCAGTTTTTCAAACGGGTGCCAATCACCGAATTTCTGTTTGGCCTGAAATGGAGCCCGCAGACCGCAATTCGCGCCGATCAGATCGGCTCAGCAGGTTCTTTCGGAATTTTACCGCTAATCAACGGCACCTTGCTGATTTCGGCCATTGCCATGATGGTGGCCACCCCGCTGGGGCTGACATCGGCGGTTTATCTGTCTGAATATGCATCCAAACGGGCGCGCGCCTGGGCCAAACCCGCCATTGAGATTCTGGCCGGTATCCCGACCGTGGTTTACGGCTTTTTTGCCGCCCTCACCGTGGCCCCCTTCATTCGTATGACCGGCGGCGAGTTGGGGCTTGAAGTTGCCTCGGAAAGCGTACTGGCGGCAGGTATTGTCATGGGTATCATGATTGTGCCGCTGATTTCATCCTTGTCGGATGACGTGATTAACTCGGTGCCGCAATCCCTGCGTGATGCCTCTTATGGGCTGGGGGCAACGCAGTCAGAAACCATCCGCCGCGTGGTGCTTCCGGCCGCCCTGCCCGGAATTTCAGGCTCGCTACTTCTGGCGGTTTCGCGCGCCATTGGCGAGACCATGATCGTGCTGATGGCAGCCGGGATGATGGCCCGACTTTCAATGAACCCGCTGGACGCGCTGACCACAATCACGGTGCAGATTGTCAAACTTCTCACCGGCGACCAAGAATTTGACACGGCCAAAACCCTGTCGGCCTTCGCGCTGGGGCTTTTCCTTTTCATCATCACACTCGGCATCAACATTGTCGCTTTGCACATTGTGCGGAAATATCAGGAACAATATGATTGATCTTACCAAAAAAGCCGGGTTCAACCTGGCCGCCCGCCACCGTGCCGAAAAACGCTTCCAGTGGAGCGGCAGGCTGGCCATCGCCATTTCGTTGCTGTTCTTGCTGATAATGCTCGTCGATATTGTCGGCAATGCTGGCGGTGTGGTTAAACGAACCGAAATTGCTGTGGTGGTTGATCTGGGACCGGAAAACATTGACCCGGCTGACCTGCGCGGGGCGCGTTACTCGCACATTGTGAGGACCGGCTTGCGCGAGGTATTTCCCGATGTAACAAGCCGCAAAGACAAGAGGCGCCTGAATAATATGGTCAGCAGTAACGGCAGTTTCGAGCTTGCTGAAATGGTGGCTGAGGATCCAACTCTGTTGGGCGGCAAGCGCCTGGTTTGGCTCTCAGCCTCGGACGAGCTTGATCTGTTTCTACGTGGCAAGATTGATGTAAGCCTGCCGGAAAACCGCCGTCAGGTTTCGGACGTGGAAATTTCCTGGATCAATCACCTGGAGGAAGCGGGAAACCTGCGCCGGGTGCCAAACTGGAATTTCCTGACCTCCGGTGACAGCCGCGAGCCAGAACTTGCGGGCATTTTGAGCGCGCTGGTTGGCTCGGCCATGTCACTGGCCATATGCTTTGCGATAGCTTTTCCCGTCGGCATTGGTGCAGCGGTTTATCTTGAGGAATTTGCACCAAAAAATAAGATTTCCGATTTGATTGAGGTCAATATCAACAACCTCGCCGCCGTGCCCTCTATCGTGTTCGGCCTGCTGGGACTGGCAATGTTTTTGGGCGTCATGGGACTACCACGATCCTCGCCCCTTGTGGGGGGCATGGTTCTGGCGCTGATGACCCTGCCAACCATTATCATCGCCTCCCGCGCCGCTCTGAAATCAGTACCGCCCTCGTTCAAGGAAGCCGCCCTTGCCATGGGGGCCACCCCGGTTCAGGCGGTATTCCACCATGTTTTCCCGGTAGCGATGCCCGGCATGCTAACCGGCGCCATTGTTGGCATGGCGCAAGCTTTGGGTGAAACTGCGCCGCTTTTGATGATTGGCATGGTGGCCTTCATTGTCGATATTCCCACATCCATCCTCGAGCCTGCCACCGCGCTTCCGGTGCAGATTTTCCTGTGGGCCGACAGCCCGGACCGAGCATTTACCGAGAAAACCGCAGCCGCGATCATCGTTCTTTTGTTCTTCCTGATCTCGATGAATTTGGCCGCCATTTTGCTACGCCGCAAATTTGAAAAAAGGTTCTGATCATGTCTGATTTATCTACACCGACACAGACACCGACACCGACACCGACACCGACACAGACACAGACACCGACAATAGATCCGATTATCTCCGCAAAAGGGGTCAATATCTTCTACGGCAAAGCCCAGGCCATTTTTGATCTGGATATTGAAATTCTTCCCAACAAGGTAACGGCCTTTATCGGCCCCTCGGGTTGTGGCAAGTCAACATTCCTGCGCGCCATAAACCGCATGAATGACTTGATCCCTATTTGTCGGTTTGAAGGCGAACTGACCATTGGCGGGCAGGATATATATGACCGGTCAGTTGATGTGGTGGCCTTGCGCGCGCAAGTGGGCATGGTGTTTCAAAAGCCCAACCCATTCCCCAAATCAATCTTTGAGAATGTCGCCTACGGGCTTAATATTCACAAGCTGACCACATCAAAAACTGAGCTTCAGGACCGGGTTGAGTGGAGTCTGAAAAATGCCGGTCTGTGGGCTGAGGTTGCGGACCGCCTTGATGAGCCGGGAAATTCTCTTTCCGGTGGGCAGCAACAACGCCTGTGTATAGCCCGCGCCATTGCCATTGAGCCAAAAGTGATCTTGATGGACGAACCCTGCTCGGCGCTTGACCCTATCGCCACGGCAGTTGTAGAGGAGTTGATTGATAATTTGCGCAAAAATTATACCATCATCATCGTCACCCACTCCATGCAACAGGCAGCCCGAATTTCGCAACGCACGGCCTATTTTCATCTGGGTAATCTGGTTGAATTTGGCGACACTAAAGCCATCTTCACCAACCCTAAAGATGAGCGCACGCAAAACTATATCACCGGACGCATCGGCTAAGGATATCTCATGGAACAAACACATATCGTCAAGAAATTTGACAAAAACCTGGCACGGCTCAAAGCGGTTATTCTTGAAATGGGAGAGCTTGTGGTCTCTCAGTTTGAAGATGCCACCGAATTATGGACGACTTATGAAGCGGATGAAGTTACCCGCATTTTAGCCTTTGATCGCCGAGTGAACGGCTTTCACAGGGACATTCATCAGCGCGCCGAAATTCTGATTGTACGCCGTCAACCCATGGCAATGGATCTGCGCAAAACCTTGGCACCAATCAACATTGCTGGGGAACTTGAGCGCATCGGAGATTATGCCAAGTCGGTCGCCAAACGGGCGCATCTGTTTCAGGAAAACCGGCCTGATGAAGCTTTGATGGATATGATCTCTCAGATGAGCGACCTGATCCGCACCATGCTGGTCGATATTCTTCAGGCCTATGAAGGCTCGGATCTGGAGCTGGCAACCAAGGTCCGTGATTTGGATGATGAAATAGACAAGCTGAACAAAAGTCTGCGAAAGGCGGTAATTCAGGCGCTTACCGATTTGGCTGGCAACAAGGAAATGGCCGAAAAACTGGTGCAGCTGGTTCTGATTTCGCGTAATCTTGAACGTGTGGGCGACCATATTGTCAACATTTCACGCTTTGTGCATCAAATCGAAACCGGGGATGACCTCAAGGCTTTCGAATGATTCTTGGCCAAACATATGATAGGATGATTGCGTGAGTCTGTTAACCCCGAGAATACTGGTTGTTGAGGATGAGCCTTCGCAGGTTGAGCTTCTGAAATTCAACCTGCGCCAGGAAGGCTATGAGGTGCGCGTGGCAATGGATGGCGAGGAAGGCCTGCAAGTCGCCATTGAAGAATTGCCCGATCTGATCCTGCTGGATTGGATGCTGCCCAACCTGTCTGGCATCGAAACCTGCCGCCAACTGCGCCGCAACAAGAAAACCCGTGAAATCCCGGTCATCATGCTGACGGCGCGTTCTGAAGAGCGTGACAAGGTGCGCGGCCTTGATATCGGGGCAGATGACTACATCACCAAGCCCTATTCCATCAAGGAGTTGATTGCGCGCATTCGTAGCGCGCTGCGCCGTCCGACAACAAACTTTATAGACCGCAACCTTGTGGTGGGTGAGATTGAGGTCGACCTAGACAAACACAAAGTTTCCTACAAGAGCGCGCCAATCATGCTTGGGCCGACCGAGTTTCGCCTGCTGGTCACTCTGATGCAAAGCCCGGAGCGTGTGTATTCGCGCGACCAGCTGCTTGACCTTGCCTGGGGCGTTTCGGCCGATTTGGAGACCCGCACGGTTGATGTTCATATTGGTCGCCTGCGTCAGGCTTTGGACAAGGCAGGCGCAAAGGGCATTATTCGCACCGTGCGCGGCTTTGGGTATTCTATCGAAGACGCAAAATAGGCAAACCAGCCCTGCCTGAAACGTTTCTGACATGATCCGGAACCTGTTATACTGTGGTATTGTCGATTACATGTCAGTAATTCGGTTTAAAAGCCTGGGAGGCCGCCGAGCGCGCTTATCGTGCTCATCTGGTGAAGGCGCTCACATGGCGGCCCGCCTGGACCTTGGCATAAAATGCACGGCTGGACTGGCTGCCGCAGGTTAGAGATAGGTATGGCGCCTGACACCCGTTTACTTGCCGTGGAGCCGGTCATTTTCGAACGAACCGAGATGGGTGAAAGGCTGGAACACCTGATGTTTCACGATCGGGTTTCAGTCCATCATGCCGGACAGTTGATTTTTGAGGACCGCACCTTTTTGAGCGGTGATGCCGCCACCCTGACGCAGAGGAAATCCATTGCCGTCCGAGGTGGTGCCATGGCCAGTATCCTGCTGGTGGCGTAAGATGCGGAAAGGTTCTTATACCCTGCACGCGCCTTGGTGCCAGCCGGAGCGCAGGTCATTACCTGTGATTAGTGCATGGCAGGAATTCCTAAAATGATCTCGGATGCGCAGGTTGAAGCCACTTTTTCTGACGGCACCAAGCTGGTGACAGTTCATAACCCCATACGTTGAGAATATTGATGAGCAAGGAGCCTCCGGCGGGAGTATTTTTGCCAAGATGAAGGAGCAAGTCCGGTGATACCCGGAGAAATATTTCCCTCCCCTGGCCAGCTTACATTGAACGAGCGCACCAAGGCCGTGGTGCTCATGGTCGCAAACACCGGCGACCGACCGGTGCAGGTGGGCAGGCATTACCATTTTTCCAAAGCCAATCCGGCGCTGGATTTTGACCGGGGGGGAAGCGCGCAGCATGCGGTTGGATATTGCCGCCGGAACTACGGTGCGCTTTAAGCCGGGGCGGCGGCGCGAGGTAGCGCTGGTGCCATTTGGTGGAGCGCGTAAGGTGTTTGGTTTCAACGGGCGGGTAATGGAGCCGCTTTAAAGGATGCAGATGGAAACCTTTGAAATAAGTTCAGACAGGCTGGCACAGCTTTACAGTAACCTGAAATGCGATGGTTGTGGCAAACAACTTACGGCAAAGCCTGCTGAAACCTGGGCCAAGCATGGCTGTGGATATTTTTGTGCCGCTTGCCTGAATGCCGATATTCACCTGCGCCACAGCCCGCGCAAGAGCAATTAAGGACGCCCCATGCCCGCTAAAATCTCCGGCACCGATTATGCCGCCATGTTTGGCCGTACCACCGGCGACCGTGTACGCCTTGCTGATACTGATCTAGGGCTTGTTGAGATTTATCGAGAATTAATGATGGCTGCCGCCAGATAGATCA
>CAYNXK010000024.1:0-17159 GCA_964401125.1 uncultured Aliiroseovarius sp.
TCTGGCTACGCACCGCCCGACATGAAGGCACACCGGGCAGGCACCATTACGTTTACGCCTGCCTGCCTGCCTGCCTCTGTGCTGTTGCTCAACCCTCTGGTAGCTTTCTTGCGGATTTTACCCCCCTGAAAGGCCGCATCATAACCCGAAACCGCAAAATTTACGCCATCTGAGAGGAAAAACGGCACTGCGCACCCTTCCCCACCCTTGCGCAATCTGGCCTGCCGCCTTATCGCCTAGGCATGACAAATACACCCCATGACCGCCTTCTCATCATTGATTTCGGCTCTCAGGTAACCCAGCTGATTGCCCGGCGCCTGCGCGAGCAAAATGTCTATTGCGAAATCCATCCATTTCAAAGCGTGACCGATGCCTTTCTTAGAGAATTCGCCCCCAAAGCGGTGGTTCTCTCCGGTGGCCCGGCCAGCGTAATCACTGCGGATAGCCCGCGCCCGCCGGAAAGCTTGTTTAGCCTTGGCGTGCCGGTTCTGGGCATTTGTTATGGCCAGCAGGTGATGATGCAGATGCTGGGCGGCCGCGTCGAGCGTGGGGTTGGCACTGCCGAATTTGGCCGCGCTTATGTGAACCAGGCGGGGAGCGCGCTGAATCTGCTGGATGGTTGGTTTAGCCAGGGCCGCGAACAGGTTTGGATGAGCCACGGCGATCATGTGGCCGAAATCGCTCCGGGGTTTGAGGTTTACGGCACATCTCCCAACGCGCCTTATGCCATTATTGCCGATACGGCGCGGCACTTTTATGCGGTGCAGTTTCACCCGGAAGTGCATCACACTCCGAGCGGACCTATGCTGTATGAAAACTTCGTGCGCCTAGCGGGCTTTTCCGGCGATTGGACCATGGGCGCCTACCGCGCCGAGGCCATTGCCAAAATCCGGGCGCAGGTGGGGAATGCCCATGTGATCTGCGGCCTGTCCGGTGGTGTTGACAGCTCGGTGGCGGCTGTGCTGCTGCACGAGGCCATTGGTGATAAGCTGACTTGCGTTTTTGTCGATCACGGCTTGCTCAGGCTGAATGAGGCCGAGGAAGTGGTGAAAATGTTCCGTGAGCAGTACAAGCTGCCCTTGATTCATGCCGATGAAGCCGAGCTGTTTTTGGGTGAACTTGATGGTGTAAGTGACCCGGAAACCAAGAGAAAAATAATTGGTCGCCTGTTCATTGACGTGTTTCAGAAATATGCCAGCCAGATTGAGGGCGCCGAATTTCTGGCCCAGGGCACTTTATACCCGGACGTGATTGAAAGCGTCAGTTTTTCTGGTGGCCCCTCAGTGACGATCAAAAGCCATCACAATGTTGGCGGCCTGCCGGCAAGTATGGGCCTGAAGCTGGTAGAGCCGCTGCGCGAACTTTTCAAAGATGAGGTGCGCGCCCTTGGCCACGAGCTGGGCCTGCCGAAAAGCTTCATTGGCCGCCACCCTTTTCCTGGCCCTGGGCTGGCCATCCGCTGCCCCGGCGAGATCACACGCGAAAAGCTGGAAATTCTGCGCCAGGCTGATGCGATATTCATCGACCAGATCCGCCAGCATGGGCTGTATGATGAAATCTGGCAGGCTTTCGTCGCCATTTTGCCGGTGAAAACCGTCGGCGTCATGGGCGATGCCCGCACCTATGATTACGCCTGCGCCCTGCGCGCGGTTACCAGTGTTGACGGCATGACGGCAGATTACTACCCGTTCAGCCACGCCTTTTTGGGCGAAACCGCCACCCGTATTATCAATGAGGTGAAGGGCATCAACCGGGTGACTTATGACATCACCTCAAAACCGCCCGGCACTATTGAGTGGGAATAATGCGGCCAAATATCCGCCTGACCGGCCATATTGACGTACCAGCATATCGCCTTGAGGCGGTGCAGGACGCCCTGCCCGCACATATCCGCCTGAGTCTGGCCGAGCCGGGCTGCATCTCGTTTTCAGTCACACCTGACCCAGAAGTGCATGGGCGCTTTCTGGTGGCGGAAGAGTTTAGCAGCCGCGCTACTTTTGATGCGCATCAGGTGCGGGTGCAAGCCTCGGAATGGGGGCGGACAGCCGCAGGTATCACGCGGAAATATGTTGTGAGCGAGAGCGCCCCGCGCCTTAAATGAAGCGTGGTGATTGGCAATACGCAGCCGCTAAGTGAAATCGGTGGTAAAATTTAGTATGGCCGCCATGCAATAATTCCTAGTTTTCGCTTAAGCTGACCGACTGGAAGCCGATGGATTTAAACTAAGAATCAAAATTAAAGCGCGTTTTGTTAGCGCTAACTTGCAGTGGTTCATTCATAATGATATATTACGCAATATATTTCCGGGGCAATATTCTTGCTAGCCCGCCCCGGACAACCAGTGAGAGATAAATGAGCATCAGCCACAGACTTGAGGAAATCACCGAGCGCATAATCAGGCGCAGCCGGGAGCCACGCGCGGCTTATCTGGCAGGTATTGATGCGGCACTGGAGCAAGGTCCGCAACGGGCGCATTTGTCTTGCTCAAATCAGGCCCATGCCTATGCCGGGGCCGGGGCTGACCAGGCGGCGCTGGCCACTGGGCGCGCACCCAATATCGGCATTGTCACCGCCTATAATGATATGCTTAGCGCCCATCAGCCCTATGCCACCTACCCTGATTTCATCAAACAGGTAGCGCGTGCGGCGGGGGCAACAGCGCAGGTGGCAGGCGGTGTGCCCGCTATGTGCGACGGCATCACCCAAGGCACGCCGGGTATGGAGCTAAGCCTGTTTTCGCGCGATGTCATTGCGCTGGCCGCCAGCGTGGCGCTGAGCCACGACACCTTTGATGCGGCGCTCTATCTGGGTATTTGCGACAAGATCGTGCCGGGGTTGGTGATGGCGGCGGCCACATTCGGCCATATCCCAGCGGTCTTTGTGCCTGCCGGGCCAATGACATCGGGCCTGCCCAATGATGAAAAATCCCTTATGCGCCAACAATATGCCACCGGCGAGATTGACCGTCCTGCCCTGATGAAAGCCGAAATGGCGGCTTATCACGGGCCGGGCACCTGCACATTTTATGGCACCGCCAACACCAACCAGATGTTGATGGAAATCATGGGGTTGCACCTGCCGGGTGCCTCATTTGTCAACCCCGGTACCCCCCTGCGCGACGCCCTGACGAGCGAGGCCGTACACCGCTCCCTGAACATGACCGCACTGACAGGCAAGCTGCTGCCGGTCGGCCATATCCTTAGCGAAAAAACCTTTGTCAACGGGCTGGTAGGCTTGATGGCCACGGGAGGCTCGACCAATCTGGTGTTGCACCTGCCGGCCATGGCACGGGCCGCCGGGGTGATTTTAGCCCTTGAGGATTTTGCCGATATTTCTGCCCTGACGCCACTGATTGCCCGGATATATCCAAACGGGCTGGCGGATGTGAACCACTTTCACGCGGCGGGCGGCATGGGCTATCTGATTGGCGAGCTGCTGGAGGCCGGGCTGTTGCATGAGGATGTTGAGACCGTAACCGGCATGGGGCTGAGCCGCTATACGATGGAGCCAAAGCTGAATGACGGCACACTTGGCTGGCATGAGGGCGCGCGCACCAGCCTGAACGCGCGTATCCTGCGCCCGTACGGTGAGCCGTTTCAGCCCAGCGGCGGGCTGGTGCAGCTTTCAGGCAATTTGGGGCAAGGGGTCATCAAGGTCTCGGCCGTGGCCAAAGACCGCCACATCATTGAGGCCCCCGTGCGGGTATTTCACGATCAGGAAACGGTCAAGGCCGCCTTCAAGGCCGGAGAATTCACCAGTGATGTCATCATCGTCGTGCGCTTTCAAGGGCCGCGCGCCAATGGTATGCCAGAGCTGCACGGGCTGACGCCAATGCTTTCTGTGTTGCAAGACAGAGGCTTACGGGTGGCCTTTGTGACCGACGGGCGCATGTCCGGGGCCTCGGGCAAGGTGCCTGCTGCTATCCATATCTCGCCCGAAGCCGCCGATGGCGGGCCAATCGCCTGCCTGCGCGATGGTGATTTGTTGCGCCTTGATGCCGATGCGGGCATTCTGGAGGTCAAGGCCAAGGATTTTGCCAGCCGGGTGCCAATTCAGGCCGACCTGTCTGCCTCGCAAAGCGGCCTGGGGCGCAGCTTGTTTGCGCTGTTCCGGGCCAATGTGGGCACCGCCAGCGAAGGTGCTGCCACAATATTATAGGAGCGCGCTGTGACCCCGCAAGAAGCCAGCCAAAAGACCAATGAAATTTGCCGACAGGCCCCGGTCATTCCGGTGCTGCTGGTCGAGGAGGTGGCCCATGCCGCGCCGCTGGCCCGCGCCTTGGTGGCTGGCGGGCTGCCGGTGCTGGAAGTAACCCTGCGCACACCGGCTGCTTTTGAGGTGATTGCCGCCATGGCCGGTATCGCAGGCGGCATAGTCGGGGCCGGCACCTTGCTGACACCAGAAGACGTGGCCAAGGCCAAGGCGGCAGGGGCGCGCTTTGGCGTCTCACCGGGGGTAACACCTGCCCTGCTGGATGCCTGTGCCGCCCATGATTTACCGCTGCTGCCGGGGGCGGCAACTGCCTCTGAGGCCATGGCATTGCTGGCGCGCGGCTACAGCGTGCAGAAGTTCTTTCCGGCCGGTGCGGCGGGTGGAGTGCCTTTTCTCAAAGCGCTGGCTTCGCCCCTGCCGCAGATCAGCTTTTGCCCCACCGGGGGCATCACACCGGGCAATGCGGCAGATTATCTGGCCTTGGCCAATGTGCTATGCGTTGGCGGCTCATGGGTGGCCCCGCGCGCCTTGGTGCAAAGTGGTGATTGGGCGCAAATCACCCGGCTGGCCCAAGCGGCCGCGCGCCTTACCAGCGTTTGAATATTTGGCAGAGCGCCGCCCGGCCTTTGCGGCGAAATGGTGCGCGTTGCAGCCCGCCTGCAAGCACCAGAGAGGGCTTGCGTATGACCATGCGCAGCAGCGGGCGCGCCTCGGTGACGCTTAACAAAGCCGGCAGCGCCACGGCAAGCGCCCCCCGCCTCTGGCCCAGACTCTGGCCCAGACTCTGACCCTGCCCCCGGCACTTGTCCAGGCGCGCCAAGGCCTCACCGGCAAGGGCGCGCAGGAAAGCCGGGCTTTCATCAAACAAGGGCTGCCGGGCGCGCGCCTTCAGCTCTGGCACCGCCTGCAAAAACGCGGCCAGCGCTGCCGCCGCGCCATAATCGCGCAATGCCGGCACGTAATCTTCCGACAAGCCCAGCAACCGTGCTGCCATGGCCATCAGGCTACCACCAGTGTCTGTAAGATAAGCGTTGAGCGCGGCTTTATCAGCGAAGCTCACTTTGTGAACATCCCACTGGCGGGCAGAAATGAGGGCGGAAATATCGGTCTCTGGCAATTTACCCTGCGCGATAACTTCACTAAAAGGCGTCATCACCGGATGTGGGCTGACAGGCTGGCCAGCAAAGGCCGCCGCCACCTGATCGCGCCAGTATTGCAGGCGAATTTCGCACAACATCGGCTCATGTGAGGCCCAGGCAGCACGCGAAATCTCGACATTGAACGCATAAAGCGCCAACAGGTCCGGGCGCAGCTTTGGCGGGGCGGCCATGCTGGCAAATCCCCGCTCCGGGTCGGCCTGCTCAACCAGTGCTGCACACTCAGCCGTGCTCATGCTACGGCCTTGAGGGGCAGGGGAGATGTGTCATTTCAGGGCTTCCAGCCTAGCCGGACTAAAACCGGTATCCGGCATAAGATGGATGGCACTTTTGGTCATTTGAATGGAAACACCCGCTTCAATCAGAGCATGTTTGAACGCATCCAATTCTGAAAAATCCTTGCTTGCCATCGCCGCTGCGCGCAGCTTGTCAGCTTTTTCTGCAAGGACCATCAGGATGTCCGTTTCACGAGCCTCCCATCCGCCCATCTCACAGCTCAGCAGCCCCATCAGCCCGGCCGATGCCTTCAGCGCACCCGCATGGCCAGCGGCTGCAAGTTTATGCATTTGGCTCAGGGCACCAGCGGTGTTGAGATCATCGGCAAGTGCGGCAAGCACCCCATCGGCAACCTCAGTCGGGGCAACTCCGGCAGTCAAAGACCGCCACTTTCGCAACGTCGCCTCTGCCTCGTCGCGCTTCCTTTGTGTCCAGTCCATCGGTTTGCGATAATGGGTTGAAAGAAACACAAAGCGGATCACCTCACCGGGCACGCCCTGCTCAAGCAAATCCCGCACCGTGAAAAAGTTGCCCAGCGATTTGGACATTTTCTTGCCCTCGACCTGCAACATCTCGTTATGCATCCAGATACGGGCAAACTCACTACCGGGATGGGCGCAGACACTTTGGGCGATTTCGTTCTCGTGGTTCGGGAATTGCAAATCATTACCGCCGCCATGGATGTCAAAGCTTTCGCCCAGCAGATCCCGCGACATGGCCGAGCATTCTATATGCCAGCCGGGCCGCCCCCTGCCCCATTCACTATCCCAGCCGGGCTGATCCGGGCTTGAGGGTTTCCACAGCACAAAATCCATTGGATTGCGCTTATACGGCGCCACCTCAACCCGCGCCCCGGCAATCATATCATCAACCGAGCGCCCGGACAGCGCGCCATAATTCTGGTAGCTTTCAACAGCAAACAGCACATGGCCCTCGGCGCCCTCGGCCTCGTAGGCATGACCTTTGGCCATAAGTGTAGCAATCATCGCCTGCATCTGGGAAATATAGGCGGTAGCGCGCGGCATATGGCTTGGCTCAAGGCTGCCAAGGGCGGCCATGTCATCAAGAAACCACTGAATGGTCTCGCCAGTAATGCTACCAATCTCGCGGCCGGATTCATTGGCACGGGTAATGATTTTATCATCAATATCGGTGAAATTACGCACATAAGTCACGTAATCCGGCCCGTAGACATGGCGCAGCAGGCGAAACAGCACATCAAACACCACCACGGGGCGGGCATTGCCCAAATGCGCCCGGTCGTAAACCGTTGGCCCGCAAACATACATACGCAGATTGCCAGGATCAATCGGCGTGAACTGCTCCTTTGAGCGGCTTTTTGTGTTGTACAGCTTGATCTTGGTCATATATTTCTCGCAATTATCAGGCCTCGGCGGCGTTGGTTTTTACTGCAAGCACCCCCTTGGACCAGAGCTTGAAGATTTTCCAGCTGATAAACGGGATCAGCAGGCTTGCCGCCACCAGAGCCAACCCGCCGAGAATGCGGAACACTTCACCGTCAGCCAGGCCATGTCCTGCGGCTCCCATGACCTGCATCAGCGTTGAAAAAGCAGCCAGTGGAAAGGTGAATGCCCCCCAAAGCGGCGAAAAACCGGCACTGGTCAGCCAGCGAACCCGGATCAGCAGCCAGCCAAGTATGAGGATGGCAAACAGGCCAAGGCCAAAACCGATTGTGCTGTAACCAAGCAAATAAGCGATATAGCCCAGCACCGAGGCCGGGGCCAGATGGATCGCCAAAACCGGCCTGAGCGGCGCCGGTGTTGCTTTTTTAAGCAGTTGTTTCAGGCTGACCGCCCAAATCCCTAGTGCCAGCACCAGAGTGATGGCAAAAACCACCTGCGAATAGCTGTAAAGCCCAAGCGGCACGGCCGCAATCGGGCTAATAATGAAGCCGACAAAAACCAGATGCCAAACCGGGGTGGCAATGCGTATTTCCGCCGGGCCGGCAATTAATATCCGCAAGACTACCGCTGCAATTGCCACATGCACAAGCACCGCCAGCAGCAGAATAATCAGGGCAATCATCGCTGAATAAGGCACGAAAGCCGCCGCCATCAACATGGCCGATAGCGTCATGGCTGCCAGCCCGCCACGCCCCGGAAGTGTTTTCAAATCTTCGGAAAAAACACCCGGTCTGCGTATGAACTTTGCTGCGTAAGCTATGATAAAAAATAGATAAAGTAGAGATGTGAACCCTAGTATAAAATCCCCCAAAGCCGATGATATGCCAAAGCCATCCACCGCCCTCCTCCAAGCAAGGCCAAGGCCAAACAGCCCGAATATGGGCGTAAAAATTGCGGGCGGTGTACGCCGGAAAAGGCCAGTCTTGGCGGGTTTGATCTGCATGTCAGGCTCCTGTTCGCTTCCCGCGATGTAGCGCGCGGGCCGCTGAAAGGAAAGGGGCGCTGATTACAGGCGCCCCTTTTTCCTGCTCATTGTCAGAGATAGTCAGAGCGTTGCAGGCCATATTTGGCCATTTTCTCATTCAGGGTGCGGCGCGGCAGCAAAAGCTCGTCCATAACCTTCACAATCGAGCCTTTATGGCGGCGCATGGTGTTGTCAATCAACATGCGCTCAAAGGCTTCGACATATTCCTTCAGCGGCTTGCCCTCGGTGGTCATCACCGGCTGCACCTCATCATGGTCATTCATCAGAAGTGACGAGATGGTGCCCGAGCCACGGCGGTTTTGCAGCACGGCACGCTCGGAAATATTAATCAACTGGCGGATATTGCCGGGCCACGGCGCTTGCAGCATCTGCGCAGCTTCCTGAGCTGTCACGCTGGGGGCGGCGCAGCCATATTCCTCGGCAAACTGCTCGGCAAACCGGCTGAACAGCATCAGGATGTCTTCGCCGCGCTGCCTGAGAGGTGGCAGGGTGATTTTCATTGCCGCCAGCCGGTAAAACAGGTCCGGCCTCAGGCAATCTTCAAGAGTTTTACCCTGTTCTTGCAAGTTTGAGATGGCGATGATGCGGGTTTCAGGCGGCTGGCCCTCAGCATTGATCCAGGCCAGAAGCCGCGCTTGCAGGGCGTCCGACAGGGCTTCAACGTCTTCCAGAACCAGAGTGCCACCGCGCGCCGCTTCCACGCTTGGCTGCTGGCCACCCTCCTCAATCGGGCCAAACAGGCAACGGCCCAGCTCGTCTTCTTCCTTACCCGCACAGGGCACCACGACAAATTTGCGCTCCGCCCTGGCGCAGGCGGCGTGCAGCGCATGTGCCACCAGAGTTTTACCGCTGCCGGTCTCACCCTCAATCAGCACATGGCCCTCGGTCTGGGCCAGATCAAGAATATCCTCACGCAGCCGCTCCATCACCGGCGAGGCGCCGATCAGTTTTTTCATGATCGTGGTGCCGTCACCCAACTCGCGCCTGAGTGCGCGAGCATCCAGCACCATGCGGCGGCGCTGGGTAGCCTTTTTGGCCAGCTCGGTCATTTTGTCAGGGTTGAAGGGCTTCTCGAGAAAATCATAAGCCCCGACCCGCATGGCCTCTACCGCCATGGGCACATCGCCATGGCCGGTGATCATGATAACCGGTAAGGCGCTGTCAACGCTCATCAATTTTTTCAAGAAAGCCATGCCATCCATGCCGGGCATTTTGATGTCAGAGACCACAACGCCGGGGTAATCGGCGCCGAGTGATTTCAGCGCCTCCTCGGCCGAAGCAAAGGTTTCTGTATCAAACCCCGACAGCGCCAGCCATTGGCTGATGGACTGACGCATGTCTTTTTCATCATCAACAATCGCGATTTTCATAGCCTGTGCCATATCTTACCCTATCATTGCTTCATTCTGCGGCTTCTGATGCCGAGTTTTCATCTTTTGCGTTTTCATCTTTTGCGATGGGAAATTCCACCGTAAAGACCGCCCCGCCGACCTGCCCGTTGCGCGCCGTCAGGCGCCCGCCGAAATCGTTGACGATCCCGGAAGAAATCGCAAGGCCCAAACCAACGCCCTCGCCTGCCGGTTTGGTGGTGTAGAACGGCTCGAACAGAGCATCCAGATCATCAACCCCGGCCCCGTTGTCGCGCACTGTGATGGTTGCCAGATCACCGCCACTCAGCAGAATATCAACCTGCGGCTCCTCTACTGATTTGGTGGCGTCAATGGCGTTGCGCAAGAGGTTGATGAGAACTTGTTCAAGGCGCAGTTTGTCGCCCATGATCATTACTGGTGCGCGCGGGATATTGCGGGTGATAAGCACATGCCGGCGCTTCAGTTGCGGCTCCATCATTGCCAGGGCCGATGACACCGAATGCCTTATATCCATAGGCTCAAAGGCGTCGCCACCCTTGCGCGCGTAACTTTTCAGCTGGCGGGTAATCGCGCCCATGCGCTCGATCAGATCATCAATGCGCTGGAAGCTTGAAAGGGCTTCAGCCGGGCGCTTGCGTTGCAGCAAAAGCCTGGCCCCGGCCAAGTAGGTTTTCATCGCCGCAAGTGGTTGATTAAGTTCATGACTGACCGCCGCCGACATCTCGCCCAAAGCCGCAAGTTTGGAGCTTTGCATCAGGGTTTGCTCTGCCACCTGAAGGCTCTTTTCCGCCTTGCGGCGCTCGGCGATTTCCCGCTGCAAGGCCTTGTTCAACTGGCGAAGCTCCGCCGATTCCTTCTGTAACAGCATCGAGCGCGAGGTGGCCCGGCGGCTAATCATGTAAAAAGCGAAGGCCAGCAGAATAGCAAAGCCCATGATCTGCAACGCCAGCACCCCATTCACCCGCTCGCGCACAGAGGCATAGGTGGTGAATGTTACGATGCGCCAGCCCCGAAACGGCACCCTAACCTCCTGGCGCATTACCCCATCGCCCAAAAAGTAAGCCTCGCCCGGTAAGGACGCCCATCTGGCCGTAGCCTGCAATGCGCGCTGAATGGCTGAATGCGGCGACAATTGCACCAGCGCCTCGGCTTCGCTCTTGCCAACCCAGCGCGGCTCGGTTGCCAGAATAATCTGGCCTGCCGAATTGGTCACCAGAACCGCATCAGAAATCCCGGCCCAGGAATCCTGAAATCGGTGCAAATCCACCTCGACCATGATCACCCCGGACAGATTACCGCCGGTTTCTATTTTGCGCGAATAGGCAAACTTGAAGGCTCCAGTTTCGGTTTCAACGGCAGTAAAAACCGTCTCTGACGAGCGTAAAGCCTGAACAAAGTAATGCTCATGGCGGTGAAGTGAACCTAATTTCTCACGTGTTGTGGAGGCCACGACGCGGCCACCTTCATCAAGCAGCATCAGGGCCGCTGCACCAATTTCCTCACGATACGAGATCAGCCTTTGGGTGCTTTGGCTAAAATCGGCTGAATTCAGCGCCCCAACCAGTAGCGGGTCACGCGACAGCAGCAGCGGCACCACAGAATTACGCTGCAATTCACTGATCAGGTTGCTGGTATAGAGCGCGGCGCGCATATCGGCCCGGTTGCGGGTGGTTTCAGTATAGCGTTCGGTCAGCCACAGGTTTGAAACCCAGATCACCGCCACCGCCAGAGAGATCAGAAAAACCAGCAAAACCCGCGCCCGGAACAAAATGCCCGTTCGCAGTGGCGTGGTCTTTTCTACGTTGGCTTTACGGCTTACCATGGCTTCAGGATAGCCGGGCTTTGGCCGCAGCTCAAGTCAGGCGGCTACAACATTGTTGATCAATGCGCTGAACATCGCCGCCCCGTCACTACTGCCATGTTTTGCATCAATAGCGCGTTCGGGGTGCGGCATCAGGCCCAGCACCCGCGCGTTACGCGAAACCAGGCCGGCAATATCACCAACCGAGCCATTGGGATTGTCGCTATAGGTGAAGGCAATGCGCCCGTCTGCGCGCAGCTCAGCCAGCTTTTCCTCAGACACCTGATAATTGCCGTCATGATGCGCCAGCGGATATGTCACTTTTTGGCCCAGCTTGTAGGCACAGTTGAACGGAGTGTCGGTATTTTCAACATTCAGGACCACATCTTTGCAAATGAATTTGAGGCCGGCATTGCGGATCAGGGCACCGGGCAGCAGGCCGGTCTCAGTCAGCACCTGAAAGCCGTTGCAAATGCCCAGCACATAACCTCCGCGCCCGGCATGGCGGATCAAAGAAGCGGTAATGGGTGATTTTGCCGCTATGGCCCCGCAACGCAGATAATCGCCAAAAGAAAAGCCGCCGGGTAGCGCAACCATGTCCAACCCCTCGGGCAAGTGGTCATCCTTGTGCCAGACCATGGACACTTTGGCCCCGGCAGCTTCAAGCGCCACTTTCAGGTCACGGTCACAATTTGAGCCGGGGAAAACAATGACAGCAGCGCGCATCAGACCACCTCGATAATATAGCTTTCAATCACCGTATTGGCGAGCAGACGCTCGCACATATCGGCGGCCTGGGCGCGGGCGCGGGCCGGGTCGCTCTCAGCCAGATCAAGTTCGATCACCTTGCCCTGACGCACGCCACTGATACCGGCAAATCCAAGCCTGCCAAGCGCGTGGCCAATGGCTTGGCCCTGCGGGTCAAGAACGCCGCTTTTTAGCATAATATTCACGCGTACTTTCATAGGCTTACCCTAGTTTATTAATGTTGGCTTTGGCGGCCTGTGGGTGACATTTGTCGGCATTACTCCCAGTCGGCGTGCCACTTCCGTATAGGCATCGGCCAGATCACCCAGATCACCGCGAAACACGTCTTTATCAAGCTTGCGGCCACTTTCCATATCCCAGAGCCGGCATGAATCCGGGCTAATTTCATCGGCCACGATCAGGCGCTGAAAATCGCCATCATACAGGCGGCCGATCTCGATTTTGAAATCCACCAGCTTGATACCAACGCCATACATGATGCCTGACATGTAATCATTCACCCTCAGCGCCAGCGCCACCATATCATCCAGCTCCTGCTGGCTGGCCCAGCCGAAAGCGATGATATATTCCTCCGGCACCAGCGGATCACCAAGTGCGTCATCCTTGTAGGAGAACTCGACAATCGGGCGCGGCAACGCTGTGCCTTCTTCCATGCCCAACCGCTTGGCCATTGATCCGGCAGCA
Source organism: uncultured Aliiroseovarius sp. (assembly GCA_964401125.1). Lineage (GTDB taxonomy): Bacteria > Pseudomonadota > Alphaproteobacteria > Rhodobacterales > Rhodobacteraceae > JAAEUB01. The sequence continues at coordinate 12,678 of CAYNXK010000024.1, forward strand.
AAATTGCGCACGATCACCTCAAGTGGAATAATCTCAACCGCACGGATAAGTTGCTCGCGCATGTTCAGGCGTTTGATAAAATGCGTTGGCACGCCGATTTGCTCAAGCCCGGTCATGAAAAATTCGCTCAGGCGATTGTTCAGCACACCCTTGCCGTCAATCACGGCCCGCTTTTCGGCGTTGAAGGCGGTGGTATCATCCTTGAAATACTGCACCAAAGTGCCCGGCTCTGGCCCCTCATACAGGGTTTTTGCCTTGCCTTCATAAATCTTTCTGCGTCGTGCCATGGACCCTACCTGTAAACCTACCTGATAAATCGCCTGCCCGCGCTATACGCCATTGCCCGCCCGCCTGCAAGATTGTCGCGCCGGGCCAGTCAGGGGTTGCAGGAAGGCGTGTGAATAACCATATTATGTCATGAAATACCGTAACAAACAGAGGAGCAACCATGACCACCTTCAATGACCGCCAAACAGCATTTGAAAACAAATTTGCCCATGATGAGGAAATGGCTTTTCGTGTTGAGGCGCGGTGCAACAAATTGCTGGCCATTTGGGCCGCAGGGGTTATGGAAAAACCCGAAGGCGAGCTGCCTGATTACATTCAGGCCGTCATTGCCTCGGACTTTGAGGAGGCCGGGCATGATGATGTGATCCGCAAGGTCACTGGTGATCTCGGAGCCACATCTGACGAGGCGACAGTGCGCAGCAAGCGCGAGGCGTTTCATTCTCAGGCCAAAGTGCAATTGATGGACGAGGCCTGATTTAAGCTTTCTCTAAGCTTTCTCACAGATTTCACGCCTTACAGTAAGTTTTGCGCAAAATTTTCCCGTCATTATTTTGGGTGGGCTATGCCTGTTGACCAGCAGCGGATTGCGCGTAGCGTCCACTCCGGCTAAACGGGGCGTGAAAACCGTAGTCAGGCTCATCTTCTTTATGCGGCATTTGAATTTGCCCCGGAGCGATAATCATGGCATGCGACCTGAAATTCCTCAAATAAGGGGCGAGCGACCATGACAGATGCACTCAGCAAAGCGCTGGCAGAAAACGACTGGCTACTGGCCGATGGTGCCACCGGCACAACCCTGTTCAATATGGGGCTGACCTCAGGTGACGCGCCAGAGCTTTGGAACGTGGATGAACCTGCTAAAATCCGCGCCCTCTACAAAGGCGCCGTTGACGCGGGCAGCGATATTTTCCTCACCAACTCATTTGGCGGCAACGCCTCGCGCCTGAAGCTGCATAATGCCCAGAGCCGGGTGCGCGAGCTTAACCGGGTAGCTGCCGAGCTGGGCCGTGAGGTGGCTGACGCCTCCGGGCGCACCGTCATCGTTGCCGGATCAATCGGGCCAACCGGCGATATCATGGAGCCAATGGGCACCCTGACCATGGCCAGCGCTATTGAAATGTTTCATGAGCAGGCCGAAGGGCTTAAAGAGGGCGGGGCCGATGTGCTTTGGGCCGAGACCATCTCGGCTGCCGATGAATATATCGCCGCCGCCGCCGCCGCCAAGCTGGCCGGCATGCCTTGGGTTGGCACTATGAGCTTTGATACAGCCGGGCGCACCATGATGGGCCTGACCTCGGCCGATATGGCGAAGATGGTCGAGAAGCTGGACCATAAACCGCTGGCCTTCGGGGCAAATTGCGGGGTTGGCTCCTCCGACCTGCTGCGCACATTGCTGGGCTTTGCGGCTCAGGGCACTGAGCGGCCTCTGGTGGCCAAGGGCAATGCCGGCATCCCAAAATATGTTGACGGCCACATCCATTATGACGGCACCCCGGACCTGATGGCCGATTATGCCGTGCTGGCGCGTGACAGCGGGGCGCGGATCATTGGCGGCTGTTGCGGCACCATGCCCGAGCATCTTAGCGCCATGCGCAAGGCCCTGGAGACCCGGCCACCAGCGCCGCGCCCCTCGCTTGAGGACATCAGCGCCCGCCTTGGGGCCTTTTCCTCGGCCAGTGATGGCACCGGCGACGACAAACCGCCGCCGCGCACCCGTCGCCGCAGAGCAAGTGGTGGAGCCAAGTAGTGGCAGATAAAGCCGCTGCACTCATACAAATGCCCGAACCGGGCCACTTGCCGGAGCTGACCATGTCTGACGAAGCCCAAGACGACATTATCCTGAGCGAGCTGGACGACAGCGAGCTGGCCTTGCAGATGCATGATGATCTGTATGATGGCATGAAAGACGAGATCGTAGAAGGCGTTAACATCCTGCTCGGGCGCGGTTGGACACCTTACAAGGTGCTGACCGAGGCGCTGGTGGCCGGCATGACCGTTGTGGGCGAGGATTTCCGCGATGGCATCCTGTTCGTGCCGGAAGTGCTGCTGGCGGCGGGTGCCATGAAGGGCGGCATGGCCATTCTCAAGCCCCTATTGGTGGAATCAGGCGCCCCACTCATGGGAAAAATGGTAATCGGCACCGTCAAGGGTGACATCCATGACATCGGCAAAAATCTGGTGGCCATGATGATGGAGGGGGCCGGTTTTGAGGTGATCGACTTGGGTATAAACAACCCGGTTGAGGATTACATTGGTGCGCTGCAAAAAGAAAATGCCGATATTCTGGGCATGTCCGCCCTGCTCACCACCACCATGCCTTATATGAAGGTGGTGATTGATACGCTGATTGAAAAAGGCATCCGCGACGATTATATTGTACTGGTAGGTGGCGCCCCCCTGAACGAAGAATTTGGCCGGGCCATTGGGGCCGATAGCTATTGCTGCGATGCTGCCGTTGCGGTGGAAACCGCCAAGGATTACATGGCCCGCAAACATAACGCCCTAAGCGCCTGAGGCTGGGGCTTGTGGGGTTTTGGGGGCTGGGGCTTGGGGCTGAGACTGTGGGCCTGCCGCGCAGATAATGCGGCAATATAAGGCTTTCTTTTTTTGCACCTTGCGCTCAAAGTAAGGTTGGGAAGGCGCTGTCATGCCACATATGAAACTCATACTTCTGCTGGTGATGGTAATCACTGCCGCCGGGCTAACCATTTGGGTTGGCTATCTGGCCATGATGCAATCCGGGGCGCTGGACGGCCATGCCTGGGGTGCCATTGTGCCGCTGCTTCTGGTGGTGGCCATGGCTCTGCGGATATTGCTCAAAGGGCGCTCCCAATGAGCACACAAATCAAAACCCGGCAGGCTTTTTACGGCAAAGCGCTGGCACGGGTTCATGCCGAGTCCTATGGCAATACATTTCTCGCCGGCTTTGACTGGCTGGCGGCTCAGATAAAACAAGCTCCCGGCCCCGCACGGGTTTTTGATTTAGGTTGCGGTGATGGCTCATGGCTGGCGGCGGCAAAGAACATGAGTATCGCCGGGGAAGGCGTTGATATAAGCTCTGAATTTGTCTCTTTGGCAAAAGGTAAAGGGCTTAATGTAAGGCACGAATCCGTCGCCCTGGCCCACCCGCCTGTAGGCACGAATGCGGTAACAGCTCTGGGCGAGGTTCTGGCTTATGCACCCGCGGCACTGACCCCTTGCGTTCTGAATGTCGGGCGCGCCCTGCCCAAAGGCGGCGTATTCATCTTTGATCTGCCCGGCCCGGAAACCCCTACAAGCCAGCGTGATTTTCAGGGTGTTGATTCTCAGGGTGCTGACTGGAATATGCGCATCCGCAACCGGATCGGCGACCATAAGCTGACCCGGACCATCCAACTGGAAACCAAGGTCGGGCTGGTTGAGGAGGTGCATGAGCAACATCTGTTCAGCCCTGACGAGGTAGAGGACATCCTGCACGGATTCGGCTTCCGGGTGGAAATTCTGGCAAGCTACGGCCCCTGCCCGCTTCTGCCCGGCCGCTTTGGTGTTCTGGCGCATAAATCATGAAGCTGGATGACCAGGCTTTAACCGAGCACGGGTTGGCGGCCAGCCGGAATCATGGCAGTAATCATGGCAGGGTTCTGGTGCTGGCCTGTGGGGCGCTGGCCCATGAAATCACCGCCCTGATCAAGCTTAACAACTGGCAACATATGACGCTTGCCTGCCTGCCGGCCATTTGGCATCTGCACCCTGAAAAAATTGTCGCGGGAGTTGAAGAGGCCGCCGTAAAGCACCGTGATACTTACGATAAAATATTTGTAGCCTACGCCGATTGTGGCACTGGAGGTTTGCTGAAACAGGCCTGTGACCGGCTGGGCTTGACCATGATAGAAGGGCCACATTGCTACAGTTTCTTTGATGGCAACCAGACCTTTGCCAGTCGTGATGAAGACGAGATCACTGCCTTTTACCTGACAGATTTTCTGGCCCGGCAATTTGAGGCTTTCGTGATTCGTCCGCTGGGGCTGGATCGTTACCCGGAGCTGCGCGACACCTATTTTGGCAATTATCAAAAACTGATCTATCTGGCGCAGACAAACGATGCCGCCCTGGACAAAAAAGCCCGCAAAGCCGCTGCCGCTCTTGGCCTCGCCTATGAGCGGCGCTTTACTGGTTATGGCGATCTGAGCGCCGTGCTGGCCAGCACCTGAATGC
>CAYNXK010000025.1:0-17111 GCA_964401125.1 uncultured Aliiroseovarius sp.
TTTCCGGTTTTCCGGTTTTCCGGTTTTCCGGTTTTCCGGTTTTCCGGTTTTCCGGATCGGGAATACCTATATGCACATGCATGTCGCAAATCTGCAGGCACTTGAGGTTGTCACGGGCCTTGAAATGTTGGTGTAACCGCGGGACTGGACTGGCCTTCCAGCTCGGCTGCGCCGGCTAGCATTAAGGCTTCGGATGCCTTTGCCATCTCCAGAATTTCAATATACGCAAGCAAATATTATTCCTCGATCCCGATCAAGAAAGCTGGTTTTGTGTCCACTAAAGCGTCCCGCCCAAAACCTGAGGCACGGGTTTTGGGCGGGGCGCGCGAAACGCTGATACAGCGCACGGCGTCCCGCCTCATCCCTGTATCAGGTATAAGGCGGGACGCTTTACAAATCACACTCCGCCTGCCTGTTAAGGCCAGCGTTGCAGGGGAATCTGCATCAGGCAAGAAATTATGCGGCCCGGACTCAATGGGCGCGCGGCGCTTTGTGGGGTCAGTCAAATGCCTTGAAGTGGAATTCGCCGCCGTCCTTAAGGCCTGAGGGCCAGCGCGAGGTAACGGTTTTGGTACGGGTGAAAAACTTGAAGGCATCAGGCCCGTGCTGATTTAAATCACCAAAGCCGGATTTCTTCCAGCCGCCAAAGGTGTGATAGGCCAGCGGCACCGGAATGGGCACGTTAATGCCAACCATGCCAACATTGATGCGGGCGGCAAAATCGCGGGCGGTGTCGCCGTCGCGGGTGAAAATTGCTACCCCATTGCCGTATTCGTGGTCCATGGCGTAGCCCAATGCCTCTTCGTAGGTCTGGGCGCGGACACATGATAGAACCGGCCCGAAAATCTCGGTTTTGTAGATATCCATGCTTGGTTTAACGTGGTCAAACAGGTGCGGGCCGACGAAATAGCCGTTCTCATAACCTTGCAATTTGAAGTCGCGGTTATCGACCACCAACTCCGCGCCCTGATCAACCCCGCTCTGGATCAGCCGCAGGATATTTTCCTTGGCGGCAGCGGTCACCACCGGGCCAAAATCCACATCATCGCCATCTGTATATGGCGCGACACGTAGCTTTTCGATGCGCGGCACTAGCTTTTCGATCAAACGCTCGGCGGTCTCATCGCCCACCGGCACGGCCACTGAAATTGCCATGCAGCGCTCGCCTGCCGCGCCAAATCCCGCGCCTACCAGCGCATCCGCAGCCTGATCAAGATCAGCGTCAGGCATGATGATCATGTGGTTCTTGGCACCTCCGAAACACTGGGCGCGTTTGCCGTTTGCTGTGGCGCGGCTGTAAATATACTGGGCAATTGGGGTTGAACCAACAAAACCGAAAGCCTGAATGGTTTCACTATCAAGCAGGGCGTCCACCGCCTCTTTGTCGCCGTTTAGCACTTGCAGGATGCCCTCGGGCAGGCCCGCCTCAACAAATAATTCGGCCAGCATCATCGGCACTGTGGGGGCGCGTTCACTTGGCTTCAGGATCACCGCATTGCCGCAAGCCAGTGACGGGCCAACCTGCCAGAGCGGGATCATCGCCGGAAAATTGAAAGGCGAAATGGCAGCCGTTACCCCCAGCGGTTGGCGCATGGAATACATGTCGATACCCGGTCCGGCGCTGTCGGTGAAATCGCCTTTCAGCAGCTCGGCAGCACCGATGCAATATTCAATCACTTCAAGGCCGCGCTGCACATCGCCCTTGGCATCGGGGATGGTTTTGCCGTGCTCGCGGCTCAGAGCTTCGGCGAGCTTGTCCATATCGCGGTTGATCAGATGCACCATTGCCATCATAACGCGCCCGCGTTTTTGCGGGTTCATCGCACCCCAGGCAGGTTGCGCCGCGGCGGCTTTGGCAATGGCATCATTGACCTCGGCAGTTGAGGCCAGAGCAACACGCCCCTGCACTTCACCGGTAGCCGGGTTCATGATGCCTGCCGTGCGCCCGGAGGTGCCACTAATGCGCCCGCTGCTTACAAAATGTCCGATTTCATACATGTCTTTCTCCCTGTGGATTAACGGCAGGATAGACGCGCATTTGTGCCAAGAAAAGCCCGGAAGCCCAAAATTTTACAGAATAAGGCTGTGATCCATATGAATAGATATAATCCGGGGACTTGACAAAATATCACTGCTTGGGTGAATCTAGAAAGATTGTCAGCCAGGAGATTACCATGCGTATTAACAAGATATTGGATTCCCGCCCCAAAGACTGTGTCATAACCGTTGTTCCGGGAACATCGGTTGCCGATGCCGCCGGGCTGATGTCGGAAAAACGGATAGGCGCAGTAATCGTGTCGGCGGATGGCGTTCACCTTGCCGGTATCCTGTCTGAGCGCGATATTGTGCGAGAGCTGGGCAAGCGCGGCGCGGCCTGTATGGCGGACAAAGTTGATGATCTGATGACCAGAAAACTCATAACCTGTGAAGCAGATTGTACCACTGATGATGTCATGAGGCGGATGACTGAAGGCCGGTTCCGCCATATGCCTGTTATGGAAGGTACTGAGATGATTGGCCTTATTTCGATTGGTGATGTGGTCAAGGCGCGACTGGATGAGCTGGCAAGCGAGAATGAGGCGCTACAGGGGATGATCATGGGTTATTGATGCCGCAATGCAGAAAAACCTTGTATTCACACGGCCAATGCCGCCAATAATCTTGCATGGCGACTGAATCTGGAGGGCACTTTATGCGTATAGGTCTGTATCCCGGCACCTTTGACCCGGTCACACTGGGCCATACTGATATTATCAAACGCGCCTGCGCGCTGGTTGACCGGCTGGTCATTGCCGTTGCTATCAACCGCGACAAAGGCCCGCTTTTTACACTGGAAGAGCGGGTGGCAATGGTTGAGGCCGAAACGGCGGGCCTCAGCCGTAAAACTGGCACCGAGATTGTGGTGCATCCGTTTGAAAACCTTCTGATCCATTGCGCTCATGATGTTGGGGCCCAGATTATTATACGTGGCTTGCGGGCCGTGGCTGACTTTGAGTATGAATATCAGATGGTTGGCATGAATCGTGCCATGGATGATTCTGTTGAAACAGTATTTTTGATGGCTGAGGCACGCCACCAATCCATTGCCTCAAAGCTGGTCAAGGAAATTGCCCGGCTCGATGGAGATATCTCAAGTTTTGTGACAAATACCGTTCAGGCAGCACTTTTGAACAAGCTCCGCTAAAGCCCCTTTCTGGTCATATGGCCAGCGCTGTCGGCCCGGCATGGTAGGCCTTGGCACCACTGCCCAGTTTGAAGCGGGCAAGGCCGGGGCTGGCCTCGGTGTCGATCATGCCAAGGTCAATCTGGCGCACCCCCTGAGTAGTGAAATCCTGAAAAGCCCGCCAAAGTAGAAGCCTGGCCGCCGAAGTTTGGCGCCCCCTTACCGTGCTGTGGGCAATATGATAGGTGGCGGTGTTGCCGTGCTGCAGGAACAGGGAAGAAGCGATTGTCTTGCCCCGCTCTCGGGCGCTGAACAGGCGCAGCCGTTTAGGCTCAAGGCTTTGCCACATTCTGGTGAAAACCGCCGGCAAGGCACGGTAGAAGCAGGCTTTTTGTTGCGCCGCATCGGCTGCCAGCATATCCTCTAACCTATTGAGGCTACAAGTTTGGTGGCGTATATTTAAGCCATATTTTTCAGCTTTTCTGAGTGCATTACGCCACTTTCCATGTAAGTCTTCTGCGTTGACCGGCAACGGGCGGAGAGCAAAGGTGGCTGGGGTCATCAACGGCAGCAGGCGTGCAGAACTGAGAGGCGCTGACAGCGTAAAAAGCCGCACGCGCGGGTGTGCCAGCGGCAGGGTGCGACAGATCAGGGCCAGCGCGGGGGCCTGTTTGAAATTCTGGGTGCTATTATCTGCTCTAGGTGCCAGCCAAAGTGGGCCACGGCTGGCCAGCGATACGTTTAGCACCCCACCTATGCGTTTTCCCAAACATTGGCAAAGAGCAACTGGCTGGCCGGACTGCGTGATGACAGCCCGTTGGACCTGCCCTTCGAGGGCAGCATGCGCAGCACCATAGGCCCACCGTTGTTGCAATGGCGCAAGGGCGCTATCGGCCATATTTTCCCACTCGGCACGGCTGGCTTCATTCCAGAAGATTTCCATATCTCTTTTAAAGACATGAACCCTAATTCGTGGTTAATTTTTCTGTGACTCCGGGAATCAGGCCTCAAATGTGCTGACTGGTGGGGTTTTTGTTGAAATCTATGATCCAAACACCTTTGACACGGCATATTTCGGCATCTGCCCCGTACTGATTACAAAACATCTGCCCGGCAAGCTGCTTGCGCTCCAGGTGGTAATCCCGGCTCCAATGGTCCTGCATTATATCACAACCCGACCCTGCCTGACTTTGACATGTGGGGCAGGGTACAGCCAAAACAGGGTGCTTAAAAGCGGTGAAGTTTGGTTTTTGCCGGCCTGTGCCCGGTGCAGCTTTCATCGGAATATTGAGCATGGAAACTACCTTTCTTTGCAACAGATTACGCGTCATTCTTCATCTATAAAAGCAATGTGCCTAAGGTGTGCTTCAAAAAACCAGCCGGGCTGTAAAACCGGGGGCCCCAAAAATGATTATTTTTGCCGGCGTGTTGGCGCGGACCTCCACTTGACCAATTTCAACCCTGATATTGCTGAATGGGGTTTCGATCAGAGCGGCCAGAGGGCGCCTTCCCGGTGTTTTTGAGCTGGTAAAGTGGATGAATGAGTGCTGACCGGGGGGCGGAACCGGGTCCAGCACCAGCTCAAAGTCACCATTTTCCAGATCAAGGACTTCCCCAATGGTTTGCTTTTCTCCGCCTCCGTCAAACCGGAATGCGGTACCAACCATCGCGCCAAAACCAGAACTCACTTCTTTGCATATCACTTCAGGTTCCTCACGTTAAGGGTTCAAGTCAGGTGTCTTATGCAATCAAGGGAAGATCAAGTTTTTACTGCATAATTACCCAATAGGGTCACCTTGAAGGGTTAATAAGACCTTGTGAAAGGGCAATGGAGACAGCCTGAGTGGCATTTTTTGCCCCCAGAACACGCCTGACATGCTCCAGATTTTTCTTAATTGTTTCGCGGGAAACTTTGATTTCGCGGGCAATTTCTTCTTGAGTGAAGCCTTCGGCGCAGCGTGTGAGTATTAGATTCTCACGGTCAGATAATAAGGGAGGTATCTGTAATTGCTGAATCATATTTTTAAACCGGATAGAGAGGAACTCTATCTCTTTATCAGTAAACTCCCGATCAGATCGCGCCGCAGAAAAGAATGACTTTTGATTTCCTGCGCCCTCCATGCGTTGACACAGTATCACGCCGTAGTTCAGCTCAAATTCCGTAGCCTTTTTCATTACCCGGTCATTTATGGCCAGAGTACGGAGCAAGCTGATTTCAGACCACCGCTTCATACCGGTATTGAAGCTTGCCCAGATTAGAATCGGGTCAATCAGGGCATAACGATTTGCCGTATAGAACTCGACCCATTCCTCGGGAAGGGTTGTATGATAAAATTGTGGTGTCAGGTTTTTGACATTAAGTGCAAGGACATAGCCCATATTTGCCACAAAGCTAATTGCACTATCTTCAGCCTCAAAATTTGGTAGAACTCTATGTAACATACTATTCTCTGGGTTGATTGCACTCCTAAAATATACCTTATTGGGTAACCAAACAAGCCCTTGGAGGCATCTATCGCCGGTTAGTAGGGGGAATGAAGGGATATGTTTTGGAGGTTTCTATTTTGCGTCTGCCGCATTCTGCGGCCCGGTGGGACTTGGTCCGCAAATATCAGGAGCTGCGCCGACAAGTTTTCATTTTGGAAAAAAACTGGGATCTGCAACAGGCTGAAGACCGTGAATTTGAACAATATGACGGGCTGCTGACAGCGCATTATGTTATTGCTCACAAAGAAGGCAAAGTGATTGCCGGCGCACGCCTTTTGCGCTGCGATAACCGGGTTGGATCAGTGAGATACGGCTACACTTATATGATTCGTGACGCCTGGCTTGGCCGCATTGATCTGCCGCGTGAGATGTGTTGGAAAGAGCCGCAGACAGGCAAAGAAAGTTGGGAGCTGACGCGCCTTGTCTCGATTGACCCTGACCCGAATACGGCCCGCGCGGTTCTGGATGCGGCAAATGCCTATCTAAGAAAGCTGGGGGCAAAAAACTGCCTTATTCTCGGCCATCCGGCGTTGATGCGGCTGGCAAAACGATATGGCTATGCACCGGTGCCGCTTGGCCCGGTAGTTGGTAATCAAGATGGCAGGTTTCTGGCTTTTCAGGTAGCGGTGATCTGAGCGTTCCGTGCGGCTTTCTGCGCGGCTTTCTCAAGCAGGCAGCACGGAACGCCCTGGATTTTCTCTAGTGGTTCGAATCTGACGTTTCGTACCACTAAAGCGTCCCGCCCAAAACCTGAGGCACGGGTTTTGGGCGGGGCGCGCGAAACGCTGATACGGCGTGCTGCGTCCCGCCTCATCCCTGTATCAGGTATAAGGCGGGACGCTTTAGCTTTCTTCGTGATGGATCAAATTATCACGACATTTGAGTTGCTTGCGCGAAACAGGGTGCGCATGCAGAGGGACTCAAATGTCGCGGATCATCCACTAGCAGGAATAATACATCTGAAACTCGATCGGGTGCGGCGTATGCTCATAGGCATAAACCTCTTCCCATTTCAGCTCCATATAGCCCTCGATCTGGTCTTTGGTGAAAACATCACCGGCCAGCAGGAAGTCGTGATCGGCGGCGAGGTTTTCCAGCGCTTCACGCAAGGAGGCGCAGACGGTGGGGATGCCTTCCAGCTCTTCGGCCGGCAGATCGTAAAGGTTTTTATCCTGAGCCGGGCCGGGGTCAATTTTGTTTTTGATACCGTCAAGGCCGGCCATCAGCAGGGCGGCAAAGCACAGGTAAGGGTTGGCGGCCGGGTCGGGAAAACGGGCTTCAACACGCTTGGCCTTGGGGCTTTCGGTCCAGGGAATGCGCACACAGCCCGAGCGGTTGCGGGCGCTATAGGCACGCAGCACCGGCGCTTCAAAGCCGGGAATCAGGCGTTTGTAGCTGTTGGTCGCCGGGTTGGTGAAGGCGTTCAGGGTTTTGGCATGCTTAAGAATACCACCAATGAAATACAGCGCCTCTTGTGAAAGATCGGCGTATTTATCGCCTGCAAACAAAGGCTTGCCCTCTTTCCAGATTGACATGTTCACATGCATGCCAGTGCCGTTATCGCCGGCAATGGGCTTGGGCATGAAGGTGGCGGTTTTGCCATAAGCATGGGCCACATTGTGAATAATGTATTTGTATTTTTGCAGCTCATCGGCCTGCTTGGTCAGGCTGTCAAAGATCAGGCCCAGCTCGTGCTGACACGAAGCTACCTCGTGGTGGTGCTTGTCGGTTTTCATGCCCAAAGATTTCATGGTCGAAAGCATTTCGCCGCGAATGTCGTGTGCATCATCAATCGGGTTGACCGGAAAGTAGCCGCCCTTGACGCCGGGGCGGTGGCCGGTATTGCCCATCTCATATTCAGTGTCGCTGTTCCACGAGGCATCCGTAGCATCAACCTGATAGCTGACCTTGTTGATGGAGACCTGAAAGCGCACATCGTCAAACAGGAAAAACTCGGCTTCCGGCCCCATATAGGCCACATCACCAATGCCCGAGGAGATCAGATAGGCCTCGGCTTTTTGGGCTGTGGAGCGCGGATCACGGCTGTAGCTTTCGCCAGTGTCAGGCTCAACGACCGAGCAATGTACGCAGAGGGTTTTCTCGGCATAAAATGGGTCGATATAGGCGCTGGTTGTGTCGGGCATCAGCTTCATGTCAGAGGCTTCAATGCTTTTCCAGCCGGCAATGGAAGAGCCATCAAACATGAAGCCCTCCTCAAGAAAATCCTCATCCACAAGGTCAGAATCCACAGTGACATGCTGCAGCTTGCCGCGTGGGTCAGTGAAGCGGATGTCAACATAGGCAATGTCATCATCCTTGATTTGCTTGAGAAAGCTCTTGATACTCATTTGGGTATTCCTCTGTTATGTTCAGTGTAATTGAGGGGTCTAAACTGCGTTCAGGCCGGTTTCTCCAGTACGAATGCGCACCGTTTGTTCAATGTCGGATACAAAGATTTTGCCATCGCCGATCTTGCCGGTCTTGGCGGCCTCTATGATGGCCTCGATGGCAGCATCCACCTGATCGGCCGGCAGCACCACTTCGATTTTCACCTTGGGCAAAAAATCGACCACATATTCAGCGCCGCGGTAAAGCTCTGTGTGACCCTTTTGGCGGCCAAAACCCTTGACCTCGATCACGCTAAGGCCGGTAACGCCGACATCCTGCAAAGCTTCTTTTACTTCGTCGAGCTTGAAGGGCTTGATGATGGCTTCGATCTTTTTCATGCTTGTACCTCGTGAAATTATTGCGTGAAATTATGCGTGCGCCTGTATGCTCCTGTATCGCGCCTGAAAGATCACTTTCGCCAAGGCGGGGCAATTGACTAGAATGAGACAGGGGCATTGGGCGACAAAAGGGCGCATGTTTTTGCACCGAACGCCTATTTTTTAGGCTAGTTGCATGCTTTATGAGCAGGTATGAATCAAGGGAGACCTGACCATGACAGAACTTCTGACCGCCGCCCAGATGCGTGCAATTGAGATTGCTGCAATTGAGGCGGGTGAGGTGACCGGGCTGGAGCTGATGGAGCGGGCAGGGCGCGGCGTGGTTGAGGCGGTGTTTGAGGAATGGCCAGAACTGGCAAAAACCTCGCATAAAGCCAGGGTGCTATGCGGGCCGGGCAACAATGGCGGTGATGGCTTTGTGGTGGCGCGGCTGCTGAGAGAGTGGGGCTGGCAGGTGGAGGTATTTCTGTTCGGCGAGGCGCAAAAGCTGCCGCCGGATGCGCGGACAAACTTTGAACGCTGGCAAAAAATCGGAGCGGTGTATGAGGGCGGTGATTTTGGCCAGCGCAATAGCGGCTCAATGCCAGACCTGTTTGTGGATGCTGTGTTCGGAATCGGGCTGGTGCGCCCGCTCAAGGGTGAAATATCCAAAGCTATGGCAGGGCTTGAGCCGGTCTGTCGTGCAATTGGTACGCGCAGTGTAGCGGTAGATATCCCCTCCGGCATTTGCTCGGATTCCGGGCGGGTACTGGGAATGGTGGCAGCACGTGTAAATCTGACGGTAACTTTTCACCGTGCTAAACTTGCCCATGTTCTGAGCCAGGGACCGGCCCATTCGGGCAAAGTCGTGGTGCATGATATCGGGCTGGAAACGGCCGGTACAAGCCGCATTATTCAGCGTGTCACCGCCCCTATGAGCGGGGTGACAACAAAGGCAACGGGGCATCACAAATATGACCACGGTCATGCGCTGGTTCTTTCCGGGCCATCAGGCAAGGGTGGTGCTGCGCGGCTGGCGGCGCGCGGCGCGCTGCGGATCGGGGCCGGGTTGGTGAGTGTCGGCTGCCCGCCGGACGCCGTGGCCGAGCATGCAGCGCGCATGGATGCGGTGATGCTGTGCGCCATTCATGACGGTGATGCGCTGGCGCGGGTGCTTGCGGACAAGCGGATCAATGCCCTGTGTCTGGGGCCGGGTTTGGGGCTTGAGCGGACGCGAGAGCTGGTGCCGGTAGCGCTGGCGGCAGGCCCGGCCTGTGTGCTGGATGCGGATGCACTTACGGCTTACGTTAATAAGCCGTCTGAACTATTTTATATGTTGCACGAAAATTGCATTCTAACCCCGCATGATGGCGAGTTTTCCCGCCTGTTTCCTGATCTAGCCGAAAGGTTAAGCACCACCCCGACCAGTGGCCCTACCAGTGGCCCTACCAGTGGCCCTACCAGTGGCCCGGCCTATTCCAGGGCTGAGGCAACCTGCGCGGCGGCGGCGCGGGCTGGCTGCGTGGTACTGCTCAAAGGAGCGGATACGGTTATCGCCGCCCCGGACGGGCAATGTGCCATCAACGTGGCAGCCTATGAGCGCGCGGCCCCTTGGTTGGCCACGGCCGGGTCAGGCGATGTGCTGGCCGGGTTCATCACCGGCTTGCTGGCACGTGGTTTTGGCCCGATATGGGCAGCAAAATCTGCAGCCTGGCTGCATGTGGAATGCGCGCTGTCTTTTGGCTCCGGCCTGATCGCCGAAGATATCCCAGACCAATTACCGAAAGTTTTCACAGACTTGGAAGTTGAATCTCCGCTGGTATGAAAAACAACTAAAGCCTGACGAAATAAGCTGAGTTTCAGCCACCTACCTATGCTTGACATATTCATGCGCAAAAGAAATCAGCCTGCACAGAGCGGATTTGAACAGGCTATCCTCTACGGTCATGGCCACCCTTATATGCCCAGCGGCCGCCCGGCCAAAGCTTTCCCCGGGCATCACGGCGATCTTTTCGCGCTCAAGCAGCGCATGGGCAAAGCCCTCGCCACTCAACCCGGTCGCGCGGATATCCAGCATCAGATACATCGCCCCCTGTGCCGGCACCAAATGCACCACATTCTGCGCCGCCAACGTGGCCATTGCCACTTGCCTGCGGCGCTTGAAGGGCGCGCTGACCTTATCCTCCAGCGCGCGGCCCTGCCTGAGGGCAAACAAAGCTGCATCCTGAATATACCCGGCTACACCAAAGGTGGTATGGACTGCCAGATTGGTCATGTGGGCTATCATATCTTCAGGGCCAACCACCCAACCCACCCGGCTACCGGTCATGGCGTGGCTTTTGGACATGGAGCCAATCACCAGACAGCGCGCCGCCATGCCGGCCACGGCACGCGGGCTCATATACTCGCCTTGCCAGACTTGCGTGTCATAAACCTCATCTGAAATCAGCCACAGATCATGCGCTTGGCAAACTTCGGCAATACCCTTGATGGTTTCATGGCTATAGATCACGCCGGTCGGATTATTGGGGCTGTTAATAAGCAGGCTTGCGGCCCCCTTGGCGGCCACTTCAAGCATCTCGGCGCGCGGCTGAAACCCGTCCCCGGCACGGGCCTCAATCGGCTGGGGAGCCGCCCCGGCAGCGCGAATGGTTCCTGGATAGGTGGTATAATACGGGTCACAAAACAAAGCCCGGTCGCCGGCATCACAAGCTGCCACATGGCTGGCAAACAGCCCGGCCTGCCCGCCGGGTGTAATCAAAACATTGCCACGCATTGTGGCAACCCCGCTGCGCGCCTCAACCCTTGCAGCCACCTCATCACGCAAATCATCGGTCCCCGGCACGCTGGCATAGCCCGTATGCCCAGCCCGCGCCGCCTGGTCCATTGCCTCAAGAATGGCCGGGTCCGTGCGAATATCATGCTCGCCGATAGTCAATTCTATAATGTCATCACCAGCGGCAATCATCTGGCGCGCCCGCAGGAACAAACCCCAGCCATCACCCTCATTACCTGTCAGCCCGATGATCCGTTTTGATGGCTTCATTACCCCTCCATGCTTTGCCACGGTATTCACGAGTATCGCCAAATGTCAAAATATGCCTTCATCTTGGCAAAAATACTCTCGCCGAAGGCCTTAAATCTTTTCTGCCGCCCTTTCCAAATACCTCGCCCCATGAAATAGGAAAGTGCCAATCGGACCTGCCTACCAATTGGACCTGCCCAAGGAGATGCCCCATGGAGATTCGCGAAGCACTTACTTTTGATGATGTTCTGTTGGTTCCGGCCGCAAGCTCGGTGCTGCCTTCAATGGCGGACACCCGCACCTTTGTGACAAAATCCATTGCCCTGAACATTCCACTGCTCAGCTCAGCCATGGATACGGTCACTGAATCGGGCATGGCCATCGCCATGGCCCAGGCTGGCGGCATGGGTGTGGTCCACCGTAACCTCTCTATTGAAGAGCAAGCCCGCGAAGTGCGCCGGGTCAAGCGCTTTGAGTCCGGTATTGTTTATAATCCGATCACGCTGCACCCAGAGCAAACCCTGGCCGACGCCAAGGTGCTGATGGAGCGCTACCGGATCACTGGCTTTCCGGTGGTTGATGGGCAGGAGCGCGTGGTGGGCATTGTCACCAACCGCGATATGCGCTTTGCCACGGATGATAAAACCCCGGTCTCGGTGATGATGACGCGGAATGATCTGGCCATCCTGCATGAGCCTGCCGACCTTGATGAAGCCAAAAGCCTAATGCAGGCCCGGCGCATTGAAAAGCTGCTGATTACCGATGCCACCGGCAAACTGACCGGGCTTCTGACCCTGAAAGACACCGAACAGGCCGTGCTTAACCCCACGGCCTGCAAAGACGAGCTGGGCCGCCTGCGTGTGGCGGCAGCAACCACGGTAGGCGATGCAGGCTTTGAGCGCAGCGCAGCGCTGGTTGATGCGGGTTGTGACCTCATTGTGATCGACACCGCCCATGGCCATAGCGAGGGCGTGGCAATCGCTGTTGAGCGGGTGAAGCGGATTTCTGGCAATATACAGGTGGTGGCCGGTAATGTCGCCACCGGCGAGGGCACGCGCGCCCTGATCGGTGCCGGGGCAGATGGTGTCAAAGTCGGGATAGGCCCAGGCTCGATCTGCACCACCCGCATGGTGGCCGGTGTTGGCGTGCCACAACTGACGGCGATCATTGATAGCGCTTCTGCTGCTGGTGACGTGCCGGTCATTGCCGATGGCGGCATTAAATATTCCGGCGATTTTGCCAAGGCAATCGCCGCTGGTGCCTCTTGTGCCATGGTTGGCAGCATGATTGCTGGCACCGATGAAAGCCCCGGAGAAATCATTCTTTATCAAGGCCGTAGCTTTAAAGGTTACCGTGGTATGGGTAGCCTTGGTGCAATGGCGCGCGGCTCTGCTGACCGCTATTTTCAGGCCGATGCTGCCAGTGATAAACTGGTACCCGAAGGCATTGAGGGGCAGGTGCCCTATAAAGGCCCCGCCGGTGCTGTCGTGCATCAGCTGGTCGGCGGCTTGCGTGCGGCTATGGGTTATACCGGCAATAAAACCATCGCCGAAATGCGTGAAAACTGCCGCTTCGTGCGTATCACCGGTGCCGGGCTGAAGGAAAGTCATGTGCATGATGTGCAAATTACCCGTGAAAGCCCTAATTATAGAATAATGTGATTTATTAATGTGTTACAATATAAACTTAAGGTGAAAAATGACCCCTGCCGCCCGTATTGACGCCGCAATAGACCTGTTGGATAACATCAAGTCCGGTATTCCGGCCGAGCAGGCGCTGACCCGTTGGGGGCGCGCCAATCGCTATGCCGGCTCAAAAGACCGGGCGGCGGTACGAGACCATGTTTTTGACGCCCTGCGCTGCCGTAAAAGCTATGCTGCTCTTGGCGGGGGGGATAGCGGGCGTAGCGTGATGATCGGGGCGCTGCGGGCCGCAGGGCAAGACCCGGCCAGCCTATTCACTGGTATTGGCTACGCGCCAGCTCCACTTACAACAGATGAACTCAGCCATGTGGCCACCGATATTGCCACCGATATTACCACCGATATTCCAGATGAGTTAACAGCGCTGGATTGCCCCGAATGGCTGGCCCCACAATTGCGCGATTCACTTGGGGTGGATTTTGCCCCGGTAATGCAGGTTTTACGGCAGCGCGCCCCGGTTTTCCTTCGTGTAAACAAACTGTTGGGTAGTGTTAAGGTGGCCCAGAATGCCTTGGCGCAAGATGAAATTGCCACCCGGCCACACCCATTGTCAGAATCCGCGCTGGAAATCACTGAAAACCCGCGCCGGCTGCGCAATTCCCACGCCTATAAAACTGGGCTTGTGGAATTGCAGGATGCCGCATCTCAGGCAATTGTGGAGTATATTCCCATTTGGCCCGAAATGCGCGTGCTGGATTATTGTGCAGGTGGTGGCGGCAAAACCCTGGCGCTTGCGGCATCTGGGCTGAGTAATATCGTCTCTCATGATAAAAATGCGGTGCGTATGCGTGATTTACCTGTGCGGGCAGATCGGGCGCAGGCGAAAGTTAAAATTTTTGATATAATGGCGGTGAAGGCTGCGGCACCTTATGATTTGGTGCTGCTGGATGTGCCGTGCTCAGGAAGCGGAGCCTGGCGGCGCTCCCCTGACGAAAAGTGGCGGATAACACCCGAAAAACTGGATGAACTTCAGGCTGTACAGCGCGGAATATTAGATGAAATCTTAGACTTAGTGTCACCATCAGGAATCATAGCCTATATTACCTGCTCTTTGCTGAAAAGCGAGAATGAAGACCAGATAACAGGTTTTCTTAGCCGACATAATGACTGGAATTTGCAAAATAAACTGCGGCTCACACCTGAAAATGGGGCCGATGGGTTTTTCATTGCGCTCTTGACGCGGTAGTAAACGGGTGGCTTTATCAACCCTAGATGGTGTGATTGCCTCACTAAAATGAGCCGCGTTAATGTCAGGTTAATCTTATCACGTCGAAATACTCCTGAACGAATCACACAAGGGGGAAATACGTGTCGCATTCGGCGCTAAACCTAAAGCCCATAACCAGGGCCGCACTGATCTTGTCGCCAAAGGCCGGGTATATGCTCGGCTTGGCGCTTGTACTCCTTGGCGGTGCCTGGGCGGTGCAGATGCCATTGGTCGGCCTGATCTTGCTGGTTGTCGGCATGACATTTCTCAGCATGGCCTTTCTGGTGCGGCTGCTATTTTTGCGCCATGAGCGCGCGCAGACAGATTTGTTTCATACGGTTGAAACCTTTGTTGAAAATGATGCGTCCCCCAGTTTTACCACCGATCTGGATGGTCAGGTAACCTATCATAATACCGCCGCCTCAGAACGGTTTAACAGCGCTCGGGGAGACACTCTGGTGGCAGTGCTGGGTGATTTATTTGCCTCTCCTGCAGCTGTTCTCTACCGGCTGCAAAGCAAGGCCCAGATCAGTGGTTCTGCGCGTGAAGATGTGGTTCTTCGCCGTGGCCATATGCGGCTTTGCGTGCATGAAATTGGCAAGCGTGGCTATTTGTGGCGGCTTGAAGATATCAGCGACCGTGGCCCCGCCGGGCGCACTGGTGAAAACATCAACCTGCCAATGATGACCGTTTCAAAAACGGGCACGATCCTGTTTATGAATGAAGCCTTACGCCGGCTATTAGGAGGGCGGCAATCTAGCCTTGAGCGCATATTTGTTGATCTTCCCATTAAAAATGGCGCTGTATCAATAGTTACTGCCAAAAATGGGCCGGTTTCAGCCTTGATATGTGAGATTTCCAGCTCTGCCGGTCGGCGCGAAATTTATCTGTTGCCAGAACCTGAGCAGCCAATTCCTGAGGCCAGTGAATGGGGGGTGATTGATGGGTTGCCCGTGCCGATTTTAAAGCTTGATGGCGATGGCGTGATTGTCATGGCAAACCAGCGGGCCCGTGCACTTTTGAGCGACCCGGATGTTGTTGGGTCACGGCTTTGCGACCAGGTTGAGGGGCCGGGCCGGCCAATTTCAGAATGGTTGCGCGAAGTCTGGTCCGGCCGCCTGCAAGGGCGCTCGGAAACTGTACGTGCAGTCAAGCCAGAAGGCGATGTATTCTTGCAGATATCTCTGGGCCAGATTGCGGATCCTGGAGGCCGGGCCTTACTTGCGGTCTTACAGGATGCGACAGAGTTGAAAACCGTGGAAGCGCAGTATGTCCAAAGCCAGAAAATGCAAGCTATTGGTGAGCTGGCCGGCGGCGTGGCCCATGATTTCAACAATCTTCTAACTGCAATTTCTGGCTATTGCGATTTGTTAATTTTGCGCCATGATGAGAGCGATCAGGATTATGCGGATCTTTCACAAATTCGTCAGAACGCCAACCGGGCAGCCGCTTTGGTTGGTCAACTTCTGGCCTTTTCACGCAAACAAACTTTGCGGCCGGAAGTTGTTGATTTAACAGATACATTAGGAGACATTACACATCTCCTGAACCGGTTGGTTGGTGAAAAAATCCACCTTGAACTCTGCCATGATAATGCCCTTTTGCCAATCCGGGCCGACAAGCGACACCTTGAGCAGGTTATCATGAATTTGGTGGTAAATGCGCGCGATGCCATGCCCGAAGGCGGCAAAATTCGGGTGGAAACACGCAATGTTATCCTTGTTCAGCCGTTGGAGCGAGACAGGGCAACTGTTCCGGTTGGAGAATATGTTACAATCAAAGTCATAGATCATGGCATTGGAATACCTGCTGATAAACGCACAAAAATATTTGAGCCATTTTTTACAACAAAAGTTGCAGGAAAGGGCACTGGTCTCGGACTTTCAATGGCTTACGGCATTGTAAAACAGACTGGCGGTTATATTTTTGTTGATTCAGTTGTTGGCTCTGGGACTTCGTTCACGCTTTATTTCCCGGTATCAATGGAGACCAATGACAAAGACGCTACGGATGAAACCAATGGTAAAAAAGTTATTACCCTGCATGAGGCCATTATTGAGGGGAATGAACGTGATGAAACCACAGAACTTGAGACTGCTACCCTTGAGGCTGCCACTATTGCACCTATGGATTATGAAACAATCCAAGAGTCAGATACTGATGAAGGCATTCTTGCTTCAGTAGCCCAAGTGGCAGCATGTGCTGACCATACTTTTGAGGGGGAAACCCTGCCGCCACCAACTCATCCCCCCCAGCCGCCAGACGGAGGTATTGTTCTTTTGGTTGAGGACGAAGCTCCGGTGCGTGCATTCGCCTCACGGGCATTACGACTGCGTGGCTATACCGTGCTCGAGGCTGAAAATGCTGAAGAGGCCTTGAAAACACTTGAGGATGAAAGCCTAAGCGTAGATATTTTTGTAACTGATGTTATCATGCCTGGTATGGACGGGCCGACTTGGGTCACACAGGCGTTGGAGACTCGGCCTGGGGTGAAGGTGGTATTTGTCTCAGGCTATGCTGAAGATTCTATTGCCGAGCATCAGGCACGAATCCCAAACTCGGTATTTCTTCCCAAACCATTTTCGTTGTCTGAATTAACGGCAACCGTACAAAAGCAATTACATTAGGCAGTGCCTTCACTTAACCACACCACCTAAGCAGAGATGTTTGGACTGGCGACGGATGCTGTTTGTGATTCCGTCTATCGAAAGGCTTTTGACAGATCGCGGATTTAACTGGCCAGTACAACATCTGACATTTCTTTATTAGACCCGCTGCACAATAGCCTGCTTCAGGTTAAACAACGTGGAGGACACTGGTG
>CAYNXK010000026.1:0-17096 GCA_964401125.1 uncultured Aliiroseovarius sp.
GGCGTTGGGCAGCAGGTATTTATGGTCCGGTCCCACCGCCAGGCGCAAAAGATGTGGCACGACGATGCCGATAAAACCAATGCCACCGCTGGCCGCCACGGCGGCACCTGTCGCCGCCGCAACAGCGAGGATGGCGGTGTTCTTGACCCGCTGCACCGAGATGCCCATATGGTGAGCCGTAGCTTCGCCCAGGGCCAGCCCATTCAGGCCACGTGCCAGAAAAGGTGCCAATGCCAGCGCAGCCAAGATGATTGGCGCGGCAACGAACACCTTGCTCCAGGTGGCTCCGGCCAGAGACCCCATGCCCCAGAATGTCAGGTCGCGCAGCTGGGCATCATCGGCCATGTAGATCAAAATGCCGGAAAGCGCGCCCGCCAGCGCCCCGATGGCAATGCCCGCCAGCAGCATGGTAGCAACCGAGGTGCGGCCGTGTCGGGTGGCGACCCGGTACAACACCATTGTCGCCAGCCAGCCACCGATGAAGGCGGCCAGCGCCACGGTATAGTTTCCCACCAGCATCGCGATGCCAGCCGGCAGATAGCCACCCAGAACAATGGCAGAAATGGCCCCAAGACCGGCACCTGCACTGATCCCGACAATGCCCGGATCAGCCAGCGGATTTCTAAACAATCCCTGCATGAGCGCGCCTGACACCGCCAGCGCAGCGCCAACCAGCACCGCCATCATCATGCGCGGCAGGCGGATATCAAACAGAACCACGCGATCCCGCAATTCCAGCTCGCGCCCGGCCAATATGTCCGACAACACCGCCCAAAGCGAGATGCCTGCCGCGCCGTGGGTCAGGCTGAGCAGGCAGGCTATGAACAGCAGGACGACCAGCGCGCCCATCAGCATTCTGGCCCGGTGGCGGCGGTCGCCAAGCAGTTCTGCCGGCCCCGGCTCCCCAGCCGCAATATTGGGTACGGTTGTCACCTGTCTATCCAGCGCTCTGGTACAGCTTGCGGCTTAACTCACGCACCGCCTGCGCCGTTCTGGGACCAAAGCCCAGCAGAAACATCCCGTCCATACGGACAAAAGCCCCGGCCTGTGCCGCCGGGGTTATGGCCATGGGCGCATGCGCCTGGAGTTCTTCATCAGTAATCTGCATCGGCCCTGTGCGCTGCATCAGCAAAATGACATCGGGCATGGCAGCCATTATTGCCTCATCGGTGATAGGCTTGTACCCCTCAAATTCTGACAGGGCATTGATCCCCCCGGCCATGCGGATAATGCTATCGGCTGCGGTATTGGTGCCCGACACCAAAAACCGGTTGTCGCTTACCGTCAAGACAAACATCACCCGCTTTCCTTGGATTTGCTGCGCCGCCGCCGCTTCGGCATCCTTCAGATCTGCATCAACCTGCGCTGCCAGCACGGCACCCTTTTCCGGCACACCCAGCACTGCTGCTACTGCGGTGATCTTTGCAAAAATACCAGCCCGGCTGTGCTCGTCGGGGATAGTGACAAACCCGATATCGGCCTCGGCCAGCAATTCGATGGTTTCCGGTGGGCCACTGCCTTCTTCGGCGATTATCAGATCAGGGCTGACTGATAAGATACCCTCGGGCGACAGGCGGCGCATATAACCAACATCCGGCAACTCCAGTGCCGCCGCCGGAAAATTGGAGGTTGTGTCACGTGCCACCAGCCGGTCCTGCTCACCCAGCGCAAAGATGATCTCGGTTATGGCACCGCCAACCGAAACAATCCGACTGCTGTCAGAATGCGCCTCCTGCGCCATTGCCTGCCCGGCAGCAAACAACAAGGCCAGCAAGGAAAATACCCCGGCCAAGGTCGAAATCCAACGTTTTGTCCATGCGTGCAACACAAGAATCCCCTTTGCAGTAATTTGAAATCTGTTGGCTGGATATGCGTTATGGCATGCATATCTCTGCTGAAAGTGAGTGCCAATAAAGGCCCTGCATTATTCTTGACTGTTTTAGTAAGAAAGATTAATGAACGCAAGTAGCCTCAGATAAGGCTGCAACGGTCGCAAGCTTTCAATTCGCCAGCCCGCAAAATTTCACAAAATGGGGATGGAAAATGAAACGTGCGAAGACTATTTTAAGGCAAGACTTGGCAAAAAGCCTAACGGCCGGCCTGATGAGTACTGTGGCAGTGGCAGCGATTGTCGGGCTCTCGGCCGGACCGGCGGCAGCGCAAGAAGCAACGGTACAGGAGCAGGGAGGCCTGTTCACATTGCTGGGCCGAATCATCCTTGGGGCCGGGGTCGAAAAAGTGGCAATCAACACGCCACAGGCAGTGACGGTGCTGAATCAGGAAGACATCGACCGCGCCCAGGCCTCTACACCGGCTCAGTTATTTAGCACCATACCCGGCGTGCAGCCTGTGGGGTCCGAGCGTGCAGCCGGTCTTTCATTCAATATCCGCGGCATTGGTACAGCCACAACATCTGATGAATCCAGAATCATTGTCTCCATTGATGGCGCACCAAAATTTCATGAGCAATACAACATGGGATCGTTCTTTTCCGACCCTGAATTGTTTAAACGGGTCGAGGTGCTGCGTGGGCCGGCCTCCTCAACCCTGCATGGCGCGGGCGCTTTGGGCGGGGTGATCAACTTCACCACCAAGGATGCCAGCGATTTCCTGACCGAGGACGACAACACGGCCCTGCGTACCCGCCTGTCGTTTGAATCCAATGGCGAGGGCGTGCTGGCTTCGGTCATCTACGCGCAAGGCTTCTCGGATCAGTTTGAGACATTGCTTGCCCTGAACCGCCGCACTTCCGGCCAATTCAAGGATGGCGACGGTGTTGCTGTTGTTGGTTCGGACTTCACATCCTACTCGGCCCTTCTGAAAGGCACATTTTACTTTGGTGATGCCAACGAGCAATCCTTGCGGGCCTCTTTCACCCAATGGCAAAGCGACCTGAACGACACCCAGCATGCGCAGGTCAGAACCGCTGATGTTTTCGGAACCATTGACCGCAAAACCACCGACCAGACTTTCGTACTGAGTTATGAAAACCCGGCCTCGGGCAACCCGTTTCTTGATCTGGATGTGACCTTATCCTGGTCCGACACCCATGTGGTGCAGAGCGATTCACAGGGTGCCCCTCCCATGTTTGCCGGCTCACCCCTGTTCAGTGACGGCGAGTACGCTTATCGCAGCCTTAGCCTCAGGGTGGAAAATACCTTTGAAATGGGCGGTGCCAACTGGGAAAACTTCCTGACAGCCGGGGTTCAGGTTTCCAACCAGGAGCGGGAAGCGATTACAGCTATGGGCCAGATCGGCTTTCATCCACAAGGCAGTGACCAAAAAATAGGGCTCTATGTTCAAAGTGAGTTCACTTTTGGCGAGCGGCTGACCATCATACCCGGTGCCCGGATTGATTTTACTACCCTGACCCCGGATGCAAGCGTTGTTGGCGGCGTCGAAGCCAACTTCACCGCCTTCTCACCCAAGATCCAGGCAATGTACAAGATAAATGACGCCTTCTCGGTCTTTGGCTCGCTTGCCCGCACCGAGCGCACGCCGACAATTGACGAAGTGTTTTCAACCAATCGTGGCACCACAGTTAGCCTTGATCTGGAAACGGAAAAGGCCAACAGTGTTGAATTGGGCTTTACCCTTGAACGGGTCGGGCTGTTTAGCGGCGATGATGTCTTCAGCCTGAAAACCACCGCTTTTCACAGCGATGTGACGGGTATGATCATCACTTCTTCCGGCGCAGGCACTCCCAACCATATCAACGGCGAAGATACGGAAATCTGGGGTGTGGAACTTGAGGCCGCTTATCAATCTGAGCGCATGTTTGGCCAAATGGCTCTGAGTTTTGTTGACGGCACAAGCAGCCGTATTGGCGGCGAAACCCCGAGGTCGATTCCGGCTCCGAACCTGTCCCTGACTCTTGGCGGGCGCACCTCCGATCTGGGGCTTGAATATGGCTGGACCGGGAATTTTGTCAGCGATATCACGACAACTGGGTTTGGTCGTATGGGCCCAGTAACCACCAACTTTACCGGCTATGCCACCCATGGCCTGTTCGTTGGTTGGAAGCCGCAGCAGGGCATATTGGAGGGGGCGGATCTGCGCCTTTCCGTGTCCAATATGTTTGACAGGAGCTATAGCAACAACCTGTCCGGCGACATGGGCCGTGGCCGGACCTTCAAGCTCACCGTAGGCAAGACGTTCTGAAATAATACAAATAAGGAGAGGTAATATGGGGTTTTGGGGCCACAAGCATTCACCATTCATAGGCGCGCCGCTTCTTGCAGCCTGTCTGCTTGTGGCTGGTTCCGGTTCGGTGATGGCGGGGGAACCCGCCGCACCGTCCACCTCTGGTTTGTCGATTGAACTGAACACCCTGACCCAACAGGACGGGGCCTGCCGCCTGATCTTTCTGGTGGAAAACACCCTTGGGGCCGATCTGGACAATGCGGTGTTTGAAACCGTGTTGTTCCGAGTCGACGGCAGTGTTGATCGCCTGACATTGTTTGATTTTCAGCAACTACCACAGGGCCGTCCACGGGTGCGGCAATTTGATATTCCCGATACCAGTTGCGATGCTATCGGTGGGGTTCTGATCAATGACGTGCATGCCTGCAGGGGCGAAGGCCTTACCGAGGCCGATTGCATCAACGGGTTGAACCTATCAAGCAGGGTTTCGATCGAGGTGCTGGGATGAACCCCCTAGCACAAGGGCGCGCGGCGATTGCCGCATTCATTGAAACCGGCGGGCCGGTGGTGGCCATCTTGTTGCTCATGTCGGTCCTCGCGGTCACGGTTATTTTGTACAAGCTGTGGCAGTTCCATACCGCTGGCATTGGCAGGCATGCCGCCCTGAAAGCCGGGCTTACTCTGTGGGACAAAGGCGAACGAAACGCCGCACAGGCCAGGCTACGCTCCAGCCCCAGCCATCTGGCTCCACTGCTTGGCGGGGCGATGCAGGCAGCCTCCAGAGACCGTGAGGCCAGCGGCCTGCCCGTGCGGCTTGAAGCCGGTGCCGAGGCGCAGCTTGGTCGGCTTGAAAGCGCCTTTCGCATATTGGATAGCATCGCACAACTGGCCCCGTTGCTAGGGCTGTTTGGCACCGTATTGGGCATGATCGAGGCATTTCGGCAATTACAGGGGGCCGGGTCATCGGTAGATCCGGCGCTGCTGGCAGGTGGCATCTGGGTAGCATTGCTGACCACGGCGGTGGGGCTGGCAGTGGCCATGCCCACATCATTGCTGCTGACCTGGCTGGAAAGCCGGGTGGCCCGCGAACGCAGCTTTGCCGATACGGCATTGCAGCGGATTCTGTGTCCGGGGGTTCTGGTCTCGGCGCAAGATCAGACTGGCAGGCAAAACCGGATGGTGGCAGGTCATGCCGGCTAGACGGATTGGCCAGGGGTTTCGCAGCCGCCCCCTGTCGATGACGCCGCTGATTGACATAATTTTTCTGCTGTTGCTGTTCTTCATGCTCAGCTCGACCTTTGCCAAATTCTCCGAAATAGAGCTGATCAGCGCCGGGGCGGGTCAGGCACAGCCATTGGCCCAAACCCCGGTTTTTGTGCGCCTTAAGCCAGAAAGCCTGAGCCTGAATGGCCGGGTGCATTCTCTTGATAATCTGGTTGCGGCCCTTGCTGAAATGAGAGGTAACACAAAGGAACAGATGGTGTTGGTCAGCCTTGATGATGCGGTATCCTCGCAACGGCTGGTCGATCTTCTGGCAGCTCTACGCTTGGTGGAACAAATCCGCGTTCAGGTATTGGGAGGCGACTGAATGCCTCGGAATAAGTTCGGTATCAAAGCCGTCAGACGCCCACGCGAACCAACGATCACCCTGATCAACATCGTCTTTCTGATGCTGATATTCTTTCTGATCGCCGGCACACTGGCCCCACCACTCGACCCGGATCTAACGTTGGTTTCCACTGACGAGATGCAAGAGGGGCGCGAGCCGCCCGATGCGTTGGTGATCGGGGCGACCGGGGCCATGACCTATCGCGGGGAGGCAATGGATGCAGCCACTTATGTTGCCCTCATGGCTGAACCTGGCAGTGAGACCGGTGGTGAAATCGGTGGTGAGATCGGTGGACGCCCGGAAATAACCACCGTCCGCATTGTGCCAGACCGGGATCTGGCGGCGCATAAGCTACTGGAAATTGGCCGCGCCCTGCAAGAGGCCGGGGCCGACCGGGTGTTTCTAGTAACCCAGAGAAGCCTGAAATGAAGACCAAAGCCGCCATAATGATCGGCATCACACTGGCCGCCTCACTGGGGCTGCATCTGGCAGGGTTTTCCATGAGCAAAACCTCCGCCATCCAGATCGAGGGCGGCGCGCCAAACCAAATGGCAATGCTGGGCAATAGCTTTGCCGACATGATCGAGGGCACGATCAGCTCTTCTGCCCCGACCAATATTGCACAAGCGGTTGAGCCGCTCCACAAGACCGAGCCGGTCGTGCAGACCGAGGCGGCACAAGTGGTTGAGCCAGAAGCCGCCGCAACACCAACCACTGATACCCAAGAATTGCAGTCTCCACAGCCTCCACAGCCTCCACAGCCTCCGCAGCCCCCACAGTCTCCACAGCCCGAAGCCGTCACTCCGGCCACCAGCCAACCTGAACTGGCTGATAACCCGCAACTGGTCTCTACCACCGCGCAGGTCTTTACAGAAAATCGCGCAAACCCGGTTGTGCCTCTGATTGAAAACCCATCAAGCCCCGACCTTGAGCCAGCACTTCAGCCGGTGGTTTCATCTGCCTTGTCACCCTCCACAGCCCAGCCGCCCAAGCCTTTGCAAACCCTGACCACCCTTGCCCCGGTCACAGCCAAAGCAAGGGTTACGGCCCAGTCACCGACCCAGGTGTTGCAAGCACCACCCGACACCATCCGCCCGACTCCACGACCACCAAAGCCGGCAGAACCTGTTGCCGAACCGGCCAAATCAACGCCAAGCCCTGCACAACGGGCAGGCGGTGAGCAGACCGCAAGAAGGGGGCAGGCCGATGGCCAAACTACCGGACAGGCCAGCAGCGCAGCCCAAAACCCAGCCCAGGACAGCGCTGCCGGAAATGCTGCTGTTGCAAATTACCCTGGCCTTGTGATGCGCAAGATTTCCCGTACCCGAAAAGAGCGCGCGGGGGGCCGGGGCATGGCAACGGTCAGCTTCACGATTGCTGCCAGCGGCGCGGTCAGCTCGGTGCAAATCCTGATAAGTTCCGGCTCGGCAAATATCGACAGAATCGCCCTACGCCACATCCACCGCGCAGCACCTTTCCCGCCGCCCCCGAAAGGCGCGCGCCGCAGCTTCAGCATCGAATTTTCCGCCAAACGGTAACAATCCTAGTCGCCGCGCCCAAAACGGTGGTCAGCGCGGCAATAAGTACTGACTGGAGACGGCACCAAAGATGGTCGGCGCCATCAGAAGTGGTGTGCCGTAAACGTCTGGAATCAGCTTGTGTTTCCATCCTTGTCGATAGTTTGCATAGTGCGAAACCCTTCAAACGAAGGGTGGCCAAGGGTCATCGGCGCGGCTTTGCCAGATCTTTTCCGGGAATGAGCATTACGGAACGCTTCGGATTTGGTCCAGGCGGTGAAATGCGCCTCGGTTTCCCAGAATGTATGCGAAGAATAAAGGATGTGATCCTCAGTTTCCGGCCCAACCAGCAGGCGAAATTCGACAAAACCCTCAAGGCTCGGCAATTCGCTGTCACGGCCAAGCCACATGGCCTCAAATTCGCTGGCCTTGTCCTTGATCACTTTGAAACGGTTCATTGCAAGGTACATTAGCTTATTTCCTTTTTCTGGTGGATTGAAGTTTACTGGCTGGCCATCTCATCACGATAGGCCTTGAACAGGGAAACCTGCTTGGGGATCAACTGGCGCTCGGCATCACGGCCAAGATAGATTTTGAACATGCAGCCCCCGTCATGGTTGTGAAACTGCACCGAATGGCTATCAGAGTTGAACAGCGGGCGGGAGATAAACGAAATCGAGGCGCAATTGCCATTTTTCAGATGCCCGCCGATCGGCTTGCCATGCAGGTTGTAAAACCCGTGCGCCACGCTGCCCTTGGGCAGCTCACCCCTGGCCTCGAAGACCACATCATCGGTCATAACAATGAAGGTGATTTCACCCCATTGGGTTATCTCGGTCATCACTTCAACAAATTTGTCGCCCGGTATGGTGCAGGCCTGCTCGGGCGGCAGGCAGGATATTACATCAGCCGGGGTCACGTTGGTATCGCGGGCAATGTAATCCAGCACAGCGCCGGGATCAGCGGCCAAAGCCTTTTCAACCTCGGCGCGGATGTCAGCCGTCAATGTCATGAGAAATCCTTTCCAGATAATAAGCCAGCAATCAGCGGTATGGCAAAAAGTGGCACAAGCCTAGGGTGTAAAAAACGGGATGGGCTACCATGTTTTTGGCATACGCTTTTGGAGATCACGGCAAGAAACCTTGTGGGAGACGACACTAGAAACCTTGCGGTCACCTCTCTCGAAAGACGTGTCAATTGGTGGGTTTTTGCCTTGAAGTCTAGGTGACTTCTTATTGAGTAATTTTTGCAATTTCTCAAGGCCAAATATGAACAATGTATAGCTCAGATACCTTACCATGAGTCAGTTTGTCAAAATTCCCACAGTTTCGGGATTTTTGGAGCTATGCCCAAAAATTGGTGACGCAGTAATCAGGCGGCATCTGGTCGAAAACTACTCGGCAAAATGCATGGCTCCTATCAACCACTCCTGATAGAAACTGCCAACGAAAACAATGGCGTTCCACATGAAATGGAAAAAACAAACAATACGGCGACCGGCAAACCGATGGCAAAAAGAAGCCACCAAATGCTTATAAAAAACGGCGCCAATAATTGCCGGTAACCTTGGCCTTCTTTAAAAGCGCCAAAAAACTCTGTAAACGGCGGAGCAATACTACACCTGTAGCAAGCCAAACAAGGGCTACGGGAAGGAGGGCCTTAGCGCGGGCTTCACTGTAATTTGCATTTTCGTTCGCCATGCGTAGGCAACAGCACATTTTGGTGTAAGGTTAGTCAACGCGAATTGCGCGGAAACCGCCTCTCCCCAACGATGACAAGGCCAAAATACTTGGACATTTCACACATAGTTTCCCTCTCACTTACCCCAAACAAACCTGCACGCGGCCAGCTTGTAACTGATAATCTTGGCACGGCTGTTTTTACGCCTTCGGGCTTGCAAAATCACCCTTGCACCCTCACATATCTCGAAACGTGAATATTTACCGAAAGAGCACGAAATGCCCAAAGCCCTGAAAATGACTTGCCTCGATTGCGGTGGCGTAAACCGTGTGCCTGATGACAAGCTTGGCGCGGGGCCAAAATGCGGCACTTGCGGCAGCAAGCTGAACACCGGCAAGGTGGCCGAGATAGATTCTGCCGCCCTGGCCAAGGCCACAAAGAACGACAATCTACCGCTGCTGATTGATTTCTGGGCGCCCTGGTGCGGCCCCTGCCGGATGATGGCCCCTGAATTTGCCAAGGCAGCTCAAGCGCTGGCCCCAAATACCCGCCTCGCCAAGATCAATACTGAGGAATACCCCAAGGTTTCGGCCAAGAACAACATTCGGGGCATCCCGACCATGATTCTTTATCAGAATGGCCGTGAGATTGCCCGCAAATCCGGTGCCATGCAGGCAGCCGCAATCGAACAATTTGTGCGCTCAAACGTTAAATGACCGGAAGCCGCCATTGGCAGGCCTGTTTCACGCCTCAGACGTGATCAGGTGCTTTGCTGGCCAGTATTTTGAGAGCCGAAATGACCTCATGAAACCGCTCTGGCTTGGGCTTGTAGAACACCCAGTTCTTTTTGCGCCGTGATGTGACCAGCCCAGCCTGTTGCAGCAAATGCATATGATTTGTCACACTGGGCTGTGTGAGACCGGTTTTGCGGGTCAGATAGGCCACGCAAACCCCGTCTTCGACCAGATCCCCATCCGGCTGTGGCGGAAAGCTGGCATGGGGGTTCATAAGCCATCCCATGATCCGCAAGCGGTGTTCATTGGATAAGGCTTTGAAAATTTCGCCAATTGATTGAATGGCGCATTCTGAAGTTTCACTAGGCTGCATTGTCACTCTACTATATAGGTATCTATTTATATATAATCCCACCCTAGGCCCCTGATGTCAACCCAAACTAGTCTTTTTCTTACTAAAATACTAAGATTTATTTAATGGCGGTGATATGATGAGGAAATATACCTAAAACCCGTGCCTTTCCAGCGAATTATGGCAGTAATTTCCAGATATCTCCTGAAAGAAAACCGACTAGCTTTATGATCTAAAGCGTCCCGCCAAACCCCGTGCCTCAGGTTTTGGGCGAGACGCTTTTATAGCGCTGTTAGGCCAGACATTTGAGGCGGTGATATGATGGCTGTAGCCTCAATCAAACACCTACTTCCAAGTCTTCTCCAGCACCCGGAGCCAGTTCTCATGGCACAGCTTCACCATCAGCGGCTCATCATAACCATGCGCCCGCATAGCTCGGCGAAAATTCGGCAATCCGGCGGTATCACCAATGGCAGCAGGCACCATTGCCCCGTCAAAGTCTGAGCCAAGGCCAACCCGATCCTCCCCCAGATGGCTGATCAAGTGATCCAGATGGCGCAGCATCAGATCCAATCCTGTATCCTTTTGCATCTGCCCATCGGGGCGCAGAAAGGCGGTAGCAAAATTGAGCCCGACCATGCCATCACTTTCGCGGATCATGGCAAGCTGGTCATCAGTCAGGTTGCGGGCATGTGGGCAAATGGCGTGGGCGTTGGAATGCGTTGCCACTAAAGGAGCATCGGAAATTCTGGCCACATCGCGCACCCCCTTGGCGTTGAGGTGCGACAAATCCAACATGATGCCAAGCCGGTTGCAGGCCCGCACCAGATCTTTGCCAGCCCCGGTAAGGCCGGCGCCAATATCCGGGTCGGCAGGGAAGGTAAACGGCACGCCTTCACCAAAAATTGTCTGGCGGCTCCAGACCGGACCAAGGGAGCGCAGGCCGGCATGGTAAAGAATTTCGAGCACCTGAAAGTCGGCATCAATCGCCTCGGCACCCTCAATATGCATGATCGCGGCCATCTTGCCGGTAGCAAGGCAGCTACGGATTTCACCAACAGAGGTGCAGATTTTCAAAGCGCCCTGCGCTTCTAGACGATGCAGAATAGCGGCTTCGTGCAACGTGACCCGCAGCGCCTCAGCCTGAGCAATTTGTGGTGGCATCGGCAAATCATATTGCGGCTGGCGCATTGCCTCATAGCGATCACCAAGCTCAAATTCAGACGGCACCCAGATAGCAAAAAATCCGCCGCCAAAACCACCCTTGGCAGCCTTGGGCAAATCAATATGCGCCTCGTAACCCTCAGCAAAACCCCGCATACCGTTGCTCAACTGTTTGCTAAGTACATCGTTGTGGCCATCAAAAATCAGTGGCAAAGTTGCATCTGTCATGGTGCCTCGCATTTCCCTGATACCAGTATTTATCACACCATTTTGGAATCACAAAGCAGCCTGCCTCACCACACCCCGCGCCCCAGATAGAGGCGCACAGCAAGAGGGCGCCATTACTCGCTGTCTATTTCTTTCAACAGCCACTGGGCGCGCTCGATCTGTTCTTTTACCGTATCAAGCTTGCCCGCCAGCCGGGCCTTCTTTTCATCTTTTTCAGCCTCAGCCACCTCATCCAGAAGAATCTCCATTCTGGCATTCAGCTTTCGGATGATTTTTTCCACGTGAGTTGGCTTGATTTTTCGGGCTTTACCCTTTTCCAGCCGACCAAAGTACTTGTCGAGTTTTTCAACGCTTTTTTCAAGTTCCATTGCACTTTCCCCCTTTGCAACAGGCTCTAACGCGTGCCTTATATATCAGTTTTGTAACAGCTTCATGACTTGTCGCCCCTATCTGGGGCAGAAAGTGCGGCCACGGCCAGCACGATCTCGGCAAGTTCATCATCTTCAAGCGCCAGAATACGTTCAACTTCGGCCATGGCATCCTCCGTTTCAATATAAAACGCCCGCGCCGCGCCAAGCAGATCACGCATGGCTGAAAAAGCATAATCGCTGTCATTCAAAAACGAGGTCGCCCCGGCGGGGTTCAACTTTTGAGTACGGATAAACGCCTCGATTTTAAAGTTGGTGGCCCGGGCATCGCTTTCCACCTGCACCCGCTCTTGCTCCAGCCACAGACTGCTGCGCTCATCCGGGTCTGCCATGTCAAGTTTATGTATCTCAACGATGATACGAGCGATTTCAGTGCGCATTTCATTATAAAGGTCAGTAATGACACCTTGCGGCTTTTGCGTGAACAAGCTGGCATTACGCCTGAGATGTTTTACCGCCTTCACCGCCCGCACGATACGCCCGGCAACATCGCGCAGCCGGTAGATTTCTTCCATGATATCTTCAGGTACATTCTTGGACCCGACTCTGGTGGCAAACTCGATAATTGCCGAATAAAGTGTTTTGATGCGCTGCTCATAACGCTCATCCAGATCAAATTCCATCGGCTTACGTGAAGCCGCGACCAATGCCGCAATATCCTTTGTGGAATACAATTCCGTAGGGCTCAGATTCAGCCCATGCACGATCAGCTCAGCCGCGTTGTCATAAAGGTGTTTGACCTCGCGGCGCATGGCAATTTCGATGGTTTCGGGAAACTCGTCCACCGCCTCGGAAAGATATTTCGGCTGACTAAGATCCTCCACAGGCTCCTGTATCACACGCTCAAGTAAACGAATAAGCGGCTTCATGACCGGCAACATGATCAGCACACCAACCAGGTTAAAAATGGTGTGAAACACCGCAAGTTTCATAGTAAAATCATCATCCGCAATGCCAATATACGCACTGATAAAATCAACAGCTATGAGGATATAGCTGATGAAAGAAAGCGCCACTATAGCCGTAACCATGTTGAAAATCAGATGTGCCAGCGCCAGCCGTTTGCCCTGATAATTAGCGGTTAGCGCGCCGATTATGGCCGTAACAGTCGTGCCAATATTGGCGCCAATAGCCAGCGCCAGCGCGTTTTCATAGGACACCTGCCCCGCCGACAGCGCCGTCAGGGTCAGAACCAGCGTGGCGTGGCTTGACTGCATGACCACGGTGGCCGCCGCGCCGATCAGCGTGTAGACCAGCAGCCCCACAAGCCCGGTCATGGCAAAACGGGCCAAGTCAAAATGTTCGCGAAATGCCTCAAAGCCCTCTTTCATGTGGTGGATACCAAGAAACAAAAAGCCCAGCCCAGCCAGCACAAAACCCAGCCCGCGCAGGTATTTAGACTTCTGAAACACCAGGACGATCGCCACTGCCAGCATTGGCATCGCATAAGCCGAAATATTCACCTTCAACCCCAGACCGGCAATGAGCCAAGCCCCGGTTGTGGTGCCCAGATTGGCCCCGAAAATGATACCGACCCCAGCGAAAAGTGTGATCAGACCGGCCGACAAGAACGAGATGGTAATCACCGAAACTAGCGAGCTTGACTGCATGATCGTAGTGGTGGCAATGCCAAAGCCCAACGCCTTGGGCAGGCTGTCAGTGGTCTTTTCCAAAGCTTTTTCCAGAAAACCACCGCTGAACTTCTTGAAGCCATCCTCCAGCATCAACATTCCGAACAAGAAAATCGCAACCCCTGCCGCGATTTCTTGAAAGTTGGGGCTACTCCAAAAGCCATAGATCATCACCAGCAGGATGATTGGCAGAGCAAGTTTTCTAGTCATTATTCTAGCCCTTATGGCAACCTGATACCACGTAGCACAAAACAGAGCTGGGCCACCAGTGGACACTATAACGCGCTTGGGTGGCGAGATTACTTACCACAGCCGCCTTGGCTGGAAAGTAATGAATTTTGCCAAGATGAAGAGACAGCGTTGCAGCTTGTCCGGCGCGGGGTTATATCCGCCGCATGTCTCAAAACACCTCAAACCGCACAGCTCTGCCGCCAGAAATTGCCCGGCGCCGGACTTTTGCCATTATCAGCCACCCGGATGCGGGCAAAACCACCTTGACCGAGAAGTTTTTGCTTTATGGTGGTGCCATCCAGATGGCCGGGCAGGTGCGCGCCAAAGGCGAAGCACGCCGCACGCGCTCAGATTTCATGAAAATGGAGCAGGAGCGCGGCATTTCAGTGTCTGCCAGCGCCATGTCATTCAACTATGGCCCCTACCGCTACAATCTGGTGGACACGCCCGGCCACTCAGATTTTTCTGAAGATACCTACCGCACCCTGACGGCAGTGGACGCCGCCGTGATGGTGATTGATGGCGCCAAAGGCGTGGAAAGCCAGACGCGAAAGCTGTTTGAGGTCTGCCGGATGCGCGACTTGCCGATCCTGACATTTTGCAACAAGATGGATAGGGAAAGCCGCGATACATTTGAAATTATTGATGAAATTCAAGAGCTTCTTTCCATTCATGTAACCCCAGCCTCTTGGCCCATCGGGGTTGGGCGTGAATTTATTGGCTGTTATGACCTTCTCCGTGATCGGCTTGAGCTGATGGACCGGGCTGACCGTAACAAGGTGGCCGAGACCGTGGCGATCGAGGGGCTGGATGACCCCAAACTGGACGAACACGTACCGGCGGAGCTGGCGGCAAGGCTGCGCGAGGAAGTCGAGATGGCCCGTGCCCTGTTGCCTGCGATGGACCCGAATCAGGTGCTTGAAGGCCATATGACGCCAATCTGGTTTGGCTCGGCCATCAACTCGTTCGGGGTGCGCGAATTGATGGACGGCATCGCCGCTTATGGCCCCGAGCCGCAGCCACAGCAAGCCGAGCCGCGCCAGATTTTTCCCGATGAGCCGCGCGTCACCGGCTTTGTCTTCAAAGTGCAGGCCAACATGGACCCAAGGCACCGCGACCGGGTGGCATTTTTGCGCCTGTCTTCCGGCCATTTCAAGCGCGGCATGAAACTGACCCATATGCGCAGCAAAAAACCCATGGCAATCAGTAATCCGGTGCTGTTTCTGGCCTCTGACCGCGAGTTGGCCGAGGAGGCTTGGGCCGGTGACATTATCGGCATTCCCAATCACGGCCAGCTGCGCATTGGCGACACCCTGACCGAGGGCGAAGCTCTGCGCGTCACTGGCATTCCCTCATTCGCGCCGGAGCTGTTGCAAAACGTGCGCCCCGGAGACCCGATGAAGGCCAAGCACTTGGAAAAGGCGCTGATGCAGTTTGCCGAGGAGGGTGCGGCCAAGGTGTTCAAGCCCAATATAGGAGCAGGCTTCATTGTTGGCGTGGTCGGGCCACTGCAATTTGAGGTTCTGGCCAGCCGTATCGAGATTGAATACAATCTGCCGGTGCGTTTTGAGCAAAGCCAGTTCACCTCGGCGCGCTGGGTCACCGGGCCACAAGACAAGGTTGACACCTTCGTTGACAGCAACAGGCAGCACATTGCCTATGACCATGACGGTGACATCGTTTACCTGACTCGCCTGCAATGGGATATTGACCGTATCGAGCGCGACTACCCCGAGCTGACCCTGAGCGCGACCAAAGAAATGATGGCTTAGGCGCGGCACAGGCCCGCCCTGAAGCGAAATTGTTGCATTTTGCGCAACATTCCGGCGAGTCTTGCGGCATTATCCCGGAAACGCCAAGCCAGATTGACCCCGGCCTTGGTTTTCTTTAGGCAGGGGCGTGCACCACAAGCACCCGCAACGGGGGGTGGCCATTCGGGCGGTGCACCACAAATGATACGGGCCTGAAGCGTCCGTAAGATAAACGGACATGCATGACCAAATTCTCTGATCTGAAGCTCAGCCCGAAAGTTCTGAAGGCTGTTGAAGATGCGGGCTATGACAGCCCCACCCCAATCCAAGAAGGTGCCATTCCGCCCGCCCTTGAGGGCCGCGATGTGCTTGGCATTGCCCAGACCGGCACCGGCAAGACCGCTGGCTTTACCCTGCCGATGATAACCATGCTGGCGCGTGGCCGTGCCCGGGCGCGGATGCCGCGCTCTCTGGTGCTGTGCCCAACCCGCGAATTGGCGGCGCAGGTTGCGGAAAATTTCGACAATTATTCAAAATATGTACGCCTGACCAAAGCGTTGCTGATTGGCGGCGTCAGCTTTGGCGAACAGACCAAGCTGATTGACCGTGGCGTTGACGTGCTGATTGCCACGCCGGGCCGCTTGCTGGACCATTTTGAGCGCGGCAAGCTTTTGCTGACCGGCGTGCAAATCATGGTAGTGGATGAGGCCGACCGCATGCTTGACATGGGCTTCATCCCCGATATCGAGCGGATTTTTTCGCTGACGCCTTTCACGCGCCAAACCCTGTTCTTCTCGGCCACCATGGCACCTGAAATTGAGCGTATCACCAATACGTTCCTCAGTAATCCGGCCCGCATTGAAGTGGCGCGTCAGGCCACAGCGTCTGAGACTATCACACAGGGCGTGGTCGAATTTAGTGCCTCACGCCGCGACCGGGCCACAGCCGCAAGCGAAAAGCGCGATTTGCTGCGCGCTATCATTGCCAGCGAGGGCGAGGCTTGCACCAATGCCATTATCTTCTGCAACCGCAAGACAGATGTGGATATTGTTGCCAAGTCACTGAAAAAACACGGTCTTAACGCCGAACCTATACATGGCGACCTTGACCAATCCAGGCGTATGGCGGTGCTTCAGGGCTTCCGTGATGGCGAAATCCGCTTCCTCTGTGCTTCTGACGTAGCCGCACGTGGCCTTGATATTCCCAATGTCAGCCATGTGCTGAACTACGATGTGCCGGGCCATGCTGAAGACTATATTCACCGGATCGGCCGCACCGGGCGCGCCGGGCGCACTGGCAAGACGATCATGATTTATGAGCCGCGTGACGAGAAAAACATGGATGCGATCGAGCGTCTGATCAAGGGCAAAATCCCACGCATTGACAACCCTCTGAAAGCTGCCCGCCAGCCCAGAGAAGCCGCGCAAAAACCCGCACAGGCAAGGCAAGAACCCACAGCCAAAGCGGATGAGAGGGAAAGCCGGCCGCAGAACCGCAAGCCGGCCGAGAAAAGCGCTGTGCCGCAAGAAACAAAGCAGGAAAACCCAAAGCCACAAAGCAGCCATTCTCGCGGCGGTCGCGGCCGCAATAATGGCAGCAGCCGGGTCATGGGCATGGGCGACCATCTG
>CAYNXK010000027.1:0-16773 GCA_964401125.1 uncultured Aliiroseovarius sp.
TTTTCAAATTCATGTTCGCCAGTGCCGCGACGTTTTTGGCGATCCACTGGCTGACTTGGCGATTGCCTGCAATCGCCAAGAGACATGTCAACCTGCCGGTTTCCCCGGTGGATTTCGGCGAAAATACGGAGCTTCTTCATTCTGCCGATGGCGTGCTCGACGCCGATCCGGAAGCCTGCATGCCCATCCGGCTCTGCCGCAAAGTTTTCTTAGGCATGAATCGGGCTGTATTCACCAAAGTTATGCAGCCAAGCTCGCAAGCCTGGCGGCGGCTGAATGGCAGGCCTTGAAGTCCAAAGTTGGGAAGCCCAAAGCTGGCCGGGTGATTTTCTTGATGTATTTATGCGTAAGATTTCAATCCGTTGTTTGGCCCGCGAGAACTTCAGGCCTACATTTATTCGCAAAAGACCCGCCAGATTGGCTGCCTTTGAAAACAATGCTCATATTTGGGGGGTGTCCTGCCTGTGGTTTTTTGACAAACATGTGGTAGATTCAAAGCGATACTGAAACAGCGTGAAACTTTGCGACAGAACCAAAACTACTTCGGTAAATTGAAAGAAAACAGGGGGGATATAGTGCAGTTAGGCAAAATAGATCGGAACTTCGCTGTATTCATCTCACACGCGGCAACCTTGATTTAGCTTTGATGAACGTCAATCACCCTAGCAGGAATCGAATCTAAACTCTAGACTGCTTTGGTTAGGGTTAGTTGGCCGGGATAATTTATGCGTTACGTTATATTTTCTACATTTGCGGCCATTTTAGCTTTCACTTTGCCCGCTACTGCCGGCGACCGGGTAACTCTTGGTTTTGGCCGCCTTCTCCTCAATGACTGGATCGGCGATGGCCACGACCGCTGGCGCAGCGGCTCGGGCGTGGTCTCAGTGATGCGCGGGTCTGAAGGTAGCACTGGGCGGCCGGCAGCCTTTGGAGAATTGCTGGAATTCCGCTTTGCCGGGGGAAATACAGCCCCGGCCGATCTGGCCAGCCCGGACGCCGGGGACCGCCCCTATGCCGGGATGCTGTCACTTGGCCTGCATAGCCACTTTACCAACGGTCCCTTTGAGCTCAGCCTTGGTGTTGATCTGGTGGCCACCGGGCCGCAAACTGGCTTGGCCGACTTTCAAAGCGCCTTTCATGATTTTATTGATGAAAATAAGGCCTCGCCTGCCGTGGTTGCCGGGCAGATAGCCAATGGCTTTCACCCCACAGCACTGGCCGAAATTGCCAGGCCAGTGACGTTAGGCCCACGCCTGACCTTCCGCCCGTTTCTGGAGGCCCAGGCGGGGGTTGAAAGCTTTGCGCGTATTGGTGGGGATCTGTTGTGGGGCGGATTTTGGCAGCAGGGGGTTTTCTTGCGCGACACCACTACCGGACAGCGCTACCAGAGCTTTCGCAATGTGGCTCCGGATCAGGGGACTTCACTGCTGGTTGGCGCTGACGTGGCAAAGGTTTTCCACTCGGCGCTTTTGCCTTCGGCAGATGGCTACCAATTAACGCCAATACGCGCCCGCGCCCGGCTTGGCTTGCATTGGCAAGGCGAAAAGCTTTCGGTTTTCTATGGAATCACTTGGCTGGGGCGTGAATTTGAGGCCCAACCGGAGGGGCAGTTTGTAGGCGCTATTCGCGTAGGGTGGAAATTTTGACACAGTCTTTCTGGAAAAGATTAACAACACCTTACCAAGGTGAAGAACTCATGCTAACCTGCCGTTAATAAGAAAATAAAAGGCAGGCAGATAGGTATGAAAACGGGCTATCGTGGCACGTTTGTCATTTCATGGGCGCAGACAGAAGTGGACGGGCTCAAGGCCGCGCCAACGAGCGCGCTTGGAGTGGGGTCAAATTGGCGCTGGAGCGGTAAAACGCTGCGCGTTGACGGGCCAGGAGAAGTGTTGCTTTTGGATCGCGCCGATGGCGAGGCAGATTTGCGCAGACGCGCGGCGAAAGTCGTGCATAAATTGGTTGGGGCAGCATTGCACCCAAATGAACCCCTTGGTGATTTCGGGGGTAACTTCGAGGCCGAAGACCCGATGTTGAATGTCGGATTTGAGGTCACCGATGGCCGGATGAGCTATATGGTAACGCTGATAGATGTGTCACCCAAAGCCCCGGCACTTCTGATGTTTGTGGACGTAACCCCGCCAAAAGATACAGATCTTTGGGTGGTACGTGCAAATATGCAACCCAGCCGGATCAACCGCCTGACCGATCAGCCGACCGGGGTTATCTGTTTCACGCCGGGCACTTTGATCCGTACCGAGGATGGTGAGGTGCCAGTGGAGCATCTGTCAGAGGGTACAAAAATTGAAACCCGCGATAGTGGTGCTCAGGAAGTGCTGTGGGTCGGCAAGCGGCGCATCACCGGCGCCCGGATGTATGCAATGCCCGAACTCAGGCCGGTGCGTATCCGGGCGGGTGCCTTGGGATTGGGCCAGCCGGATGATGATCTGATTGTTTCGCCGCAGCACCGCATGTTGATTTCGGGTGCCCGTGCCCGCGCACTTTTCAATGAAGACGAAGTGCTGGTGACCGCGGAAGACTTGATAGATGGCCGCCGCGTGCTGCTGGACCATACATTGCGCGAGGTAACCTATTACCACCTGTTACTGGAGCATCACGAGGTGGTCTGGGCCAATGGCCTGGAAACTGAAAGCTTTCACCCGGCAAACACAGCGCTGGCAGGTGTCGAGGCCGGGCAGCGGGCGCGGCTGATCGGGATGTTTCCCGAACTGGAATATGATCCGGCGGCCTACGGTGACTATGCAAGGCGTAATCTCGACCGCTATGAGGCAGCAATTTTGCGCGGCGAGGCAGCTTGACGCAGAGCAGGGGCACCCCCTTCTACTGCCGCTTTTTCAGGCTGGAAAAGCGCGCCTTTCAGACCCCGGCTTCAGGTGCAGGCATATTGCGCAGATAAGATGTCATTTGCCAGCGGATCAGGAAATCCTTTTTGTAGACGCGATATTCCACCCCGGCGCTTTTGGCGGCTTTGCGAATGCGCAGCTCAAACGGCCCTTCGCGCCCGTCAGTGTCGATAAGCACCACCATTGGCAACTTGCCGGTCAGGTGGGCAGCAAATAGCGCCTGCTGCACCGAATCAAGGCTTG
Organism: uncultured Aliiroseovarius sp.; assembly: GCA_964401125.1. GTDB lineage: Bacteria > Pseudomonadota > Alphaproteobacteria > Rhodobacterales > Rhodobacteraceae > JAAEUB01. The sequence goes on from CAYNXK010000027.1 coordinate 3,108, forward strand.
AGCGCCTGTCCAGCCCTACTTCGATAACATGGCTGGGGTTTTCACAATCCACCCGGATATGATGCAAATCATAGCCCACATTATAAGGGTGCCTGACCTCGCTCTCGCCGCCCAGCAGCAAGGAACAAAGGATAGAGACGAAATAACTTTCAAACATGTATACACACCATGGAAGCACAATATCATGTGTGCCTTATGAAGTACCACCCTACTTGCAGGGTGTTTTAGGTGAATTTAGCTCAATTCAGGCCCAGATCATCCGTCAGCGCCTTGTCAATCAGTGCCACGGTCTCACCCACGCCATAGAGCGCAATGAAGCTGCCGAAGCGCGGGCCTTGATCGGCACCCAGCAGCACTTGATAGAGCGCCTTGAACCAGTCTCGCATCGGCTCGAACCGCTCGCGACCCACCGAAAATACCAGCGCTTGCAGCGCCTCACCGTCGACTTCACCCTCCCATGCAGCCAGCTTGTCACGCAGCTCTGTGAGGGCCTCGCGCTCCAGATCATTGGGCGCACGGTAGACCTTTGAGGGGGCTACGAAATCCTCGTAGTATTTCACTGCAAAACCAGCCGCGGCATCCATGTCCGGGTGACTTTCAGGGCTGGCCTCGGGCGCGTAGCGGCGGATGTAGCCCCACAGCGCCGCCTTGTCCTGCGCCCCGGAAACTGACGCGAGATTAAGCAGCATGGCAAATGGCACCACCATGGTCGAGCGCGGCACATCTGCACCGTGAATGTGAAACACCGGATTGGCCAGACGCGCCTTCAGATCCTGAGCATCATAAGCGCGCAACTGCTGGTGATATTCGTCCACCGCCTTTGGAATCACATCAAAAAACAAACGTTTGGCGGTTTTCGGCTTTTGGTACATGAAATAGGAAAGGCTCTCGGCCCCGGCATATTTCAACCAATCATCAATCGAAATTCCGTTGCCCGCTGATTTTGAAATCTTTTCGCCGTTTTCATCGAGAAACATTTCGTAAATGAAATGTGCTGGCGCCGGTGCACCCAATATGCGGCAAATTTTGTCATAGATTGGCGTGTTGGTGGCATGGTCTTTGCCGTACATCTCAAAATCTACCCCCAGCGCCGCCCAGCGCGCCCCGAAATCCGGCTTCCACTGCAATTTGACCCGCCCGCCGGTGACTGAAACCGTCACCTCATCGCCGTCCTCATCATCATAGGTGATGGTGCCGGCTTTGGCGTCCACCGCCTTCATCGGCACATACATAACCCGGCCCGTTTTTTCCGATATTGGCAGAAAGCATGAATATGTTGCCCGTCGCTCTTCGCGCAATGACGCCAGCATCACTGCCATTATTTCATCGTATTTTTCAACCGCGCGCAGCAGTATTTCGTCAAACTCACCCGATTTGTAAAATTTGCTGGCCGAGATAAACTCATACTCAAAGCCGAATGTATCGAGAAAACGCCGGAGCATTGCGTTGTTATGGTCGCCAAAGCTGTCATATTTACCAAACGGGTCCGGCACCACCGAGAGCGGCTTTTGCAGATGTGTGGCCAGCGCCTCCGGGTTTGGCACATTGCCCGGCACCTTGCGCATGCCGTCCATATCATCGGAAAAGCAAATCAGCCGCGTGGGAATATCTGAAATCACCTGAAACGCCCGCCGGATCATCGTGGTGCGCGCCACCTCGCCAAAAGTGCCGATATGCGGCAGGCCCGAGGGACCATAGCCGGTTTCAAACAGCACATGGCCTTTCTTTGGTGCCTTGCCGTTCAGCCGTTTCAAAAGCGCGCGTGCTTCTACAAACGGCCAGGCTTTTGATTGCATCGCAACATCACGCAGGTCAGACATGGTATTTCCCTTTAAAGGCCAAGGCTTTTGCCCAGCTGTCGCTCTCCCTATTGCGCTGGCGGGCGCGCGTCAATAATCTGCAAGCAACATAGAGGAGTCGCCCATGCCAGATACGCCCCACGCTCTCACCGCCCAAGACGCTTTGGTCGCCCTGATGATCGCGGTGTCCGCCTCGGATGAAAACATCCGCACCTCGGAGCTGATCACCATTGAGGCCATCGTCAACCACCTGCCGGTTTTTGGTGGTTATGACGCCGACCGCATCAAGCAGGTATCGCAAACCGTGTTTGACCTTTTTGCCGTTGAAGAAGGGCTTGACACGCTGTTTTGCTTGGTGCGTGAAAACCTGCCGGAACCCCTGTGGGAAACCGCCTATGCCCTAGCCTGCGACGTGGCAGCGTCTGACGGCAAGCTGGGCGAAACCGAACTCAGGCTGCTTGCTGAAATACGCTATGAACTGAATATAGATCGCCTGCATGCTGCCGCCATTGAACGCGGCGCAAGGGCGCGCCACATGACGTTTTGAGCAGACCCTATTTTTGCAGAGAACCAGATATCCAGAAACAAGGACATTCAAATGCTTGAGAACTTTGAGATCACCGGGCGCTGGCCCGCCACCAACAAGGATGCCATTCAGCTTTATTCTGTGCCCACCCCGAACGGCATTAAGATATCTGCCATGTTGGAAGAATGCGGGCTGGCCTATGAGCCGCATTTCATAAGCTTCGGCGATGATGACCAGTTCACGCCGGAATTCCTGTCGCTCAACCCAAACAATAAAATCCCTGCCATCATTGACCCGAGTGGCCCCGGTGGCAGCCCTCTGCCGCTTTGGGAAACCGGTGCTATCCTGATTTATCTGGCCGAAAAAACCGGCAAGTTCCTGCCCGCAGATCCCGCCGCCCGCTATGAAACTCTGCAATGGCTGATGTGGCAAATGGGCGGTGTTGGCCCGATGATGGGGCAGTTCGGCTTTTTTCACACCTTTGCCGGTAAGGCCTTTGAAGACAAGCGCCCGCTTGAGCGTTACACGGAAGAGGTCATCCGCCTGCTGGAGGTGCTGAACGCCCGGCTTGAGGGCCGTGACTTCATCATGGGTGCTGACTATACCATTGCCGACATCGCTGTTTGGCCATGGGTCCGGGTGCTGAAAACCCACTACAAGGCGCATGATCTGCTGGAAATGGATGATGTGCCGAATGTACTGCGTTGGCTGGAAACCTGCACAGAACGCCCGGCCAGCAAAATTGCCGTGAATATACCAAAACGCGGCTGAAACCCTTAGCCGCCGTAAAGCCCGGCCCACCGGTTAATCAACTGGTGTTGCAGGCGGCGCGACCGCCTGGCCCAGTCGCGTGACCCTTCTGGACGCTCACGGTCGCTGCGCTTGATCGCGGCGCGGCGCTTGATATCTGCGGTAAAAATCGTAAAAGCCAGCGGTGCGGCGCCAGCTGGCGCGATATATCCAGCCAAGGATGACACAAAATTCAACGAGCCGGTTTTGGCCCTTATCACATGCCTTGCATTGGGGTTTTTCCGACCCTCCGCATCGCGCGGCACCAATTCTTTCATCAACTGATGCAGCGCACCGTCTGGCCCGGTCCGCACCAGGGCCATGACCATATCGCTGGCCGTCAGGCGCGAGGCGTCACTCAGCCCGCTATGGTCCTTGAGGTCCGCATGCTTGCTGCCAAGGCTCTGCTTCATCCAGTCACTCATCATCCGGGCCGAATTCTTCAGTGATCCCGGATCATGCCCGCGTGCCTTACTTGCCGTCAGGCCAATAACCTCGGCGGTCAGGTTGGTGGAATGTCTCAGCATCAGCCGGGTGATTGCAGAAAGAGAGGCGCTTTCATGGGTCACAAGCACCGTTCCGTGCGGCATATTGCGGGCTATGGTCGCCGCTGGCAGCCGGATGCCAAAGGCCCCTGCAAGTGCCCGGAAAACCTCGGCAGTATAAAGGTCAGGCCGGCGCACTGGCAGCCAGCGCGAACCGCCATTACCAAGGGCTGAGCGCGCTACTGTCCAGCGGTCAATATTGCCATCTTGCTTGAAAGTATATACCGGGTGCGTCCGTTCAACCACGCGCATTTGTGCAATCACCACTTCCGGGCGAAACCTGTCACTGCGCGCATCCATCGTCACGGTATAGCCCGAGGCCGCCCGCTTCCATTCAAAATGCACCCGGTTGAAATTCAGGTTCAGCCCGGAAATCGCCGGATTATAGCCTACGTGATCGGGCTGGCCAGGGTCTATTACCCGCTGATAGGGCAGCGCGCCAGCATGGAACCTGAATCTGCCGGAAATTTCGCGCAAGCCAGCTTCCCTTAATGCCAGCACCATATCCGCCAAATCGTTGGTGTCCAGCACTGGGTCGCCGCCACCAACCAACACCAGATCGCCCCCCAACCGCCCGTTTTTAACCGGCCCGGTGGCAATCAGCCGCGTTTGAAAGCGATGGCCCGCACCCAATGTTTCAAGCCCGTAAACAGCGGTCACCGCCTTGGCAACCGAGGCCGGCGGCAAGGGCAGAGCTGGGTTCACGGCCTCAAGCACCTGCCCGCTGCGGGCATCCGCCACCACATATCCCAGAGTGCCGGCCAGCTTGGCGCGGCTGACAATATCTTCCGGTACTGCTGCTGCCTGCCTGTGAAAATCGCCAGCCCGCAAAGTGGGGTGTGGCGAGGTCAGAGGGGCTTCGCCAAACACCCGCCCGGCTGCCAGCGAGGCAATACCTCCCAGTAATATCCGCCGTGAAATATACTTCGTCATGGCCCGGACTTAAGCGCGCTTTTTAGTGAAGGGCAAGGCCCGGCTTTCTGACTTTTCCCAAAACCAACTTTCAGATGCAAAGCCATTCCGCCTTCAAGCTGTCAGGCAGCTTACCATTCCCCCCGCGCCCGGATCGCACTTGAGGAATGGGTGAGCATCGGCAGGTTGATCAGGCACCAGCGCGGTGCAGGGCTGCGCCCAAGCAGGGCAGCTTTTCGCCCCGGTAGGCGTTGCGCCTGAAATACCTGTGCTGCTTTGCTGCTGCGCGCCGCCACCCTCTTGCCGGGCCGGGCAATAACCCCCACAGGCAGACGCGCCATGATCTCACGCCAATCCTGCCAGTGGTGAAATCCTGCCAGATTATCCGCCCCCATCAGCCAGACAAAACGCACATTGGGATAGCGCGCTTGCAAGGCGACTATGGTCCGGGCGGTGTAACGCGTGCCCAAATATGTCTCCAGCCCCGTCACCTCAACACGCGGATGCAGCATCACCGCGCGCGCTTGCTTTAGCCGCTGCTCCAGCGGTGCCGGTGCGTGCGCCTTCAAAGGATTGCCGGGGCTGACCAGCCACCAGACCCGATCCAGCTGAAACCGCTTCAACGCCTCCAAAGTGATATGCACATGCCCCGCATGGGCAGGATCAAACGAACCACCCAACAAGCCGATAGTTTGGCCGGAGCGGGCATATGGAAAAGCATGGCGCATCTGATAGACTCTACCCCAACTGGCGTTTGAGTTGGAGCGATAAATGAAACTGATTGCGCCCGAGCCAAAGGCAGGGGCTACCGGGAAGGCATTGCAAGCATTGACAGAGATCGGCCCTTGGCCGCGCCGCGTTGTGCATAGGCATATCCCCTGCAACCTTTGGCATTATTACAAAAGCAGACGATTTAGTTGATAGCGCCTTGGTAACCATCAGTGACGCGCTGAAAACCACAACCGGCGAAAACCAAGGCTCATTCAGAACTGCGGACAGGCTTGCCGAAACTTTGCGACAAAGCCAAAGGGCGCCCGTTAAGAGCGCCCCTTTATCAAAATACCTGCGGCTTGCTTAGACATCTTTACGGTTTTTGATCGGATACCAGATTTTCTTGTTGGTCAGATACAGTAGTACCGACAACAGAATCATTAGCAGAACAGCGATAAAGCCAGCCTGCTGGCGGGCCATCATCTTCGGCTCCGCTGTCCACATCAGGAAGGCGGCAACATCTTTTGACTGAGCGCGGATCGTGTTGGGTGAGCCATCATCAAACTCTACATCTTCACCAAAAAACTGCGGAGCCATGGAGGTCCAGCCGCCGGGGAAGGCGATATTTTTGTAGAGAATTGTCCCTGCCTCTTCTTTTTCTTCACCCGTATAGCCTGCAAGGAACGAGGCGATATATTCTGCACCGCCCATGCCTCGGAACATTTGGTTGATGCCAAGGCCATATGGCCCGTAGAAGCCGGCGCGTGCCTTGGCCATCAGGCTGAGATCAGGTGCATTCGGATCATTTGAGGCCGGAAAGTGGTCCGCTGGCTTGGCGGGGCGGAAATCATCCAGTTCGGGGTCAAAAACCTCAAGGTTCTCAGCTGCCCAGGCGCGCACATCATCTTCACTAAAGTTTGGGCCGCCGGAATCTGCTAAGGTCCGTATAGCCACAAATTTCAAGCCATGGCAGGCGGAACACATCTCGGTATAAACCTTGAATCCGCGCTGCAACTGGTTTTGGTCGAACGTACCAAACGGTCCCTCATATGAGAAATCGAAGTCTTCAACTTCGCCCACGCCTCCGGCGGCAAAAACCGCCCCAGTGGAGATGAATAAGGCAGTGATCGCAATACTTGTGAGTTTCCTGATCATTTTTTCGGCCCCTTCTCTCACTCTGCCGCAGTGCCAGAGGCACCGGGATGTTTGTTGTTGAAGTCTTCCTCGATTGTCGCCGGTGGGGTCAGTGGTTTTTCAATCACCCCCAGAATTGGCAGGATGACAAGGAAATAGGCAAACCAGTAGGCTGAGGCAACCAGTGACAAGGTGGCATATGGCTCCTCCGCAGGCATTGCCCCCAGCCACATCAGGAAGATGAAGTTGAGGATGAACAATCGGTAAAACCATTTGAACATTGGCCGGTATGTACCCGATTTGACCTTGGAGGTATCCAGCCACGGCACCAGTGCCATGATCAGGATCGCGCCAAACATCGCCATCACACCGAAGAACTTGGCGTCAATAATGCCGCCGGTGATCCAGTTTGCGGCTATCACTATCCAGACTTCATCGGTAAAGGCGCGCAGGATGGCGTAGAAAGGCAAGAAGTACCATTCGGGCACGATAAAGGAGGGTGTGACCAGAGGGTTTGCCTCAATGTAATTGTCCGGGTGGCCAAGGTAGTTGGGCATGAAGCCGACCACCGCAAAGAAGACAATCATAATGACGGCCAGTGCAAACAAGTCTTTAATCACAAAGTAGGGCCAGAAAGGCAGCGTGTCTTTCTCGACTTCTTCCTTTGAGCCTCGGCGCACTTCGGTGCCGGACGGGTTTGAGTTGCCTGTGGTGTGGAAAGCCCAGATATGTATCACCACAAGGCCAACAATGACAAATGGCAGGACATAATGCAGGCTGAAGAAGCGGTTCAGCGTGGCATTGCCAACAGCCGGCCCCCCCAGAATCCAGGTTTGCAGGGCTTCGCCGATGAACGGGATCGCCCCGAACAGGCCGGTAATCACGGTAGCCCCCCAGAATGACATTTGCCCCCAGGGCAGAACATAGCCCATAAACCCGGTCGCCATCATCATCAGGTAGATCAGCATGCCAATGATCCAGGTAACTTCACGCGGCGCCTTGTAAGAGCCATAAAACAGGCCACGGAACATGTGAACATATACGGCAACAAAGAACAGGGAAGCGCCATTCATATGAATATAACGCAGCATATGGCCGCCATTCACATTGCGCATGATATGTTCAACCGAGGCAAATGCCATATCGACATGCGGTGTATAATGCATGGCCAAAATAACGCCGGTGACGATTTGCATCATCAGGGTAAAGGCCAGAACAATGCCCCAGATCCACCACCAGTTCAGGTTTTTCGGAGTGGGGATCATGATCGTGTTGTAAACAAGACCAACGATGGGAAGCCGCACATGCAGCCATTTTTCAAAGCCAGTTTTAGGCTCGTAATGATCGTGGGGAATACCAGACATATCGCGCCTCCCTTATCCGAGTTTTATGGTTACTTCATCAATGAATTCTGCGATCGGAATCGGCAGGTTCGTAGGTGCCGGGCCTTGACGAATGCGCCCGGAAGCATCGTAATGCGAGCCGTGACAGGGGCAGAACCAGCCCTGATAGTTGCCGGCACCATCGCCCAGCGGCACACAGCCAAGATGGGTACAGACCCCCATCATCACCAGCCATTCGCCCGCTTCATCCATTGTCCGGTTTACATCATTGGCTGAAAGCCCTTCATCACGGTTGTTGTTACGGGCGAAATTGTCGGGCAAATCGGCGGCACCGTCATCAGCCCGCGCCCGCGCAATTTCGTCTTCGGTGCGGCGGCGGATAAAGACCGGCTTGCCGCGCCATTTCACGGTAATCTGGGTGCCCGGCTCAACCCCGGATATATCCACCTGAATCGAAGCGAGCGCTTTCACATCAGCTGAGGGGTTCATCTGGTGGATCATCGGCCAGGTTGCAGCCCCGGCAACCACAACACCGGTACCGGCAGTGGCATAGTAAAGGAAATCCCGACGGGTTCCTTCGTGATCATCAGCATGTGACACGAGAGCGCCTCCCATTTTATATGGCCGCACTGTTTGGTGGCCGACTCTACTTAGGCCATATTTCCTACAGCCACTTGCGCGGCTGTTTAGCTTGCGAACAACCTGCAGTCCAGCGGTCATTCCAGCGCAGGGGGCCCATTTTTCCTGAAACAGCCGAATCTCCGGGCAAGTTGTCGCAGGAAGGTGTAAATATGATGCAAATATCGCAGCATATCCTTGGCTGCCTTTTGTGGTCTGGAAGCCAACACCCAATAAACCTCTGAACTTTTCAGGCGGACTCAGCCCATGGGCATCGTGGCGCAGATCAAGGTAGCCAAGCGCACCTTGCGACGAATGGCGAGGTGGAGGCCGACAGGAGCTGCATGCTTACTGGACCTTGCGGATGCGGATGCGGCTGATGGAGCTGATGTCAACCTCCAGCCCCGGCCCACTCTTGCCAAGCCGAATTACCCTGCAATAGCGCCCGGTGGCATTCATTTGCTCACCGTCGCGGCGCAGGGTTACACCCTCTGGCACCTCATCAAGGGAATCTTCGGCGCGCTGGTCACGCCGCCCACGCTCAATATGCCGCGCCATCACGTAAGTTGCCACTGCAACCGTGCCATATCTCAGCGCCACAACAGCGATTGGGGCAAGGGGTAATGCCATAATCTCCTCCCATATGGTTATCTGACATCTAGGCGTTATTGCGACAAGTGTCTACTTTTTCGGCTTTAGGTCATCACCCACCAAGGTTAGATCTTAATTTTTTACCAATTGATAAAAAATACAGCTTGTGGCAGGCTGAAAAAAACAATGTGCCATGGGAGCTTTAGATGAAACATTCCCCCTCGACGCCCGGTGTGGTGTCCGGGCGGCTGCAACCTGATGTCTATGCGGCAAATTTTTCCGACCTGCACGCCCCTCTGAATACACATGAAGCGCTGGTGGCAGCGGATCGCTGCTATTTTTGCCATGATGCGCCCTGCATGGAGGCTTGCCCCACCGATATCGACATTCCGCTGTTTATTCGCCAAATCTCAACCGGCACTGCCGAAGCTGCGGCACGCACAATTCTCAGCCAAAATATTTTGGGCGGCATGTGCGCCCGTGTCTGCCCCACCGAAACTCTTTGCGAAGAAGTCTGTGTGCGCGAAACTGCCGAGCGTGACCCGGTCGAGATTGGCCGCTTGCAACGCTTTGCCACCGACAAGCTGATGGCCACCGGGCCGCAGCCCTTCAGGCGTGCAGAGGTCACGGGAAAATCCGTGGCCATTGTTGGCGCCGGGCCAGCGGGTTTGGCCGCCGCACACCGGCTGGCAATGCACGGCCATTCGGTGACGCTCTATGATGCACGCCCCAAGACCGGCGGGCTGAACGAGTTTGGTATCGCCAGCTACAAAGCGGTTGATGGCTTTGCTGCCCGCGAGGTGGATTGGCTGCTGGGTATTGGGGGTATTGAGATCAGGCTGGGGCAGGCGCTGGGCAATGGGCTTAATCTGGAAGGCTTGGCTGCCGGGCATGACGCAGTATTTCTTGGGCTGGGGCTGAGTGCTGTGAATGCTCTGGGTATTGAGGGCGAGGCGTTGGGCGGGGTGCTTGATGCGGTTGACTACATTTCTGACCTGCGCCAGTCGCGCCAGCTTGCATCCCTGCCCATTGGCCGCAACGTGGTGGTTATCGGTGGCGGCATGACAGCGGTTGATGCAGCGGTACAGGCAAAATTGCTGGGAGCGGAGAGCGTGACGCTGGCCTACCGGCGTGGCCGTACGCGTATGGCAGCCTCAAAATACGAGCAGGATCTGGCAACCTCAAAGGGCGTGCATATCCTTACAAACGCAACCCCCGTTGCGCTGCATGGCAGCAATGCGGTGGCCGAAGTGGAATTTGCCTATACCGACGGCAGCGGCGCGAATTTCCGCTTGCCAGCCGATCAGGTGATGAAAGCCATTGGCCAGTGTCTGGGTGAGGCATCCGGATTGAATATAGAGAGCGGCAAAATTACCGTGAATTCTGCGGGTCGCACCAGCCGCAAAGGCATCTGGGCCGGGGGAGATTGTGCTTCCGGTGGTGATGACCTGACGGTAACAGCGGTAGCCGAGGGACGCGATGCTGCCGAGGATATCCATGCAACCTTGATGAAGGGAGCCTGAGCCATGGCAGACCTTACGCCAGCCGAGCGAGCTGCCCTTGCTGCGATTGAAACCCTGAACGATCCCAAAAAACTTCGCAATCTAATTGTCAATGCGCGCCGCCAGAAATCTGCCGCGGTAGAACGCGCCGCCTTTGCCAGGTTATGCTTGGTTCAGCCTGAAGCAAACCCCGGAACGGTCGAGCATGATGTGTGGCAGTCGATCCACGCACTTGAGGAGATGCTTCGCGACGAGCGGGGTAAGGCGGTACGCCTGTCACGAACCCGCCAAAAGATAGCGCGGGACGGTGAGGCAAAGACGGCGACTGATCTGACGCTAAAGCCCGAGGCCTCGGCCGGGTTTACCGATTTAATTGAACGGGGGCACCCCGGACTGACCTTTGAAGTGGTTGTCCTTCGCCATCCCGATACCTTTGATGCCGATGTTCTTGATGCCGCGCGAACCCGGCTTGTGGGCGCAGGAATTGACCCTGACACATTTACACAATCCTTGGTTGGAGAACAAAATGGCTGACCTGACAAGCAACTTTCTGGGCATCACATCCCCCAACCCGTTCTGGCTGGCTTCGGCCCCGCCGACCGACAAGGAGTATAACGTGCGCCGCGCCTATGAGGCTGGCTGGGGCGGCGTGGTCTGGAAAACTCTGGGCGAGGAAGGCCCGCCGGTGGTCAATGTCTCCGGGCCGCGCTATGGGGCCATCTTCGGGGCTGACCGCAGGCTTTTGGGGCTGAACAACATTGAGCTGATCACCGACCGTTCGTTGGATATCAACCTTGAAGAAATCACCCGCGTCAAGCGTGACTACCCTGACCACGCGCTGGTTGTCAGCCTGATGGTGCCGCTGGAGGAAGACGCCTGGAAAAGTATCTTGGCGCGGGTGGAAGAAACCAATGCCGATGGGGTCGAGCTTAATTTCGGCTGTCCGCATGGTATGGCTGAACGCGGCATGGTCTCGGCTGTTGGGCAAGTGCCGGACTTTGTCGGTCAGATCACGGGTTGGGTGAAAAAGCACTATCCACGGCCCTGCATCGTCAAGCTGACGCCGAATATCTCAAATATTCTGCTGCCCGCCGAGGCCGCCAAACAGGCTGGTGCCGATGCGGTCAGCCTGATCAACACCATCAACTCGATCACCTCGGTTAATCTGGATGCCATGTGCCCCGAACCGATGATCGACGGCATGGGCACCCATGGCGGCTATTGCGGCCCGGCGGTGAAGCCGATTGCCATGAACATGGTGGCCGAAATTGCCCGCAACCGAGAAACTGCCGGCCTGCCGATTTCAGGAATTGGCGGCATTACCACCTGGCGCGACGCCGCTGAGTTCATGGCGCTGGGGGCCGGAAATGTGCAGGTCTGCACGGCTGCTATGACCTACGGCTTCAAGGTGGTGCAAGAGATGATCTCGGGTCTCAGCCAGTGGATGGATGAAAAGGGCTATGTCTCAACCGCCGATTTTGTTGGCATGGCCGTGCCTAAGATCACCGACTGGCAATATCTGAACCTCGATTACGTCACCAAGGCCGAGATCAATCAGGATGAATGTATAAAGTGCGGCCGCTGCTATGCGGCTTGCGAAGATACTTCGCATCAGGCCATTGAAATGAGCGAGGGCCGGGTGTTTACCGTCAAGGATGACGAATGCGTGGCTTGCAACCTCTGTGTCAATGTCTGCCCGGTCGAGAATTGCATCACCATGCGCCAGCTTGATGTGGGCGAAGTGGATGAGCGCACCGGCATGACCATTCCTGAAGACAAGCGCTCGTGGCTGGAGCATCCGAATAACCCGATGGGTGACCCGCTGGCCTGTATTGTGCGCGGGCAATAGACCATTGCCAAGCCGCCTCATGCGCTTCACACTCGCCCGAAAACAACGAAAGGAAAGCCCATGCCCGCCCCCGCTGCCAACCTGAAAATCAATGGCGACCGCCTGTGGGAAAGCCTGATGGAAATGGCTCAAATCGGCCCGGGCGTGGCAGGTGGTAACAATCGTCAGACCCTGACGGACGAGGATGGCGAGGGCCGGGCGCTGTTTGCCAAATGGTGCAAGGCGGCGGGTATGAGCATGGGGATTGATAGTATGGGCAACATGTTTGCGCGGCGTGAAGGCACGGATTCTGAAGCACTGCCGGTTTATGTCGGATCACATTTGGACACCCAGCCAACCGGCGGCAAATATGACGGCGTGTTGGGGGTGCTTGGCGGGCTTGAACTTGTGCGCACACTCAATGACCTTGGCATTAAAACCCGCCACCCGATCGTGGTCACCAACTGGACCAACGAGGAAGGCACGCGTTTTGCTCCCGCCATGCTTTCTTCAGGCGTGTTCGCTGGTATGCATACCGAAGACTGGGCCAAGGGCCGCGAAGATGCGGAGGGCAAAAAGTTTGGCGACGAGCTGGCCCGGATTGGCTGGCAGGGCGACGAGCCGGTGGGAGCGCGCCAGATGCACGCGATGTTTGAGCTGCACATAGAACAAGGGCCAATTCTGGAAGCGGAGGGTAAGGAGGTCGGCGTTGTCACCCACGGCCAAGGGCTGAGCTGGACACAGGTGACGTTGATTGGCAAGGATGCCCATACCGGCTCAACCCCGATGCCGATGCGCAAGAATGCCGGCCTTGGCATGGCGCGGGTACTGGAAGCGGTGGACGGGATTGCCCTGAGCCACGCGCCGCATGCGGTGGGTGCTGTCGGCCATATTGAGGTCTTTCCCAATTCGCGCAATGTGATCCCCGGCCGTGTGGTTTTCACTGTTGATCTGCGCAGCCCCGACCTTGCGGTTATCCAAGACATGGAGGCGCGGCTGGCGGTTGCTATCAAGGATATCTGCAACGATACGGGGCTGGAATACGAGCTGGAAAAGGTTGGCGGTTTTGACCCGGTGACCTTTGATGAAGGCTGTGTGACTGCGGTGCGCAACGCCGCTGAACGGCTGGGTTACAGCCACATGAACCTGATATCAGGGGCCGGGCATGACGCCTGCTGGATCAACCGGGTGGCCCCGACGGCCATGGTCATGTGCCCCTGCGTAGACGGGCTGAGCCACAACGAGGCCGAGGAAATTTCAAAAGAATGGGCGGCGGCGGGGACGGATGTGCTGCTGCACGCGGTGGTGGAAACAGCGGGGATTGTGGAGTAGTCCGTGAAGAAATTTGAATGGATAAGCGTTGGAATT
>CAYNXK010000028.1:0-5087 GCA_964401125.1 uncultured Aliiroseovarius sp.
TTCCCCAGAATGTCCTCAAGCTGGTTCAGAATATCCATGTTTTCCCTTTCATACCTGCTTTAAGGAAAATGCTACAAACACGTTTGGAAAAACAGGGCCATTTCAGTTATTATGGCGGCCCCGGTACTGATCACGCCTACGTTTTCGCGTCCGCTGCATCACCAGATAAAAAACTGCCGCACCGCAGATAAATGCGACACCGCCTAGGGTCAGAAAATAGTTCGAAAACATCCAATCAAGAAAACTCAACATATTAATTCCAGCCAGTAGATTCGTGGCTAGGATAACTGCTGATATTGGCCTGAATTTGGCAAAAACTTGGCCTGACTTAATTGGCATGACAGGCGGCAGTTTCAGAGCTAAAGACGCGGCACTCAGCCGCTGAACAAAAAGTGCAGAACGTCACCATCACGCACCACATATGTCTTGCCCTCGGCACGCATTTTTCCTGCTTCCTTGCAAGGTTGCTCGCCACCCAGTGCCACAAAATCATCAAAGGCAATGGTCTCGGCCCGGATGAATCCACGCTCAAAATCACCATGGATAACCCCTGCGGCCTGCGGTGCTTTAGTACCTTTTTGGATGGTCCAGGCGCGGGCCTCTTTGGGGCCAACTGTGAAGTAGGTCTCAAGGTGTAACAGCTGGTATCCAGCGCGGATCATCCTATCCAGCCCGGCCTCGTGCAGGCCCATCTCGACCAGAAACATCTCCTGCTCATCCGGCTCAAGTTGGCTGATTTCCTCTTCGATGCGAGCCGAAATCACTACCGAGGCGTTGCCTTCACTCGCCGCCATTTCCTCAACTGCCTTTGAGTAGGCGTTGCCCTCGGCTGCATCCGCCTCGCCTACATTGCAGACATAGAGGATGGGCTTTGAGGTCAGAAGCTGGAGCATGTTCCAGGCTTTGGCATCTTCTGCATCCACCTCAATAACGCGCGCGGGCTGGCCCTGTTCCAACGCTACCATTGCTGCCTGCATCAGGCGCTGTTGCTGCACCGCTTCCTTATCGCCGCCCCTCACTTTGCGCAGTATCCCTTGCAGGCGTTTCTCAATGCTTTCCATGTCGGCCAGCATCAGCTCGGTCTCGATCACCTCGGCATCTTCAACCGGGTTCACACGGCCCTCCACATGGATCACATCCCCATCATCAAAACAGCGCAGCACATGGGCGATGGCGTCAACCTCGCGGATATTGGCCAGAAACTGGTTGCCCAGCCCCTCACCCTTGCTGGCGCCTTTGACCAGGCCAGCAATATCAACGAAAGTCATGCGGGTCGGAATGATCTCCTTGGAGGCGGCAATGGCCGCCAGCTTATCCAGCCGCGCATCAGGCACGCCAACCTCACCGACATTTGGCTCGATCGTGCAAAACGGAAAATTTGCCGCCTGTGCGGCGGCAGTGCGCGTCAGCGCGTTGAAAAGTGTCGATTTGCCGACATTCGGCAAGCCGACAATACCCATTTTAAAGCCCATGCGGCCCTCCTGATCCTGATGCTTGCGCGTTCTAAGGCTTTGCCGGGTCAGGCGCAAGTCGGCCCTGATCTGGCCCCAGAATTGCCCACCTCAAAGCAATCATCGCCGCCCCGGCCTCGGCCAGCCGGGCTTGGTTCATGGCCAGCGCCAGCACCAACTCGTGCTCAGGCAAAAACGCCAACTCGGCCACCCACATGGTGTTTGAGCCGTTATGGCTGTGGATCGGCCCCGCCAGCCCTTCAGACGGCCGCACCGCCCAGCCCAGCGCATACTCATTGGCGATCGGGGTGTGCAGGCGCGTGCAGGCTTCGGTGCTGAGAAATTCCGGCATCTCACCCCAGCAGGCACGCATATGGGCCTGGCCCCAGCCAAGCAGATCGGCCAGTGACATGTGCAGCGTGCCTGCCGGGCCGATCCAGGCCGGGTTGTCAGCAGATTTGCCAGTTGGCTGCACCGGTCGGGTGATGAAAAACTGCCGCTTGTGGCCCCAGGGATCGGCCTCCCCCGCAGGCGGGCCGAAACCCAGAGAGGTCAGACCGAGCGGCGCAGCAATATCGCGCCGAATCAGCGCCTGCCACGGTAGCCCAGCGCGGGTTTCGGCGACAAACCCCGCCAACACATAGCCGATGTTGGAATAATCAAACTGCCCGCGCTGCCCCGGCAATTCCTTGCTCCAATGAGCACGCAGACGCTTCAGACGTTCGGCTGTATGGTCTTCGCCGGCCCAGGCTACCATCTGACGAATGGTGAAATTTGGCCGCAGCCCGGCAGTATGGCTGAGAAGTTCGGTCAGGGTCAGATGCTGCCAGTCTGAATGCATTTCAGCGGCATATTCCGGCAGCAGGTCAGCAAGGGGGGCGTCAAAATTAATCTCGCCACGTTCAGCCATCTGGACCAGCAAAGTGGCGGTGAAGCTTTTGCTGATCGAGCCGATATGCCAGCGCGCCTCTGGGTCGAGCATCTGCTCCGAGCCTTTGTAACGCGGGCCATTGATCATGATCACCGGGGCTGCATCACCCAGCACATAGCCCGCCGCCATCGCCACCACGCCCGCCGCCGATTCATGCTCAAACGTGTCGCGAAACCGCTCTTCTGCCGGGTCAGCCATGGCCGCGCTGATTGTCAGCACCAAATATAGCGGGGCCAAGAAAAGCAGCCCAAATCCAACCCAACGCATAGTCAAGCCTCCCACCTGTTTCAGGTAGGGGTAGGCCTGCGCAGGTGCAAGGTCACGTCAGGCGCGTTCGGCATATTCCATGGTTTCGGTATTGACGATGATCGCCTCGTCCTGGCCAACAAAAGGCGGCACCATGACCTTGATGCCGTTATCCAGAATGGCGGGCTTGAATGACTTGGCAGCGGTCTGGCCCTTCACCACCGGCTCGGTCTCGACCACCTTGCAGGTAACTTTCTGCGGCAGCGTGGCATTCAGCGCTTCTTCCTCGTGAAATTCAACCACAATGGTCATGCCGTCCTGCAAAAAAGGCCGGCGCTCGCCAAGGATTTCGGCGGGCAGTTCGATTTGGTCATAGGTTTCGACATCCATGAACACCAGCATGCCAGCGTTTTCATAAAGGAACTGCTGGTCTTTTTGTTCCAGCCGGACTTTTTCGACTTTATCGGCGGACCTAAACCTTTCGTTAAGCTTTGAGCCGTTACGAAGGTTACGTAGTTCGACTTGGGCGAAGGCGCCGCCCTTGCCGGGTTTTACGTGATCAACTTTCACGGCAGCCCAAAGGCCGCCGCTATGTTCAAGGACGTTTCCGGGGCGGATTTCATTTCCGTTAATTTTAGGCATGTGGCAAAACCATGGCAAAAGGTTGAAGAAAAGTTGACGACACCTATATCTGGCGGGTTGACCGCTGGCAAGATCACCAAGTTTAGGGGTTATTTACAGAAGGTATGCATAAATAGCATACCTGATATGCGTTTAGTGGGGTACCGAATCGGCTGAGATTAGTCATATTGGCCGTCACGCCTGAAAAGACAAGAGCAATAATAACGAAGGACGAACATGTTAGATTTTGTAGACGGCACGGCATTCAACCACGAACAAGGCAACCGCGCGCGCAAATTATTTGCTGCTGTTGTGCTGGCAGCGTTGGATGACGCCATTGCAGATGACAAAAAATATGGCAACGGCCCCGATCAAATCGCCCGCTGGGCGCGGTCGCGCGATGGGCGCGAAGTACTGAGTTGCGCGGGTATCGACCCGAATGAGCGTGTGGTTTCTGGCCTGATGGATTTCGTCGGTAAAGGTGTGCGCACCTCGGTTGCCCTGTCACGCGAAGAAAGCGAGCGGCGCAATGCCGCGCGGGCCGAAGCAGCTTAAAACTGCCAACAAAATTGAAAGGGCGCGTCCGGCCGGCGCGCCTTTTTCTATTGAACCGGGACCTGTGAAGGCCTGAGCAGCCAGCCGAACAATGCCACAGCAAGCGCCGCCCCGACCAGTTGCGCCATGATAAAGGCCGGCGCATGTTCTGGCGTGATCCCTGAAAATGTGTTGGTAAATGCCCGCGAAATGGTCACAGCCGGATTGGCAAACGAGGTTGACGCGGTAAACCAGTAAGCGGCGGTGATATACAGGCCCACCAGCACCGGCACAGCGCTGGGCTTGAATTTATGCCTGCCAGAATGGTCGCCACCAGCCCAAAGGTTGCTACCACCTCTGCCACCATTGCGCCAACCCACTGCGGGCCTGATCCGAGGCCTGAATAAGCGGTTGCTAAAACATCGCATGAGCCAGCACCGCCCCAAGAATACCACCGAGAATTTGCACTGTAGTATAGGCCAAGGCCGCACTGGACGTTATTTCCCGGCGCAGCAGAAAGGCAAATGTCACCGCCGGGTTGAAATGCGCCCCTGAGATCGGCCTGAACATGGTGATCAGCACCACTAGAATGGCCCCGGTGGCAATAGTATTGCCCAGCAGCGCCAGCGCCACATCATCAGTCAGGGTTTCGGCCATGATGCCTGAGCCGACCACGGTGCAGACCAGCAGCAGCGTGCCCAGCGCTTCGGCAACAAGGCGGCGGGAAAGATTAAACTGCATGTACCGGCTCTATCTCGGCATTACAGGCAATTTCATCAATCACCGGCTGGCACAATTCAGCTTGCCCGCCACAACAATCTTCCATGAGAAAGCCAAGCAAGCCGCGCACCCCATCCATATGAGCGAAATAGCGGATGGCGCGGCCCTCGCGCTGATTGCGCACGAGCCCGGCCTGCAACAGCACCGAAAGCCCCGCCGACATGGTGTTTTGCCGTGCGCCCAGAGCCTTGGCCACTTCGCCTGCCAACATGCCTGCCCTGCCCGCCCGCCCGTATCAGCAAGCGAAAGGCGTCAATGCGTGTGGTCTGATCAAGGGCGGCGAAGGCGGTGAGGGCTTCTTTCTTATCCATATATCATGAATTATTGATTTATTGACGTGTGTCAAGCAAAAGTATTCCCCCTGCCGCTTCTCCACGTTAGGGAAGGCAGGTAAAGGAGGGCGCGATGGCAAAGGCGATCATGATACAGGGGGCAGGCTCGAATGTGGGCAAATCGCTTGTCGTCGCCGGGTTGGCGCGCCTCTTTGCCCGCCGTGGTCTCAGTATCGCACCTTTCAAGCCGCA
>CAYNXK010000028.1:5102-16512 GCA_964401125.1 uncultured Aliiroseovarius sp.
CAAACAACGCCGCCGTTACTGCCGATGGCGGCGAGATTGGCCGGGCGCAAGCATTGCAGGCCCGCGCCGCCGGAATTGTGCCCCATACAGACATGAACCCGGTGCTGCTGAAACCTGAAAGCGATACCGGCGCGCAGGTTATCGTACAGGGCAAGCGTGTGGCGACTTTGAGAGCGCGGGATTACGGCAAGGCCAAGGCTACATTGCTGCCAAAAGTTCTGGAGAGTTTCCACAGGCTTGCAGCACAGGTTGACTTGTTGCTGATCGAGGGCGCTGGCAGCCCCGCCGAAATAAACCTGCGTGCTGGTGACATTGCCAATATGGGCTTTGCCGAAGCTGCCAATGTGCCGGTGATTCTGATTGGCGATATTGATCGTGGTGGGGTCATTGCCCAGCTTGTGGGCACCCATGCGGTTCTGTCTGCGGATGATCGGGGGCGCATCAAAGGCTTTATAGTCAACAAGTTTCGCGGTGATGTGAGCTTGTTTAAGGCGGGGGCGGCAGAAATTACCAGCCGCACCGGCTGGGCCGATCTTGGGGTTCTGCCATGGTTCAGCGATGCCTGGAAGCTGCCTGCGGAAGATGTGCTGGATATTCAACCCGGCCCTGCCCGCCTGAAAGGGGTGCTAAAAATCGCCGTGCCGCGCCTGAGCCGTCTTGCCAATTTTGACGACCTTGACCCGCTGATAAACGAGCCGGGTGTCTCGGTTGAGATCATCGCACCCGGTCGCCCCCTGCCCGGTGATGCTGATCTGGTACTGATCCCCGGCACCAAATCCACCATTGCTGACCTTGCTGATTTTCGGGTGCAAGGCTGGGACATTGACCTTGCCGCCCATATCAGGCGTGGTGGCCATGTGCTGGGCCTGTGCGGTGGCTACCAGATGCTGGGGCGCGAAATCATTGATGCAGATGGTATTGAGGGGGTGCCGGGGCGGGTGCCGGGGTTGGGGCACCTTGATGTGGTCACTCAGATGTCAGCGCAGAAAAATCTGGCGCTGAGGCAGGCAATCTACCTGCCAACCGGCGATGAGGTTCAGGGCTACGAAATTCACCTGGGCACAACAAGTGGTTCCGATTGCGCCCGCGCCTTTCTGCAACTTGAGGGTCGCATAGACGGGGCTGCAAGTGCAGACGGCCGGGTGCGCGGCTGTTATCTGCACGGGCTGTTCAGCTCAGATGCTTTTCGGCAAACCTATCTGGGCGAGCTTGGCGCGCCTGCCAGTAACCTGAATTATGAGGCCGAGATAGAGGCGGTGCTGGAGCGGCTGGCGGACCACATGGAGGCACATCTGGATGTGGACAAGGTTCTGGCACTGGCCACGGAAGTCACCGTATGATTATTCCAGATCACGAATCGCCAGAGAGCGCTGAATTTCCCGTCGTACAAGGCGGCGCACACTGCGGGTGATACGCTCGCCCACATGGCCCTGAAGCTCCTCGCGTACCAGTTGCGACACCAGATCACGCAGCGCCTCTTCGTCCAGATAGCTACTGTCTTCGGCAACATCTTCTGCAACAGGTGTATCTTGCTCTCTGGTCGCCTCAGCCGCCTCAACCTTCACAAACGTTGCTTCCAGAACCTCACCGGTTTCTTCCGCTGGCTCAGCTTCCGGCGCATTTTCGGGCTCTTCCTCGGAAGCCGGTTCCTGGTGGGCCGATTCCTGGTGAGCCGATTCCTGGTGAGCCGGTGTAGCGCGAATCAAAACGTCTGGTTCGGCATCCATGACCTGCTCTTCGCTGCCATCAGGCTCCCACTCATCGTAAGAATCACCAATTGCCGCTTCAAGCACGGCAATTTTCTGCTCAAGCGCACTGGAAGCCGCTTGCTCAGGTTCAAGCTCAGGCTCAGGCAGGTGCGCGGTAATTTCTTCCGGCTTTTTCACAGCTTCTGCCCGATCAAGAACCCGGAAGGCCGGGGTTAAAACCAGCTTTTCTGAGGTGTTGTCACCCTCCGAATCCGGGGAAGTCTCTCCGGTGCTTTCGGATACAAGCCGCCTGATGGAGGACAGCACATCCTCAATCTCTGCATTTGATACTGGTTCGGACATTTTTTTCCTGCTCTTGCCTCGCAGGCAGTGTAGACGCGCTGAAGGCTCGGTTCAACAGATAGCTAAACTTTAGTTGCGCCCCAGCACCTCAAGCAATGCATCCAGTTGCTTCCCCTGCGGGCTGACTTCGGTCACCGGAGCGCGGCTGACCGTGTTGAAATAAGCTTCCGGGTCATAGGTGGCGATGCCAAGGCCCAAATGCTCAACCGTTAGCAGGCCCATGGCAGCCAGCAGCTGATATACAGCCTTGTATTGATCAGACTGGGCCGTAATGGCATTGGAGCGGGCATCCAGCAGGCTTTGCTGAGCATTCAGCACATCAAGGGTGGTACGCGCGCCCAAACTCAGCTCCTCCCGGGCACCGCGCAGGGCAACACTGGTGGCGCGGATATGGCGGTCAGTGGCCTCTCGGCGGGCGGCAGCAATGGCCAGCCCGGCCCAAGCATTACCGATATTCTGGTCAACTGCATGCTTGGTTATGTGCAGGCCCGCCCGTGTCGCATCACGGGCAGCCTGAGCTTTGCGGTATAAGGCCGAAAACCTGCCACCCTGATAGATCGGTCCCTGAAGCGTCAGGCCAAACTGGGTGTTGGTGACGTTGCTGGCTCCGGCGGCGGAACTAGCACTATTACCCACACGGGCCGAGGCGGTCAGCGTTGGTTTCATCGCCAGCAGCGCCATTTCCACGTTCATATTGGCGATGGTGATATTGCGCTGGGTGGCCAGCATATCCGGGTGGCGGCTACGGCCTAACGTGCGGGCCTCATCCAGCGTTGAAACGGTAACCGGCGGGGCTGGCGGCGCGCTGAGGGTGCCAGGGTAGCGTCCGGTTGCCGCCTTGTATTCCTCGCGCGCAATCAGCAACGAGCCGACAGCAGCAGCCTCGGTCGCTTTGGCCGAAGCCAGCCTGGCTTCAGCTAAGGACACATCGGTCTGGGTAATCTCACCAACCTCAAAGCGGTCCCGCGCTGCCCTGAGTTCTTGCGTAATCAGGCGTACATAGCTGGCTTGCAGGGCAGATGTTTCTACCGCCGATCGTACATTCAGAAATGCCGAAACGGCACGTAACAGCACCCGCTGTTCAACCCCCACCAGCATCTCGCGTATCATCAGCACATTTTCACGTGCAAGTTTTATGCCAAGTTCGGAGCGCCCAAAATCATGCAAAAGCAAGCTGGCGCTGAGGGTGGCACTGGCTGAAGTTGAGGCTCCGGGCATGGGCTGCACATTGCTCCAGCCCGCATTCAGCGCATAATTTATCGATGGGCGCAGCCCTGCCACTGCTACCGCCACATCTTCATCAGCCGCCCGAAGCAAGGCGCGCTGTTGCTCCAGCAGGCCGGAATGGCGATAGGCCGAGATCAACGCATCCGTCAGCGTTTCAGCCCGGCTTGGCAAAGCAATCGTGCCAGAAAGCCCAAAGACCACCAAGACCGCCAGGCTATTTTTAAACCAATTCATCATGATCCATCCAATCGCACATCAAAGCCACGCTACAAAGGGCTTATATCAAAAAATAAAAGCAGGGCTGGCTTTGAACCCCGACATAACCGGCGCCCCGGCATTAAACAGAAAACGCCAAGTGATGTTGCCGCCTATATTATGGCCGATCATGGCCTTGCCAAGTGGCCCTTCCATAAACAGGCAGGCAATACGCCCGCCCTCTTTAAGCTGACCCTCCAGCACTTTGGGCAAATGCTCAATAGCACCTTCCAGCAATATCACATCATAAGGCCCGTGCTTTTGTGCCCCCTCAGCCAACGGCCCGAGGACCACAGCCACATTGTCCAAGTCATGCTCCGACAGGATTGATTGCGCCTCGGTGGCCATGGTTTCATCTTCCTCAAGTGCCACCACAAAATCGGCCATACGGGCAATGACAGCAGGCGCGTAGCCCAACCCGCAACCTATGTGTAAAACCACCTCATCAGGCTGAATATCAAGTGAATTCAGCATCTTGGCTAATGTTCTAGGTTCAAACATCACTCTGTATCCACCCAGTGAGATGTTCTGCCCCGCATAAGCCACTTCCCGCAGATCATCCGGAACAAAAGCCTCGCGGGGCAATGCCAGCATGGCTTCTATTATGGGAAACCTGGTCACATCAGAAGGCCGCACCTGAGTGTCAACCATCATGGTTCGGCGGCGGGTGAAATCGGTCATATCTGGTTCGCTTTCCTACTTTATCGCACCAAACTTGCCACAGAAAACAGAAGGCCGCAATATTACAGAAGTAATCTGGTCCGGCAGCATTTCAAGTCGGTGTAAAGTATCGCCGCAAGTGGCCTAACCCTAGCTGTAAGCCAGCCAAAGCAGGACCAGCCCCAGTATAATGCGGTAAATAACATAGGGTGTGAAACTGACGCTACGCAAAAGGCGCATCATCAGGGTGAGAGCTAAAAGTGCCGCGATAAAGGCAAAGCCTGCCGCAATGGCACCATCGCGCGCCGCCGCTATGTCAGCGTCTGCCACCACCTCCGCTCCCAGCAACACGCCAGATGCGATGATGGTCGGAATCGACATCAGCATGGCCAACTTTGCCGCACCCTCGCGCCCGTAACCCAGCGCCCGCGCACCCGAAATTACGGCACCTGAGCGCGAGGTGCCGGGGATCAGCGCCACGGCCTGCCATAGCCCCAGAATTATGGCATCACGCAAGGTCCAGCTTGCCGCAGTTTTTTCGGTGCTGCCTTTCTGGTCCGTCCAGTAAAGTACCAGCCCAAAAATCAGCATGGTCCAGCCAATCACGGTAATCGAGCGCATGGCATCATCAAAGCCGGTCAGCCTCAGTGCCAGACCGAAGAAAACCACTGGGATGGTGGCCATGGCCAACAGAAAGGCCAGCTTTGACCCTGGCGTATCAACCCGTCCGGTCAACAGGCGTGGAATGCCTGCCGCTGCCATCCCCACATCATGACGAAAGTACAGGATGACTGCAAACAGAGTGCCAATATGTACAGCCACATCAATAACCTGCCCCTGATCGTCCAACCCGGTCAGGTTGGGGAGCAGAATCAGGTGGGCCGATGACGAGACCGGCAGAAACTCGGTCAAGCCTTGGATAGCGGCAATAAGAAGTAGGTGGAAAAGTGGCATGGGGTCACATTTTATAAGGTGTGGCCAAGCTAACAAATTGTAATTAAAAGGGAAGAGTAAATATGCGGCAGTAATTCTGCCCTACATCTATAGCAATATTTGGGAAAAATTATATACTTAGGAGAAAAAACCTAATATACGGCAGAGCCACTGTCTTTTCTTTGGTTCTACCATTGCATAAAAGACAAGTTGCAAAAAGCGGAGGCGAGAATGGCGAAGCAGCCAATGTTAAAATTTATAAACCTGGATCGGCATATGCCCGAAAAGCGCGGCGCCATTATGCGCAACGAGGATTTCAACGAGATATATGCAGAATTTGCCGCCGCCAAGGCTGCCGAGCAGGCCAGCCGGTGCAGCCAGTGTGGCGTGCCCTATTGCCAGTCGCATTGCCCGCTGCACAACAATATTCCCGACTGGTTGCGCATGGTTGCCATGGGCCGCTTGAAAGAAGCTTACGAGCTTAGTCAGGCCACCAATACATTTCCAGAAATCTGTGGCCGGATCTGCCCGCAAGACCGCCTTTGCGAGGGTAATTGCGTGATCGAGAAAAGCGGCCACGGCACCGTCACCATTGGGGCGATTGAAAAATACATCACTGATACCGCCTGGGCCGAGGGCTGGGTAAAGCCGATTACACCCGCCGCCGAGCGGGGTGAAAGTGTCGGTATTATCGGCGCAGGCCCGGCCGGACTGGCGGCCGCAGATGTGCTGCTGCGGGCCGGCGTGCAGGTCACGGTTTATGACCGCCATGACCGGGCCGGTGGCCTGTTGACCTACGGCATTCCCGGCTTCAAACTGGAGAAAGATGTGGTGCTGCGCCGGGCCGATCAACTGGCACAGGCAGGCGTAAATTTTGTGCTGAATTGCAATATAGGTGTTGATCTCAGCTTTCAGGCTCTCCGAGGGCTGCATGACGCGGTGATGATTGCCACGGGCGTTTATAAAACCCGTGAACTGCAAGGGCCGGGTGCCGGGGCTAACGGCATTGTGCAGGCGCTTGATTACCTGACAACCTCAAACCGCATTGGCTTTGGCGATGAGGTTGAGGCCTATGAAAACGGTGCGCTGAACGCGGCTGGCAAACGCGTCGTTGTCATCGGTGGCGGTGATACGGCGATGGATTGCGTGCGCACGGCAATCCGGCAGAATGCGGCCAGCGTCAAATGCCTGTATCGCCGTGACCGCACCAATATGCCCGGCTCGGAACGCGAAGTTGCCAATGCCGAGGAAGAGGGTGCCGAGTTTGTCTGGCTGGCCGCCCCCAAGGGCTTCACCGGTGACCCTGTCAGCGGCGTCATGGTCCAGGAAATGCGCCTTGGCGCGCCGGATGCGACGGGGCGTCAAAGCCCGGAGCCAATAGAAGGCGCGGCCTATGTTGAAGAGGCTGATCTAGTGATAACGGCGCTGGGTTTTGAGCCGGAAAACTTGCCGGAAATGTGGCAGGAACCTGAATTGCCGGTAACGCGCTGGGGCACGGTGCAAGCCGGCTTCAACACCGGCGCAACTGAGCTTGATGATGTCTGGGCGGTCGGCGATATTGTGCGTGGCGCCTCGCTGGTTGTCTGGGCCATCCGTGACGGTCGCGATGCGGCGGCTGACATGCTGACCAGCTTTGATGCGCGCACAGCAATGGCGGCCCAGTGAGCCGACTGTACCTTGAATTATAGGAGATAAACATGTGTAAAAAATGCGGTAAACGCTTTCTGGCGGCAATGGTTTTTGTGACAGGGTCGGCCACCAGCCTGAATGCAGAAACATTTTCACCACCGGAGGGCTGCGAAGCGTTTCCGATAGTTCAGGACTTATCTTGCAACACAACAACCCTCTGGCACAGCGCGCCACTGGACGGAAAAGCAGATGACAACATATGATCTGAAATGGGCCCGTGATGAGGCCGCGCGCCGCGAGTGGATGGACAAAAACTCGCTCTATTCCGCTGAAACCGAGCATTCAAGCTGCGGTGTTGGTCTTGTGGTGTCAATTGATGGCAAGCCCAGCCGCAAGGTGGTTGAACACGGCATTAACGCCCTGAAAGCTATCTGGCATCGCGGCGCGGTGGATGCAGATGGCAAGACCGGCGACGGGGCCGGTATTCATGTGCAAATTCCGGTGCCGTTCTTCTACGATCAGGTGCGGCGCACCGGCCATGAGCCTCGAACAGATGAGTTGATTGCGGTTGGGCAGGTTTTCTTGCCGCGCACGGATTTTGGGGCGCAGGAGACCTGCCGGACCATTGTTGAAACCGAAGTTTTGCGCATGGGCTACTATATTTACGGCTGGCGGCATGTGCCGGTGAATATCGAATGCCTTGGCGAAAAGGCCAATGCCACACGGCCCGAGATTGAACAAATTCTCATCAGTAATGCCAAGGGCGTGGATGAGGAAACCTTTGAGCGTGAGCTTTATGTGATCCGCCGCCGCATTGAAAAAGCTGCTGCAACAGCACAGGTCAAAGGCCTCTATATTGCCAGCCTGTCGTGCCGCAGCGTGATCTACAAGGGCATGATGCTGGCCGAGCAGGTGGCCGACTTTTACCCGGACCTGCTGGATAAGCGCTTTGAGAGCGCATTCGCGATTTACCACCAACGTTATTCCACCAACACTTTCCCGGAATGGTGGCTGGCGCAACCCTTCCGCATGCTGGCCCATAATGGCGAAATCAACACCCTGAAGGGCAACATAAACTGGCTGAAAAGCCACGAAATTCGCATGGCTTCCTCGGCCTTCGGAGAGCTTGCGGAAGACATCAAGCCGATCGTGGCGCAGGGGGCATCGGATTCGGCCGCACTCGATTCGGTGTTCGAGGTGCTGGTACGGGCCGGGCGTTCGGCACCAATGGCCAAGACAATTCTGGTGCCGGAAAGTTGGTCGAAACAGGCGGTAGAGCTGCCGCAAGCCTGGATTGATATGTATTCCTACGCCAATTCAACCATGGAGCCGTGGGATGGCCCGGCAGCTTTGGCCATGACCGATGGCCGCTGGGTCTGCGCCGGGCTTGACCGCAACGGCTTGCGCCCCATGCGCTATGTGGTCACCGGCGATGGGCTGGTGATTGCCGGGTCTGAAGCCGGAATGGTGCCGGTGGACGAGGCCAATGTGGTTGAAAAAGGCGCGCTGGGACCGGGGCAAATGCTGGCGGTCGATATGAAAGAAGGTGTGCTGTTTCACGACACCGAGCTGAAAGACAATCTGGCAGCCAGCCGCCCGTTTGGCGAGTGGGTTGGTAAGATCAAGGAGCTGGACGCAATTCTAGCCGAAGTTGAAGAGCGCGCCCTTTATACGGGGGATGAGCTGCGCCAGCGCCAGATCGCAGCCGGCTATTCGCTGGAGGACATTGAACAAATTCTGGCCCCAATGGCCGAGGACGGCAAAGAGGTGCTGGCCAGTATGGGCGATGACACGCCAAGTGCCGTGCTTTCAAACATCTACCGCCCGCTCAGCCACTTTTTCCGGCAAAATTTCAGCCAGGTCACCAACCCGCCGATAGATTCCTTGCGTGAATACCGGGTGATGAGCCTGAAGACCCGTTTTGGGAATCTGAAAAACGTACTTGATGACACATCGGCACAATCGGAAATCCTGATGCTTGACAGTCCGTTTGTTGGCAATGCCCAATTTGAGCGGCTGATTGAAAACTTCAAGGCACCGATGGTCGAGATTGATTGCACACTAGCCGCCGGGGGCGGTGACGGTGCCCTCTCAAAAGCGCTGGCCCGCATTCGCCGGGCAGCGGAAGAGGCCGTGCGCTCAGGAGCGGCACATCTGGTTTTGTCCGACCGGGGCCAAAACCATGACCGTATCGCCATGCCGATGATTCTGGCCACCTCTGCCATTCACGCCTGGCTGACCCGCAAAGGCTTGCGCACCTTTACCTCGCTGAACGTGCGCTCGGCTGAATGTATTGATCCGCATTATTTTGCGGTGCTGATTGGCTGCGGTGCGACGGTGGTAAACGCCTACCTAGCCGAGGATAGCCTTGCTGACCTTGCCCGGCGCGGCTTGCTTAGCGGTAACCTGACCGAGATTACCCAGCGTTACCGCCAGGCCATTGATCAGGGCTTGCTGAAAATCATGGCCAAGATGGGCATCAGCGTTCTCAGCTCCTATCGAGGTGGGCTGAACTTTGAGGCAGTGGGCCTTTCGCGCGCCATGTGCGCCGAATATTTCCCCGGTATGACCAGCCGGATCAGTGGCATTGGCCTTATCGGCATCCAGCGCAAACTGGAGCAAGTACATGCAAAGGGCTGGCGCACGCCGCTTGATATTCTGCCGGTCGGGGGCTTTTACAAATCCCGCAAGGGGGGCGAGACCCACGCTTGGGGCGCGCAGAACATGCACTTGCTGCAAGCCGCTTGTGACACGGCCAGCTATGAATTGTGGACGCAGTTTTCGCAGGCCATGCGGGCCAACCCACCGATCCATTTGCGCGATTTGCTGGAGATCAAGCCCATTGGCGCGGCGGTGAAAATTGAGGAAGTGGAAAGCATCACTGCGATTCGCAAACGTTTTGTCACACCGGGCATGAGCCTTGGTGCCCTCAGCCCCGAAGCACATAAAACGCTGAATGTCGCCATGAACCGCATCGGTGCCAAATCTGACAGCGGCGAGGGCGGCGAAGACCCGGCGCATTTTCACCCGGAGCCAAATGGCGACAACCCAAGCGCCAAGATCAAGCAGGTGGCCTCGGGGCGTTTTGGGGTGACCGCCGAATATCTCAACCAGTGCGAAGAGCTGGAAATAAAGGTTTCACAAGGTGCCAAGCCCGGCGAGGGCGGCCAGCTTCCCGGCATGAAGGTCACAGCACTGATTGCCCGCCTGCGGCACTCAACCAAGGGCGTCACTCTGATCAGCCCGCCGCCGCATCACGATATCTATTCAATCGAAGACTTAGCGCAGCTTATTTACGACCTCAAACAGATCAACCCGCGCGCCAAGGTGACGGTGAAACTGGTGGCCTCAAGCGGCGTTGGCACCATCGCGGCAGGCGTGGTCAAAGCCAAGGCTGATGTGATCCTGATTTCGGGCCATAATGGTGGCACCGGGGCTTCACCGGCGACCAGCATCAAGTTTGCCGGCCTGCCGTGGGAAATGGGCCTGTCTGAGGCGCATCAGGTGCTGGCCATGAACAACCTGCGCTCGCGCGTGACCCTGCGCACCGATGGTGGCCTGCGCACCGGGCGCGATATTGTCATGGCGGCGATGATGGGGGCTGAGGAATACGGCATTGGCACGGCGGCACTCATTGCCATGGGCTGCATCATGGTGCGCCAGTGCCAGTCCAACACCTGCCCGGTGGGCATCTGCACGCAAGACGAGGATTTGCGCGCCAAGTATAAAGGTTCGGCCGACAAGGTGGTGAACCTCATCACCTTCTACGCTCAGGAAGTGCGCGAAATTCTGGCCAGTATCGGCGCACGCTCGCTGAATGACATCATTGGCCGGGCCGATCTGCTTACTCAGGTCAGCCGGGGTGCGGCAAATTTGGATGACCTTGATCTGAACCCGATACTGATCCGTGTCGATAGCGCCAACCGCATCACTTATGACCGCTACCGCGACCGCACGCCCGTACCTGATACGTTGGACGCGCAAATTGTACGTGACGGGCACAGGTTTCTGGAAGACGGCGAAAAAATGCAGCTTTCCTATGCGGTTGAGAACACCCACCGCACTGTGGGCACGCGAGTTTCCTCCCATATCGTGCGCCGCTTTGGCATGCGAAATGATCTGCAACCCGACCACCTGACGGTCAAGCTGACCGGTAGCGCCGGGCAGTCTCTGGGTGCGTTTGCCGCACCGGGGCTGAAACTGGAAGTATCGGGGGACGCCAATGATTACGTGGGCAAAGGCCTGTCAGGCGGCATTATCGTGGTGCGCCCGCCCATGGCCAGCCCGCTGGTTGCGGCAGAGAACACCATCATCGGCAACACGGTGCTGTATGGTGCCACCGACGGATTTTTGTTTGCCGCCGGGCGGGCTGGCGAGCGTTTTGCGGTGCGTAATTCGGGTGCCCGCGTGGTTATCGAGGGCTGCGGCGCTTCAGGTTGCGAATACATGACCGGCGGAGTCGCCGTGATCCTTGGTTCAGTCGGAGCAAACTTTGGTGCCGGTATGACCGGCGGCATGGCTTATCTGTATGACCCTGACGGGATGGCGCAGGACATGATGAACATGGAAACGCTGGTGACATGCCCGGTTACAATTGATCATTGGGAAGGCGAGTTGAAAGAGCTTATAGGGCGCCATCATGTAGAAACAGGCAG
>CAYNXK010000029.1:0-16215 GCA_964401125.1 uncultured Aliiroseovarius sp.
CCAGTGCCCCATTCAAAAGTGCCAGACAGACGGCCCCGGCAGAATAGACCTGTTCGATTTTAGGCACCTTCTCTGAGGCTACCGGGCTTGAGACCACGATGACGGCCAGATGGGCATTGGCAAACTGGCTGATCAGTTTGGTGGCCTTATCCAGGTCCATTCTTACGGCTTTGGTCCGCTCGCCCGCCAGATCGCCCAGCCGCACCAGCGCTGCGCGCTCCAGCACGATAAAACGCCATGGCTCCAGCTTGCCATGATCAGGGCTGCGCGCCGCAGCGGTCAGGATCGGCAACAAGGCGGCCCGGTCCGGTACCGGCAAAGCCAGTGTTTTGGCCGGGCGCGACCGCCGGTTCAGCAAAAATTCAAAAGCGGCTTTATTGGCGTCAGGCACTAAATATCCCCCAGATTTCTTGCAACAAATGGCCCATAATTGAAGGTGTTTCAAGAGGAGTACCCAAACATGGCAAGGTGTGGGCGCTTTGCATCCAATCTGCGCCTCAGGCTGAATGCGAAATGCTTTATGCTCAAATCAGCAGCGCCGCATAGCTCTCGCGCATCAGGTTTTTTTGCACTTTGCCCATAGTGTTGCGCATCAGCGCATCCACAATCACCACCCGCTTGGGCTGCTTGAACCGGGCCAGTTGCCCTGCAAGTCCGGCGAGCACACTGGCCTCGGACACATTGACCTCCAGCATCTCAGCCCCGGTTTTTGGTACAACCAAAGCCACCACAGCCTCGCCAAAATCCGCATGAGGCAACCCAATCACAGCACTTTCCAAAACCCCCGGCAGCGCATCAATCACGGCCTCAACCTCTTTGGGGTAAACATTGAAGCCACCAGTAATGATCATATCCTTGCCGCGCCCGACAATATGCAGATAACCAGCTGCATCCGTACGCCCCAAATCTCCGGTAATGAAAAAACCGTCACTGCGCAGCTCCTCAGCGGTTTTCTCTGGCATCTGCCAATAGCCCGAAAACAGGTTTGGCCCGCGCACCTCAACCACTCCGATCTCACCTTGCGGTAATTCAGCCCCGGCCTCGTCGCAAACCTTCACCTCAATCCCCGGCAGGGGGAAGCCGACACTACCCGGCCGCCGCTCGTTCTCGTAGGGGTTTGAGGTGTTCATGTTGGTCTCAGTCATGCCATAGCGTTCCAGAATGGCGTGGCCGGTGGCACTACGCCATTGGGCATGGGTCTCGGCCAGCAAGGGGGCCGACCCGGAAATGAACAGCCGCATCGCCTTTGCAGCTGTCGCCAGCCCCTGCTCTTGTAACAACCTCACATAAAAGGTTGGCACCCCCATCAAGACAGTAGCGCGCGGCATTGCAGCCAAAACCTCTGCCGCATTGAATTTACGCGTGAAAAGGCAGGATGCACCAGCCATTAACGTGATGTTCGTTGCGACAAACAGCCCGTGTGTATGGTATATTGGCAACGCATGTATCAGCACATCTTTGGCCGTGAACCGCCAGTAATCCCGCAAAACCTCACTGTTTGAGGCCAGCGCCCGGTGACTCAGCATAGCACCCTTCGAGCGCCCGGTAGTACCGGATGTGTACAGGATCGCCGCAAGGTCTTCCGACCCTCGCGCCACGACCTCAAACCCGGTACTCTCGGCTTGCTGCGCATCATAAAGCGTGCCGCCATCAACGCCCAAGGTCAACACATGCGCTACCCCGGCAGTTCTGGCCACGGGAGATAATTCGCCCAGTCGGGCCGGGTCACAAACAAACAGATATGGGCTGGCATCGCTCAGAAAATACAAGATTTCCCGCGCGGTATAGGCCGGATTCAAAGGCAGAAATATAGCACCTGCCAGCACCGCCCCCAGATATAACTCAAGCATCGCCGGAGACTTTTTCGCTTGCACAGCCACCCGATCGCCGGGCTTCACTCCCAGCCGCACCAAGGCTGCGGCCATTTGCTCGGCCCTGGCCCATATCTCGCCATGGGTCCATACCCCACCACTGGTAATATCATTAAGAAACAGCGTGCTGGGCCGGGAAGCAACAGCGCCGGAAAGACGGGCTGCAAGGTGATTATCCTCATACATTCCCGGCCCCCGCTGCATTCAGGCCAGCGCGAACCGGCTGACCTCTACCATATACCCCCCAAACATATCCTACAAACCCGAGGGCCTGAAATGGGTTTTCCGGTTTTCCGTGAAAACGGGTCATGGATGGCAGCGCCTGTCAACCAAAAGGACGCAGCCCTTGCTGCGCCCTTCCCGAATTTTCTGCAGCTTACTTGGCGGTGATACGTCCATCCAGCATGGGTTTAACCGGGCCCATTGCAGCCATGTATTCTATGGTTACATCCGCCAGATCAGGGCCGAAATCATAGACGTTTTCCGCGTCCTTGAACATGGCGAAGCCATCGCCACCATTACGCACGAAGTTGTTTGAAACTACGCCGTACATTTTGGCCAGATCAATCGGCGCGCCCGCAACCATCACATCACTGATCCGACTGCCCGGCTCCTGAGCAATATCAAACGTATAGCTCATACCAGAAACCTGCAAGAAGCGGCCAGCGCCATCTTCATGCTGGCTAACACTGTTTTCCAGTGCCTCCATGATGGTTGCACCGCTGACAAAGAAGGTCGAGAGCGTATTCTGGAACGGCAGCACCGTCAGCACTTCACCCTTGGTGATCGGCCCAGCATCAATCGAGGCACGAATGCCACCACCGTTTTGCAGCGCGATATCAATACCCTGATCCCTGACCCGTGCCAGCATCCCATCGGCAATGATGTTGCCCATGGCACATTCCATTGCCCGGCATGAGGAGCGGTCGCCGTCAATGGCCTCGGCAGCTTCAGCCACAACAAGACTGCGAATTGCCTCAAGCGGAGCAGCCGCATCGGCAATGCGCGCCACGGTGGCCGCGTCCTCGGCTACGCTTGCATCCATGATCAACGGCTCACCCACCGCCTCGGTAATGTTGCCATCCGCGTCAAAAGTCACGTTCAGCTCGCCGAGGAACTTGCCATAAGCATAGGCCTGCACAATGGCGGTGTTGCCCACCATAGTCGGGTATGGGCCCACGGCTTTTTCCTGGGTATTCGACAGCAGGGTGTTTGAGTGGCCGCCGACAATTACATCAACGCCAGTGGTATTTTCAGCAATCCGAATGTCCACATTATAACCCGAGTGGCTCAAAACGATGATCTTGTTTACACCCTCGGCGGTCAGCCGGTCAACTTCGGCCTGCACTGCGGCCACCGGATCGCTGAATATCACATTTGGTCCGGGGCTTGATAGTTCGTGCGTATCTTCAGGGGTCAGGCCAATCAGGCCCAGCCGCTCGCCGCCGCGCTCGATGATCACCGATTTTTGCAACTTGTCAGCCAAAAGTGGCTCGCCGGAGAAATCGGCATTCGACATCAGCACCGGAAAAGTCACCACATCCATGAAACCGCGCAAAACTTCCGGGCCGTCGTTGAACTCATGGTTGCCAACGGTCATGGCGTCATAGCCCAGCTTGTTCATCATTTCGGCTGCAAGTTGGCCCTTGTAATAGGTGAAAAATAACGTGCCCTGAAACTGATCGCCGCCATCAAACAAAACGCTGTTGTTTGAACGCGCCCGCGCATCGGCAATGGCCGTAACCAGCCGGGCGGTGCCGCCAAAGCACTTGCCTTCGGCATTGTCCTCAACGGAGCAGCCGGAATTGAACCTGCTGATCGGCTCAAAGCGGGCGTGAAAGTCGTTGGTGTGCAGAATGGTCAGCGTGTAGTCGGCTGCGGCCATCCCCGAGCCAAGCGCCGTGGTAAGCGCTAAAGCGGTGACAGATGTCAAAATGCGGTTGATCATGGGAACCCCCTGGTTTGAGTATCGGCCCAGACTGGAACATCTCGCGCGCCCTGTCAAAGGAAGATGCAAGCTTCTGCCAAATTTGCAATGTCACGCCCATATGACGGCTTTGGCTTGACCTTGAGCCAGATGGGCGGCATGTGAGGAACATGCAGATATATAAGATATTCCACGCCAAAACATGGGGCAACTTTCAGCAAAGCGGTGAAAGCCCCGGCGCGCCGGTTGACCTCCATGATGGCTTCATCCACTTTTCCACCGCCACCCAGCTTGAGGAAACTGCCAACAAGCATTTTACCGGCGTACACGGCCTGATTTTGGTGGCCTTTGAGGCCGATGCCATGGCTGATACGCTGAAATGGGAGCCCTCGCGCGGCGGCAAGATGTTTCCGCATCTATACGGTCGCGTATTGCGCCTGGAAGAGGTGCTCTGGGCCAAACCTTTGCCCATTAAGGAGGGCGCATTTGTCTTCCCGGAAGGGATCATATGAAAATTCTTGAGCGGGCTGGCCTGTCAATCTTGCATAAATTCGACCCGGAGCGCGCCCATAAACTGGCTTTGGTGGCAATGCGCATGGGCATTGTGCCTTTGTCCGGGGTTGTCACTTCAGAGCGCCTGAAAACCAGCCTTTGCGGCATGGATATGCCCAACCCTGTGGGCCTTGGGGCGGGTTATGACAAGGATTGCGAGGTGGTCGATGACCTGACCCGCGCTGGCTTTGGCTTTATTGAATGCGGGGCCGTGACCCCGAAGCCGCAGGAGGGCAACCCCCGACCACGGCTGTTTCGCCTGAGTGAAGATAAGGCGGTAATCAACAGATATGGCTTCAATAACAAAGGCATGGAGGCCGCCGCAGCGCAGCTGACCCGGCGCGCGCGCCGCCAAGCTGTGCCGGTCGGGCTGAACCTTGGCGCAAACAAGGACAGCGACGACCGCGCCAATGATTTTGCCCGCGTTCTGGATGCTTGCGGCGATCACATTGATTTTGCCTCAATCAACGTCTCTTCGCCCAACACCGAGGCTTTGCGTGATTTACAGGGCGAGGCCGCTTTGGCCGAGGTAATCGACAGCGTTACCGCTGTGCGCGACAAATTCACCTCCAATATCCCGATCTTTGTGAAAATTGCCCCGGATCTGAACCAGGAAGAGCTTGAGGGCATCGCCCGTGCGGTGCTAAATTCAGAGGCTGATGGAATAATTGCCACCAACACCACTTTGGAGCGAAAAGGTTTGAAAAGTGCAAGTTCAAACGAGTCTGGCGGCCTTTCTGGCACACCATTGTTTGAAAAGTCTACGCGCCTGCTGGCGCAACTCTCGGAAATCACCGCCGGGGAAGTGCCACTTATTGGGGTTGGCGGTATTGGCTCTGCCGAAGATGCTTACGCCAAAATACGCGCCGGAGCATCAGCGGTGCAACTCTATTCGGCATTGATCTATCAGGGGCTTTCTCTGGTTGAAGAAATTGCTTTGGGGTTGGACAGGTTGCTGGAACGCGACGGGTTTGACAATGTATCAGATGCAGTGGGCACCGGGCGGGAAGATTGGCTATGATTTCGGCTGTGACTTTGGCTGTGATTCAGGTGGAAATCTGGCACAATCCGCGCTGCTCAAAGTCACGCGCAACGCTGGCTTTGCTTGAGAAAAACGGGGCCGATCCTGTTGTGCGCCGCTATCTGGAGAACGCTCCGAAGGCCAGTGAAATCCGGACGGCTTTGTTGGCCCTTGAGCTAACCCCATTTGCCCTGATCCGCCGGGGAGAAGCCCTTTTCAAAACACTGGAATTAAGCGCCGCAAGCGCTGACAACACCCTGATTTCTGCCATGGCAGCCAACCCGATCCTGATTGAGCGCCCGATTGTTTTTGCCAATGGCAAGGCGCGCATCGGCCGCCCCCCGGAAGCCGTTCTGGACATTCTGTAGCGCCCGTCAGGTGGTTTCTCGCCTCGGCATCAGGAAATGCCCGGTGGCCTGAGAAAATGGCCGCGCCCGATTATCCTGCCATGCTTCCACCCGCACAGTGGCATAGCGCCGCCCGGAACGGATTATCTGCGCTCGGGCATAAGCATCACGCGGCAAGCCTGCGCGCAGATAATCTACGGTGAAATCAATGGTTTTAGGCAGGGGCGGCAGGGTCTCGACATTCAGGGTGCTAGCCTCAATGCGGCCAGTTTCAATTTCGTCCCACAAATAGGCCCAGCCCAACTCGATGATCGCCGCCACTTCCAGAAAAGCCGCCGTGGCACCTCCGTGCAGGGCAGGCAACGCCGGATTGCCAATAAGTTTTTCGGAAAATGGCATAATTGCCGTCAACTCATCGCCACGGCGCTCAAAGTGAATCCCCAGAAAACTGGCATAGGGGATGCTACCGGTAAGCGCGGCCAACGCCCCGTCGCGCCGCTCTTTGATGACCTGTACAGGTTCAGGGCGCTGCCTCATTTGCTGGCCCCCGCAGCGACGGTATCTGTGACCATATCTGTGCCGTGATCGGCGGTAAAGGTGCCGGTGGCGGTGGCAACCGGGCGGCTCTCGTCCTCATCTGTAGCCACCGCACGCACGAAGGCCACCGAGCGGGTAACGTTGTAACAGGTGGCGCGCGCCGTGATGCGCTGCCCCGGTGTGGCCGGGCGCATATAGTCGATGCGTAAATCTATGGTAGCGGTAACACCCGGCGCTTTTTCGTGGCTCATGACTGCAGCCCCGGCGCAGGTATCCATCAGTGCCGATACCGCCCCGCCATGAATCACTCCGGTTTTAGGGTCACCAATGAAGCGGCTGTCATAATCCATGGCAATCACTGCCTCACCCTGGCCAATGGCCAGCATTTCCATGCCCAACGCCCGGCAATGAGGCAGGGCCTTGGTAAGTTGCCGGGCAATCTCGGTTTTTTCTTCCTGGGTAATATCCGCCATCATACCTCCGGCCATCATTGGGTTCACGTTGTAAATATGCTTATTTGTCCTTGGAAGGGTGAGGGCAAGCGGTAATTACCACCGCTGAGAGCGTCCAGCCCCTGGTTTCATAAACTTGACCGGAGCTATTTGCACCCGGCCCAACAAAGTATTACCCTACCCTTGTAACAGCCACGACGGAGGACATGTTGGAGGACCGCCTGACATTCAAGGAAATGTGCGTGAGGTTCGAAGTCACTCCCCGCACCTTGCGTTACTATGAGTATATTGAGCTTCTGGCCCCGGAGCGTCAGGGCCGCACCCGGCTTTATTCTTCGCGCGAAATTGCCCGCATGACCCTGATCAGGCGTGGGCGGCGCTTTGGCTTCTCGCTGGAGGAGTTGCGCCAATGGCTGTTGATCTATGATGAAAAAGGCACCGGAGAACAGATGCGTGTCTGGGTTGAGATGGCAGACCGCCAGCTTACGGCTCTTGCCGAGCGTAAAGCCGAGCTTGACGGAGCAATAGAAGACCTGAAGAAGCTCCGCGACCAAACCGCCGCCAGCCTGCGCTGACATTCTCCATTGGCTCCATTGGCTCCATTGGCTCCATTGAGCGCCGGCTTTGACGCAACGTTACCTTGACGTAAACGTCAACCTTCCCCTATACGAAATACAATCAAGGCTACCGGAGAACCCGATGAGCGACAATCTTTTGACCATTCGGCAGATGTGCCAGGCTTTTGATGTAACGGCCCGCACCTTGCGTTTTTATGAGGCAAAAGAACTGCTGTCGCCTTTGCGCGAAGGCCAGAAACGCCTGTTCACCAAACGTGACAGGGCGCGGCTCAAGCTGATTCTGCGCGGCAAGCGCTTTGGCTTCGCGCTTGAGGAAATACGCCAGTTGCTGGACCTTTATGACATGGGTGACCAGCAACAAACCCAGCTGCACGCCACCTATGAGATCGGTCAAAACCACCTGGAAACCCTGAAGTCCCGCCATGCGGAGCTGGGAGATGCCATCACCGAACTGAGCGAACAACTGGAATGGGGCGCGCGCATGCTCGCCTCGTTTGAAGCCAAAGACGCCGCCGAATAAGCCACCAATCAAGCCTCGCCAACAAGGAAACCAGCATGCCCACCTACACCCCGCCAACCAAAGACATGGAATTTTTGCTGCATGAGGTTCTGGAGGCCGAAAAGGCCAATATTCCCGGCTACGAAGACCTGACCCCGGATTTCACATCCGCAGTGCTGGAAGAGGCCGGAAAACTGGCGCGCGATGTGCTGGCACCTCTGAATATTGTGGGCGACCATGAGGGCTGCATTCTGGATAACGGCGTGGTACGCACACCATCCGGCTTTAAGGCAGCATTTGATAAAATGCGCGCCGGCGGCTGGACCGGGCTGGATTGTGACCCGGCCTATGGCGGCCAGGGCATGCCATATTTGCTGGGCTGTGCCGTGGGCGAAATGTGGGCCAGCTCGAACATGGCATTCAACATGTATCAAGGCCTGACCCACGCCGCTTATTCTGCCATCCACGCCCATGGCACCGAGGCCCAGAAAGCCATGTATCTTGAACGCATGGTCAGTTGTGACTGGACCGGCACCATGAACCTGACGGAGGCCCATTGCGGCACTGATCTGGGGCTGATGCGCAGCAAGGCCGTCCCACAGGGCGATGGCACCTACAAGATTACCGGCACCAAAATTTTCATCTCGGCGGGCGACCATGACCTTAGCGAAAACGTGATCCACCTAGTGTTGGCGCGCATCCCCGGCGGGCCGGAGGGCGTCAAGGGTGTGTCGCTGTTTATCGTGCCTAAATATATAGTTAACGAAGATGGCGCGCTGGGTGGTGCCAACAATGTCTCGGTTGGCGCGCTGGAAAAGAAAATGGGTATCCACGGCAACTCCACCTGTGTGATGAATTTTGACGGGGCCATTGGCACGCTTCTGGGGGATGAGCATAAAGGCTTGCGCGCCATGTTCACCATGATGAACGAGGCCCGTATCGGCGTTGGCCTGCAAGGCCTTTGCCAGGCCAACGCCGCCTATCAGGCCGCGCGTGACTATGCCAATGACCGCCTGCAGGGGCGGGCTGTAACGGGGCCGGAAAACCCTGACGGGCCGGCCGATCCGCTGATTGTTCACCCTGATATCCGCCGCAGCCTGATGGACCAAAAAAGCTTTGTTGAAGGCGCGCGCGCCCTGACCTACTGGGGCGCGCACATGGTCGACCGCGCTGATAAAAGCGGTGATGATGATGCCCACGCGCTGATCACGCTGCTGACCCCGGTGATCAAGGGTTTCCTCACCGACAAAGGCTTTGATATGACTGTGCAGGCCCAGCAGGTGTTTGGCGGTCACGGCTATATTGAAGAACATGGCATGAGCCAGTTCGTGCGCGATGCCCGTATAACCATGATCTACGAAGGCGCAAATGGTGTACAGGCGCTTGACCTTGTGGGGCGTAAACTGGGCGCGCATGGCGGCAAGCCCATCATGGCGTTCTTTGATATGGTGAAAGATTTCATCAAAGAGAACGAAACCAATGAAGCGCTGAAAGAGAGCCACCTCGCCCCCCTGAAAGACGCTTTAAGAGACTTGCAGGCCGCAGCCATGTATTTCATGGAAAACGGCATGAAAAACCCCAATGCCGCCCTTGCCGGATCTACCGACTATATGCAACTGTTTGGCCATGTCTCCCTTGGCTACATGTGGGCGCGCATGGGGCTGGCGGCAACACAAGCACTTGAATCCGGCAGGGGTGACGCCACGTTTTATAAGACAAAACTGGCCACCGGGCGCTACTATATGACGCGCGCACTACCGGCAACAAAAATGCACCTGGCGCGCATTCAGTCTGGGGCCGAGCCGGTCATGGCCCTTGCC
This sequence comes from uncultured Aliiroseovarius sp., assembly GCA_964401125.1. GTDB lineage: Bacteria > Pseudomonadota > Alphaproteobacteria > Rhodobacterales > Rhodobacteraceae > JAAEUB01. The sequence goes on from CAYNXK010000029.1 coordinate 9,605, forward strand.
GCAGAGGATTTTTGATGCCCAAACGCTTTCGCCTGACCCGCCGCTTTCCTGTCGCCATGACCGAAGATGGCTACAGACGCCTGAAGCGCTTCGCGCGCGAGGCCGGGCTGGATGAAGGCGAGGCGCTGAGCTTTCTGTTCGAGAATTTTGAAAGCGTCATGAATGAGGATAACCTTACCCACCGACTGCAACTGTTCAACTCTGAACTTGATGCGCGCAAACAATGATGAAGGCGCGTTATGACAGTACAGGATGCCTCCGGCGGGAGTATTTTTGCCAAGACGAAATGGCGGGTACGGCTCTGCCCCGGCCGAGTTCTCCCCGGCAAGAAAGCAGAGCCGATAGGCTCTTCACCTTGGGCGGCCATCGGCTCTCCAGCCTGTTCCGCACTTGTTATCATGATACATTAACCTTAACGGCCCCTTACCAGAGGTGCTTTTCTTCATCTTGGGGCAAATACTCCACGGGGGTCTGGGGGTGTGAAACCCCCAGCCCGGACACTTAAATTAGGAGACAGGCATGGCTATCAAACTCTACTGTTTCGGTGAAAGCGGCAATGCCTACAAGGCAGCCCTGACGCTGGAATTATCCGGGCTGGACTGGAAGCCGGTCTTTGTTGATTTTTTCAATGGCGAGGCCCGCAGCGATGATTTTTGCGCCCTCAACTCCATGGCCGAGGTGCCGGTGATGCTGGATGGAGAAGTCTGCCTCAGCCAATCCGGGGTCATTCAAGATTATATAAGTTCCAAATCAGGTAAGCTAGGCGGGCGCTCGGCAGCCGAGCGGCGTGAGATATTACGCTGGCAGTTCTGGGATAACCACAAGCTGTCCGGCCAGGCTGGCACCACGCGGTTTTTGCTGAATTTTGCACCCGAAGACAAGCGCCCGGCCGAAGCCATCGCCTTTTTGCAAAGCCGCCTGAGAGCCGCCTATCATGTGCTGGATGCGGAGTTGGTCACGCGTGACTGGCTGGTGGGCGACCAACTTACCATCGCCGATCTGTCATGCTGTGGTTATCTTTTTTACGATGAGCCTTTTGGCTTCAAGCGCGCCGACTGGCCGCATATTGACGCTTGGCTGACCCGCATTTCCGAGACCCCTGGCTGGAAACACCCCTATGAGTTAATGCCCGGCAGCCCTGCTGACCGCGCCTGATGAGGAGAGAAATATGACCGACGCCTATATCTACGACGCCGTACGCACCCCGCGCGGCAAGGGCAAAAAAGACGGCGCCTTGCATGAAGTATCCGCCGTGCGCCTGTCTGCCCTCGCGCTGAACGAACTGAAAGCCCGCAATAACCTTGAAGGCCACGCGGTTGAGGATGTGATCTGGGGCAACGTCACGCAAGTGGGCGAGCAAGGCGCCTGTCTGGCGCGTTCGGCGGTGCTTTACAGCGACCTTGACGAGCGCATTCCCGGCGTATCTGTGAACCGCTTTTGCGCCTCCGGCCTGGAGGCCGTGAACATGGCGGCGAATCAGGTGCGTGGCGGCGCCGGTGACGCTTTCATCGCCGGTGGTGTCGAAGCCATGAGCCGGGTTCCCATGGGCTCGGACGGAGGCGCCATTGCCGCCGACCCGCACCTTGCCATGCGTACTTATTTTGTGCCACAGGGCATTTCTGCCGACATCATTGCCACCAAATACGGCTTTTCGCGCGATGATGCCGATGCGCTGGCGGTGGAAAGCCAGAAGCGCGCCGCATATGCCCGCGCAGAGGGGAGGTTTTCCAAGTCAATCTTCACGGTGAAAGACCAGAACGGACTGGATATTCTCAGCGCCGATGAAATGATACGCCCCACAGATATGCAATCTCTGGGTGGTCTCAACCCAAGCTTCAAGGCAATGGGAGAGGTCATGCCGGGCTTTGATACTATCGCCTTGATGAAATACCCCGAACTTGAGCGCATCATGCACGTTCACCACGCTGGCAACTCGTCGGGCATTGCCGACGGGGCCGCCGCCATGCTGATTGGCAACAAGGATTTTGGCGAGCGTATGGGCCTGAAGCCGCGCGCCCGCATTCGCGCCACCTCGCGCGTTGGCACTGACCCAACAATCATGCTGACCGGGCCGGTTCCGGCCACTGAGCGAGTGCTGGCCGCTGCTGGCATGAATATCAAAGACATCGACCTTGCGGAGGTCAATGAGGCCTTTGCCTCGGTCGTGCTGCGCTATTTGCAGTATTTCAACGCTGACCCGGACAAAACCAACGTCAATGGCGGCGCTATTGCCATGGGGCACCCGTTGGGCGCTACCGGCGCAATCATCCTTTCAACCTTGCTGGACGAGCTGGAACGCTCGGACAAAGAGACCGGGCTGGCAACCCTCTGCATCGGCTCCGGCATGGGTGCAGCAACCATCATTGAACGCGTTTAAAGGAGACAGAATATGAATGATTTTACCTACTCCGTTGACGCTGATGGCGTTGCGACGATCCTTTGGGATTGCAAAGACAAATCCATGAATGTGATGTCATTTCAGGGCTTTATGGACCTTGATGCCCATATTGATACGGCTTTGGCTGATAACGCGGTCAAGGGTGTTATCATCACCTCGGGCAAAGACAGCTTTGCCGGCGGCATGGACCTCAATGTGCTAGCCAAGCTCAAGCATGAAAGTGGCGACAACCCGGCCAAAGGCGTGTTTGACGGGGTGATGAAAATCCACACCATCCTGCGTAAGATCGAGCGCGCCGGCATGGACGCCAAAACCAACAAGGGCGGCAAGCCCATCGTGGCCGCCATGCCCGGCACTGGCATGGGTATTGGCTTTGAGATTCCGCTGGCCTGCCATCGCATCATCGCCGCCGACAACCCGAAAGCCAAGATCGGCCTGCCGGAAATCATGGTTGGAATTTTCCCCGGCGCTGGTGGCACCACCCGGCTTATACGCAAAATGGGCGCCATGGTTGCCTCGCCGTTCCTGCTGGAAGGCAAGGCGCTGGCCCCGGCCAAAGCCAAGGCTGCCGGGCTGATCGACGAGGTTGTGCCTGCCGATGAATTGCAGGCCCGCGCCAAGGAATGGCTGCTGGCCGCCAAGGATGCCGACATCGTTAAACCCTGGGACATACGCGGCTATAAAATGCCCGGTGGCGCGCCTTACACACCCGCCGGCTTCCAAACCTTCATTGGGGCCAGCGCCATGGTGCATGGCAAAACAAAAGGGGCTTTCCCAGCGGCAAAAGCCTTGCTGGCGGCAGCCTATGAGGGTGCTCTGGTGCCATTTGACACCGCCCTCAAGATTGAAGCGCGCTGGTTCACCAAGGTCATCATGGACCCAACCAGCACGGCCATGATCCGCAGCCTGTTCATCAACAAGCAAGCCCTTGAGAAAGGCGCGGTACGCCCGGCCGGGATACCTGACCAAAGCGTAAAAAAGGTTGGCATCATCGGGGCTGGCATGATGGGGGCTGGCATTGCGCTGGTCTCAGCCATGGCGGGCATCAAAGTGGTGCTACTGGACCAGGAGCAAGCGGCGGCCGACAAGGGCAAGGCTTATTCCGAGCACTACATGGACAAGGGCAGCACGCGCAAAAAGGCCACTGAAGCCAAAAAGGAAGCTGTGCTTGGCCTGATCACCGCCACCAATGATTACGCCGCCCTCAAGGGCTGTGACCTGATTGTGGAGGCGGTGTTTGAAGACGTGAAAATCAAGGCCGAAGTGACGCGCAAAGTGGAAGAGGTGGTAGGGGAAGACTGCATATTTGCCACCAATACCTCGACCCTGCCCATAAGCGAATTGGCCCGTGCCAGTGCCCGCCCGGAGCAGTTTATCGGCATCCACTTTTTCAGCCCGGTGGAGCGCATGTTGCTGGTCGAAATCATCAAAGGGCGCGCCTCTGGCAACCGCGCCGTGGCCAAGGCGCTGGATTTTGTGCGCCAAATTCGCAAAACCCCGATCGTGGTCAATGACGCGCGTTTCTTTTACGCCAACCGCTGCATCATTCCCTATATCAACGAGGGTATCCGCATGGTCAGCGAGGGCGTGGCCCCGGCGCTGGTGGAAAATGCCGCCCAGCTTCTGGGCTTCCCGGTGGGCCCCCTGCAACTGGTCGATGAAACCTCGATTGATCTTGGGGTCAAAATTGCCAAGGCCACCAAGGCGGCAATGGGTGATAGCTACCCTGACGGTGCCGTTGATGATGTGCTGTTTTGGCTGGCCGATGAAGGCCGGATGGGGCGCAAGGCGAGTGCCGGCTTTTATGCTTACGACGAGGCTGGCAAGCGCAGCGGACTATGGGCTGGTCTGGCGACGAAATACCCGCCGATGGAAGACCAGCCGGATGTTACCGAAGTGCAGCACCGCCTGATGTTTTCCCAAGCGCTGGAAGCGGTGCGGGCATTGGAAGAAGGTGTGCTTGAGGACATCCGCGAGGGCGATGTTGGGGCCATTCTGGGCTGGGGCTTTGCACCGTGGTCCGGCGGGCCTTTTAGTTGGCTCGACATGATCAGCACTGCCAAGGCGGTGGAATTATGCGACGCGCTGAGCGAAAAGTTTGGTGCGCGCTTTAGCACCCCTGACCTTCTGCGTGATCTGGCGGCCAAAAATGAAGGTTTTTATGAGCGCTACATGCCGGCAGAAACCGCTGCTGCCTGAGCTATGATAGAATGAAAGGGCGCATTGCAATGCGCCCTTTCAGAGACCCTTCAAACCCTTTCTGCCCCCTGCCCGGCCTGCCTTATGCGGCGCGGGAAACCTCTGAGGCGGCAGCCCCGAGTTCATCCGCTGCCATCAGCCCCACCATAGCCCGAGCCTGATCCAACCTCAGTACCTTGAAGAACTCCGAGCACAGGCCCTCGGCGCGAAACTGGGTGGCATGCTGGGTCGCATCCGGGCAGTGAAACAATGCCCCGGTATTGCCATAAACAACCTCCTCTTCCTCAAATTCCAGCGTCACAATCTCGGCGGATTTTGTTTGCCAATTGGTCCACTTAATGCCGCGAAACCCGGCCAGAGCGGCAGCGGGCACCAAAGCCAGCGGGCTGCCAAAGGCGGCCTCGGCGCGGGTGTCTTCCAGCAACATATGCTGACCCGGCAAAAGCATCATCCGGGCGCAATTATCCAGCGCCCCACCGGGCACCAGCAAGGCGCGGGCGGGCTTTATTTGCTGGCGGTGAATGGCTTTGATCTGACGCAACCCGCCATCAAATGTGAACACGGCATCGCCGCGCATCAGGCTTTCCACCGGCCGCCAGCCATCGGCGGCTTCAAGGCGTGTGCCTTCTATCAGGCCCGAACGGGCAAGTGCCGCGGGGAACATTGTGGCCTCAAGGTCGATCATTGCTGACTGGGCTAAACCTGTGGCGAAAGTGGCTTGGTTTTGCATGAACATCTGGGGTGCTCCTTTGTGATCCATGTCCGGCCCTGCTGGGCTATGAGCAAAGGAAGCACCCCAATTCTGCCATGATTTTGCCCGAATTCCGGCCATTATGTGGCATAATTTCGGCAAGTGCGGCAATCTTGTGAATATTGCGGCATTTTAGTGATCCATGGAACAATCGTTAACAAATTGTCAACCATGATGGGGTTTCAGGGGCTATTATCGCTGTAATCTGGTGCAATCCCCGGCCAGTGATTCGCCCCTCAGGGGGGGTATGCCCAGCATGTCCTGAGAAAACCCTATCTGTCGTAACGGTAATCAAAGCGCGCAATGTCCTCGGCGCAGATTTCGGCCACAATATCCGCATCTGAACCCTCATAATATTCGCGGTAATCAGCTGCGCGCCCAGAGCGGTTTTCGTGGGGTATTACACCCAGGGAAAACCCCAGATACGCCTCAAGACCGGCAATATCATGGCTAAGATGCTCCAGCCGGATGAACAAATTGCAGCGCTCAACCCCAGCCGTGTCGCGGACATAACGCCCGTAAGGGTGATTTTTCAGGCTGGCCGCAATACCCGCATCGCGCAAAAATTGCCCAAAAGTCTTCGCCTGCGCCACCAAAACTGCCGGGTGGTCAAAACTTTGCAGGCGCAGCCAGTGGTAATAGCTTACCAGCCGGTCCCACGGGTTGCGCACAAGGGTAAAGACAAAGAACTCCTCAATCTGGTGTTGGCTGACCAGCCCGTCAATATCGCTCAGCCCGGAATGTTTCCACAACCGGCCGCTGGTCTCAACGTCTCTGACCCGGTGACGGCGCCGCGCGGCCTTCGGGGTGTCGCCGAGCAGAACATCATCTTTCATCGCCCGCGCCTCCAGCGCCAACATAAGCGAGGTGCCCCCAGTTTTGGGCGCATGGACAAAAATATAGCGGCGACCGCGCGAGATAATCATACCCAAAGCTAACCGAACAATGCCACCTGCACCACAGCGACCATTGAACTGAGGGTAAATCATGGGCCGGCAAGCGACGCAGGCATGTGATTGCATTTATGCGCGACTGGCTGGCCTATAGCCTGATGACTTAATTTTGATTCTATTGTCAGGCTGAGACCTCTGCATAACACCGAGTTTTGCAGAAATGGCCGACAATTTCGCAGGTAGGTAGTTATGCAGAGGTCTCAGGCTATAAGTCTTTTACTTTAGGCGCATGCTACGAAAATTTTGGGCTCATAATTTACTGCCCTGCGCTCTATAAGAGATGCTATTGCTAAGCTGCATATGTTGAAAA
>CAYNXK010000030.1:0-16142 GCA_964401125.1 uncultured Aliiroseovarius sp.
ATTGCCCATGCCAGAGAAAGTGTTAAACTGACTGAGTCGCCATAATGGCAGATGCTGGGGGTAAACTTGAGTGAGACCATACATCTTGTGAAGCTTTGTGTTGGTGCCGGGCAGGTTGAAGACCTTGAGCATTGGCAAAAAGCCCGCGCTCAGGGGCAGCACAGCTATAGGCCGCGCCACGTCACCCGCATGTGGCCTAAACGCGAGGCCAAACTACTGAACGGCGGCTCGCTCTACTGGGTGTTCAAAGGGCAAATTTTGGCGCGCCAGCAAATCCTGCAACTGGAAGAGGTGATTGGCGATTATGGCATCCGGCGCTGTGGCATTGTCATGGACCGCGCGATAATCCGCACTCAGGCTGCCGCCCGCCGCCCGTTTCAGGGCTGGCGATACCTCAGCCCCGAGGACGCGCCAGCCGACCTGCCCCGCGCCCGCGATGGCGATGATGCCCTGCCCGACATGCTCTCGGCAGCTCTGGCTGAAATCGGCGTCCGGTAAGCCCGCCCCTTCATCTTGGCAAAAATACTCCCGCCGGAGGCCTCAAATCTTTTGCGCCACCCCAACCGGGCAACTCACCCCGGTGCCGCCAATACCGCAATAGCCATCCGGATTTTTTGAGAGGTATTGCTGGTGGTATTCCTCGGCCATATAGAACGGTCCAGCAAGCTGTATCTCGGTGGTAATGTCACCAAATCCTTGCGCCGTCAGCCGTGGCTGAAACATATCACGGCTGGCAATGGCAACAGCAAGCTGCTCCTCATTTGAGGCATAAATGGCCGAGCGGTATTGTGTACCCCGATCATTTCCCTGCCGCATGCCCTGAGTCGGGTCATGGCCTTCCCAGAACACCTTGAGCAACGCCTCGTAGGAAATTACCTCCGCATCAAATACCAGCCGCACCACCTCCGTATGGCCGGTATTACCCGAACATATCTCTTCATAAGTCGGGTTTGGAGTGCTACCGCCAGCATTGCCAACCATGGTCAGCCACATGCCCGGCAAGCCCCAGAACATCCGTTCAACCCCCCAATAACAGCCCATGCCAAATACCACGACCTGCAAGCCTTCAGGAACCTCCAGCGTCAAATTCCGGCCAAAAATATGGTGCGCCGCGCCGCTAAATACTGAAATCTGCCGCCCCGGCGGGGCAGTAGCTGCAAGTGTCATTTGTGACTTGCCACTGAAACCAAACATGCGCATTCCTCCTGTTGCTACACCCGTATAATAGCGCAGACGAGGTGCCGAATACCAATCACAATAGAGCGTGCCGCAGGCACTCCTTTTGGCAGCCCCTGGCTCAGAAAAAGCTCTGCGGGTCTATATCAATGCTGATGCGCAGATCACCGCGCAGTTTTACAGGCTTGAGCCAGCGCACAAGAGCCGCCTGTATTGGCGCGCCTTTATCAGCCTTCACCAGCAGACGCACCCGGTGGCGGCCACGTATCCGGGCTATTGGTGCCGGAGCGGGGCCATAGACCTGTGCGCCTATTGCGCGCAAAGCTGCGTCATTGCGGGCCAGTTGATTGCCCAGAGCAAATACCTGCTCCAAATTGCCGGATGACAGCACAATACCCGCAAGGCGCCCGTAAGGCGGCACCCCGGCAGCATGACGCTCAGCAGCCTCAATGCGCCAAAAACCCTCCTCGTCACCTGAGATAATGGCCCGAATCACCGGATGCTCGGGCTGAAAGGTCTGAAGCAGCGCCAGCCCAGGCTTGTCAGAGCGCCCGGCCCGGCCTGAAACCTGACGGATAAGCTGAAAGGTGCGCTCTCCAGCGCGCAAATCACTGCCTTGCAGGCCAAGATCAGCGTCAATCACCCCCACCAGCGTAAGGTGCGGAAAGTTGTGGCCCTTGGCCACCAGTTGCGTCCCAATGATAATATCGGCCCCGCCACCGGCTATCAGTTCTATTTGCTCTTTGAGGGCCCGTGCCGAGCTGAACAGATCACTTGATAATATGGCCAGCCGGGCCTCTGGAAATGTCTCGCGCGCCTCTTCGGCCAGTCGCTCGACACCGGGGCCGACCGGGGCCAACTTGCCCTCGACCTCACAAGAAGGGCAGGCCTCCGGCATTGGCGCCGTCTCACCACATTGGTGGCAAACAAGGCGCTTCAAAAACCGGTGTTCAACCAGAGATGCGTCGCAATGATCACAGCCAATCTGGTGACCACAAGCCCGGCAAATGGTTACCGGCGCATAGCCGCGACGATTAAGAAACAAGAGCGCCTGCTCGCCTTTAGCAATGCGTTCCTCAACGGCGCGCTGCAAGCTAGGCGAAATCCAGCGCATGGCGGGCAGGTCTTCTGTGCGCATATCAATGGCGCGCATATCCGGCAGCACGGCCTCACCATAACGGCTGGTCAGGTCAAGTCGTGTGTACTTGCCAGCCTTGGCATTGGCCCAGCTTTCCAGCGATGGCGTAGCCGAAGCCAACACCACCAGCGCCTGACAGACCGATGCCCGCAATACCGCCATATCACGGGCTGAATAAATCACGCCATCTTCCTGTTTGTAGCTCTGGTCATGCTCCTCATCGACCACGATCAGGCCCAGCTCGCGGAACGGTAAAAACAAGGCCGAGCGCGCGCCTACCACCAGCGATGCCCCCCCCTGCCCCACCATACGCCACAGACGCCGCCGCTCAACCGTGGTCACGCCAGAATGCCACTCGGCGGGGCGAACACCAAAGCGGGCCTCGACCCGGGTGAGAAACGCCGCTGTCAGAGCAATTTCCGGCAACAACACCAGCGCCTGCCGCCCTTGCTTCAGGCATTCCGCCACCGCCTCCAGGTAAACTTCGGTTTTGCCCGAGCCAGTAACGCCGCGCAGGAGCACCGCTTTGTAGGTTGTATCCGCCACGAATTCGCGCAAACGGCCTGCCGCCTTGGCCTGCTCCGGGTTCAGTTTCTTGCCCAGCATGCTGTAGTCAAGCGGTGGATAGGGCAGATCACGCGGAGCTTCCTCCTCAAATACTGCCCCCAACTTGACCAAGCCCTTGACCACCGGCGGCGTGACCTTGGCCATTTCAGCCAACTCTTTCAAGGTGAAGGCAAACTCGCCATAAGCCCTCAGCACCTCCATGACGCGCGCGCGCGCATCGGTCATCCGGTTGGGGCGCGCCCCGGAAGCACGGTAGACCTTGCGCATTGAAGGCGGGTCGGCAAGCCCCGGCGCGCGGGTAGCCAGACGCAGCATCTGGGGCATGGAGGTAAGCGTGTAGTCACCTACCTTTGTGAGAAACACAGCCATATCCTGGCGCATCGGAGCCACGTCAAGCACCCGGCTGACCGCCCGCAGCTTGCTGGCCTCAAAGCCATCCTCGCCCGGCCCCCAAACCACGCCAATCACCTTGCGCGGCCCCAGCGGCACCTCAACAAAGGCACCTTGCCAGCAACCGCCTTCAGGCGCACGGTAGGTCAGCACCCGGTCAAGCGGCTGGCTGGTCAGCACCCCGACGCGTATGCCGGCATCAAAGAAACGCGGCCCGCTCATCCGCCGCTGCCAACCGGTACAAAAGGGGCTTTCAGCACCTGCCAACCTGCGCTATTCAGACGCAGGCTAGATATGATTGCATACAGGAGCGCGCCCATGAAATTCTTTGCTGATACCGCCGACATTGATGAAATCGCTGAACTGCACGCGTTGGGCATGGTTGATGGGGTCACCACAAACCCCTCGATTATTATGCAATCAGGCCGCAAAATTCTGGACGTCATAAGCGAGATTGCGGCGATGATCGACGGGCCGGTATCGGCCGAGGTTGTAGCAACCGAAGCGGGCGCCATGCTGAATGAAGGCCGCAAACTGGCCGCTATCGCACCAAATATTGCCGTGAAGGTTCCCCTGACATGGGACGGGCTGAAGGCCTGCAAAGCCCTGTCGGAAGAAGGCCACATGGTAAACGTCACCCTGTGCTTTTCCGCCAACCAAGCGCTATTGGCAGCCAAGGCGGGGGCCACCTTCATTTCACCCTTCATCGGGCGGCTTGATGACATGGGCATCGACGGTATGGAGTTGATTGCAGACATTCGCACCATCTATGACAATTACGGCTATGAGACGCAAATACTTGCAGCCTCGATCCGCTCGGTCAACCACATCAAAGACGCCGCTCTGATCGGCGCTGATGTGATTACGGCACCGCCCGCGGTCATTCGTAAGATGGCTGATCATGTTCTGACAGACAAGGGGCTGGCGGCATTTCTGAAAGACTGGGAGAAGACCGGGCAAAAGATCGTCTGAGCCTTAGGGGCTGATCGGCTATAGTCACATTAGAGACACACCATAAACCAGTCCTGTTGCATTAACAGTGCTGCGCTGCATAAATCCCGAATAGGTGGGGTTTATGCAGCAAACCCGGTAGCGGGCCACTTTGAATTTACGTTAATTCCTCAAGACGCTGCGGCCACCAGAGCCAGGTCCATCAAACCTTTGATGGCACCACGAGAGGTGCCTGCAACAATTCGTCCCAGCTCATCATCGCCTTTCAGCACGATCAGGGTCGAGCGGCGCGGGATGTTGTTCATTACCGTAATGGCGGCATTTTTGTAAGTATCCCAGTCAACCTTGATGAAGGTGACATTGCTGGCATAGGCCGGGTTTTCCGCAAATAATGCATCAATCACCCGCTCCTGAGCCTTGCAGGTGCTGCACCATGTGGCGCTGAAATCAACGAACAGGGTTTCACCCCGCGCCAACGCCTCATCCACCAAACCTTCGCTATAATCGGTAAAGGCAGCATGTGCCGCCAATGGCATCAAAGTGGCAGCGGCGGTTAGGGCAATAAATTCACGACGTTTCATTGGAAACTCCTTTAGATTGAGACGGAAAAATCAATAAGCCAGGCAGGTAAAACACCCAATGCCCAAGCTTCAAACATGTGGTGGACCTTAAACAACAGAGCCACGCCAACCAGTAAGAACACCAGCCCCATTATCGGGCGTGATTTCTCGGCAATAAGGCGCATAGCGGCCTGACGGCGCATGATCGCGGCCCGCGCGCCGTATCCCAACGCCAGGATAGTGGTAGAAACCCCCATGGCAAAGGCTGTCATGATTGCGGTTGCCCATAGCAGGCTTTCCCCCTGCGAAGCCAGCGCGATGGCACCGCCAAGAGTTGGGCCAATGCAGGGGCTCCAGACCGCGCCAAGCAGCATGCCACCAAGAAACTGGCCTTTCAGGCCGGAACGGTCAACATTATCCACCCCACCATCGGCGTAGGCTGATATTCTGCCGGTTGCGGTAGCAAAACTTGCGGAAAAACGCGGCACCAGAAGAACAAGACCAAAGCCGATCATCAGAACGGCACCCGCATTGGCCACCGTATCTTCGGTAACACCAAACGATCGGCCCACAGCGGTGACGGTAACGCCTAAAAACACAAATGACAGGCTCATACCGGCAGCCAGCATCACCGGCCCCCAACGGCTGGCCTGCAAAGCGGTTGCCAGCACAATAGGCAGTACCGGTAAAACGCAGGGGTTTATCAGGGTCAGAAGACCAGCGGCGTATCCAAGCAATAGTTCCATAGTAATTGCGTAGGCCCGCGCGTTGATATTGTCATTACACGATGCACTTACGCAACTTCACGTCCGCGTGGTCTTTGTTGCATTGGCTGTGCCGAAAATAGCAAACGGGCCGCCAACCTGACGACCCGCTATAAACTCAGCTACAGATGCAAGCCCGTGTGGGCTCAGGCATTCACGCTGTCTTTCAGTGCTTTGGCAATGGTCATCTTCACGACCTTGTCAGCATCTTTATGGATTTGTTCGCCAGTGGCCGGATTGCGCACCATGCGCGCCGGGCGCTCGCGGCAATAAATTTTGCCAACGCCGGGCAGGGTGACGGCACCGCCGCCTGAAACTTCACGTGTAATGATAGCAATGATCGCATCAAGAGCGCCGGAAGACGCTTTTTTGTCTACACCCATTTCCTCGGCCAGAGCCGCGATGAGTTGGGTCTTTGTCATAGGTTTCGCCATGTATTCTCTCCTCACAAATACCCCTTGATTGGGGCTCATTGGCAGCATTTAACTGAATATAGTTGGGTGGCACAACAATTTGTGTGCAAAATAGGCAAGAAAACTCCATTTTTATTGGATAAATCACCAAAAACCGCCCTCTGAAAAGACGATCCGGGTTTTTAAGCCGATTTTCCCGGCTCTACAGGAAGGCGGTTTCTTCAAAGGAGCGCAATTTCCGGCTGTGAATGCGCTCCAGAGGCATCTCACGCAGGATTTCCATGGCCTGAATGCCGATCATCAAGTGCCTGCCAACCTGACTCGTATAGAAATCCGAGGCCATGCCCGGCAGTTTCAGCTCGCCATGCAGCGGCTTGTCAGAGACGCAAAGCAGCGTGCCGTAGGGCACCCGAAAGCGAAAGCCGTTGGCAGCGATGGTGGCGCTTTCCATGTCCAGCGCAATGGCGCGGCTTTGGCTCAGGCGCTGCACCGGGCCGGATTGATCGCGCAGCTCCCAATTGCGATTGTCAAGCGAGGCAACAGTGCCGGTCCGCATGACTTTTTTCAGGGCAAACCCATCCAGCTTTGTCACCTCAGCCACCGCACTTTCCAGAGCAATCTGAATTTCTGCCAGCGGCGGGATTGGCACCCAGATCGGCAGATCATCATCCAGCACCTTGTCTTCGCGCAGGTAAGCATGCGCCAGCACAAAGTCACCCAACCGCTGCGAATTGCGCAAGCCAGCACAATGGCCAACCATAATCCAGGCATGCGGCCGCAGCACGGCAATGTGGTCGGTGGCGGTTTTGGCATTGGAAGGCCCAACCCCGATATTGACCAGCGTTATCCCCGACCCGTCAGCGCGCTTCAGGTGGTATGATGGCATTTGTGGCAGCTTGGCGGGGCGCTCTATTTCGCTGGTACTGGTGACAATTTCACAATTACCCGGCCCGACAAAACTTATGTAGCCACTGTGTTCATCCGCCAGCATTTTGCGCGCATAGGCTTCGAACTCCTCCACATAGAACTGGTAGTTGGTGAACAAGACATGGTTTTGAAAATGTGTCGGGTCGGTCGCGGTATAATGCGAAAGCCGGGCCAGAGAGTAATCAACCCTCTGGGCTGTGAACGGTGCCAGTGGTCCGGCCCCGTCTTCATACTTGAAACCCAGCCCGTTGACGATGTCATCATGGGTGGTAGCCAGATCAGGTACATCAAAAACATCGCGCAGGGGGAAGGCCATCGCGCCTTCCTGCGGCACGGTCACGTCAGTATTATTGGCCACGGCAAAATGTATCGGAATTGGCGTGATCGAGGTGCCAATAAGCACCGGCACTTTGTGGTTTTCCAGCAAAATCCCAATTTGTTGCAGCAGATAATTGTGAAACAGGTCCGGCCGGGTAATGGTCGTGGCATAGGTGCCTGGCCCGGCTACATGGCCGAAGCTCAGACGCGTATCTGTTCGCGCGTGGCTTGTGGTGGTAAGCCTGATTTCCGGGTAATAGGCCCGAAACCGGGTCTCGGGCTGCGCACCCAGCACATGCTGCGAGAAATTCCGGCTGAGAAAGGTACAGGCCTCAGCATAAAGTTGTTGCAACCGCGCAACGGCCTGAGCTGCATCAGTAAATGCCTCATGCTCGCCCGTTGGCGGGGTTTCAATTCGGATTTTTGAACCGCTTGCTGGCATCAGGTTTCCTCAAAAAGATCAGTAATTTCAAATTTTGTCACGTCAACAAGGCCAAGATCAGAGATACGTAACGCCGGTATGACAACCAGCGCCAACAGAGAGTGCTGCATATAGGCGTTGTTCAGATTGCAGCCGCACGCCTCCATGGCCTCAACCATTTTCTGCGCCTTGGCAGCAACGGTTTCGGCTGGCTCCTCGCTCATCAGCCCGGCAATGGGCAGCTCAACCAAAGCCAGCTCGCGCCCGTCCTGCCAAACCGTGACACCACCACCGACTTCGCCCAGCCGATTTGCGGCCAGGGCCATGTCTTCACGCGAGGTGCCAACCACGATCATGTGGTGACTGTCATGCGCCACAGATGAGGCCATGGCCATACGGCCCTTGTAGCCAAAACCCGAGACAAAGCCGTTGACCACATCGCCAGTAGCGCGGTGACGTTCCACAAGGGCAATCTGGCATACATCCTGAGCCTCGTCGCCCTGCACAATCGTATCTATTACGGGCAAACTTGCTGTAAGCGCTTTGGTTGGAGCCTGATTTTCCACCACACCAATAACCTTGGCGGTGACGCTGTTGGCCCCTTCTGGTGCCTGAATCTCAAAGTCCACCCCGGCCAGTAGCTTACCCAGATGCACCGTGTTTCTCGCGTTGTCAGGCCATTCCAGATGTGGACATTCAACCGTGATTTTGCCGCCTTCAGCCACCGTAACCCCACGCGCGATTACCCGGTTGATTGGCAGCTCTGTCAGATCATCCGTCAAGATCAGATCTGCCCGCCTTCCCGGTGCAATAGAGCCTAATTCGCGCTCCAGCCCAAAATGCTCCGCCGTGTTGATCGTGGCCATTTGCAAAGCCACAATCGGTGGGCAACCGCAGGCAATGGCGTGGCGCACCACCCGGTTCATGTGGCCCTCATGTACCAGTGTGCCCGAATGGCAATCATCGGTGCAGAGGATAAAGCCGCGCGGGTCCAGCCCCTTTTCGGTCACTGCCGTAATCTGGCTTTCAACATCATACCAAGCGCTTCCCAGCCGCATCATGCTTTTCATGCCCTGACGCACCCGCGCAATGGCATCGGCCTCGCAGGTGCCCTCATGGTCATCGGCCGGGCCACCGGCGGCGTAGGCGTGAAAATCCGGGCCAAGGTCTGGGCTGGCATAATGGCCACCCACGGTTTTACCGGCCTTCTGTGTGACGGCAATCTCCGCCAGCATTTTTGCATCAGCATTTATCACACCGGGGAAATTCATCATCTCGCCCAGTCCGATAATACCGGGCCAGGTCATTGCCTCGGCCACATCTTCGGGGCTGATTTCATAGCCCGTGGTCTCCAACCCCGGCGCCGAGGGCGCACAGCTTGGCATTTGTGTGAAAATATTAACCGGCTGCATCAAAGCCTCATCATGCATCAGCCGCACGCCCTCAAGGACGAGCACGTTGGCGATCTCATGGGGGTCCGTGAACATGCTGGTGGTGCCGTGGGGAATGACGGCGCGGGCAAATTCAGCCGGGATCAGCATGCCGCTTTCAATATGCATATGCGCATCACAAAGGCCGGGAATCAGGTATTGCCCATCGGCCTCGATAATTTCGGTATCCGGCCCGATACAATGTGCGGCATCCGGCCCGACATAGGCAAAGCGCCCGTCGGCAATGGCAACCTGCCAGCCCTCAAGCACCTCGCGTGTATGTACGTTTACAACCTTGCCGCCACGAATCACCAGGTCCGCCGCCGCGCGGCCTGCTGCCACGCCAATCAGCCGCGCCGCTGATTCCGGCCATGTTTTGAGTGATGTGTGTTCCATTGACCCATTGTTCAAATTTTCCGGTGCGGCGCAAGCCCTGAAAAGCACCCTTTGAGTAATAGTCAAACATTGTTGAGCACGATTGGTAAATCTGCCGCGAAACCCCCCTTTCAGTTCTGCATTTTAGCCGAAGCCAAATCGCTAAAATTCAAGCAAACCGTATAAAAATAAAAATTTTACATCAAATTTCCCTTTGCCTGCTGCGATAGCCTTTGAATTTACACGCATGCTGGCACAGGATCTGATTTCAAGAAAAATTTCTGCGGGTAAGTTCAGACCGGTTAAGACCCTGTTCACCTTGATTGGGCATGATCCTTGCAAAGCACGGGTAACAGCCCAGACAGATGGAGAACATAATGCCTTTTGAGGAAATGCTGGCAAAAGAACGCCGGGCGCGCATGGCTGCTGAGCGCTTGCTGCAACAAAAACAGGCAGAACTGTACCAGGCAAATAAAATACTGGCTTCGCACGCTCGTAATCTATCAACCGAAATTGTCGAGACCCGTGGAGTTGTGGAGGAAGTGAAGGAGGAAAACACCCTCGTGCGCGCCAACCTCAAAAAGGTAACGCATGAGGTAGTGATCCATAAACGCCGCCTGCTGGATTCTCTGGAAACTATTCAAGACGGCTTTGCGGTGTTCGACCGTGACAGCCGCCTGATCATCGCTAACGGTGCCTATCTCACACCATTTGACGGGCTTGAATGCATGCAGCCGGGCCTGCGCTACCATGATATTGTGCAGATCATGCTGGAAGAGGGCATCGTAGATATCGGTAACCAGCGCCCACGCGACTGGTATGATGAAATGCTGGCGCGCTGGTCGTCACCCGAAATTGAACCAAAGGTAATCAAATTCTGGGACCAGACATATATACGGCTGGTTGATCGGCGCGGTGAAGGCGGTGACACGGTTTCAATGGGCCTGAACATCACTGAAACAATGCGCTATGAGCGTGACCTTGAGGGTGCCCGCGACGAGGCCGAGGCTGCCAGTCGCGCCAAATCGGCCTTCCTTGCAAATATGAGCCATGAGCTGCGCACCCCGATGAACGGCGTTGTCGGCATGGCAGACCTGATGGCTGAAAGCGAGCTGGATGACGAGCAACGCCTTTATATTGATACCATCCGCGATTCGGGCAACGCCCTTCTGACCATCATCAATGATGTGCTGGATTTCTCCAAAATGGAGGCCGCCAAACTCACCCTCAACACCGCACCTTTCGACCTTGAGCAGACCGTGCTGGATATTGTCACGCTGTTGCAGCCAACAATCCAGGAAAAATCTCTACAAATTCTGGTTGATTATGATATGTTTCTGCCCACCATCTATGAGGGCGATCAGGGGCGTATTCGGCAGGTGCTGACCAACCTCATTGGCAATGCGGTCAAATTCACCGCCGAGGGCCATGTACTGATTCGGGTGGTCGGCCTGCCAATTGATCCGGGGCCAACCCAGCGTGTGCATATAACTGTGGAAGACAGCGGCATCGGTATCGCACAGGACATGCAGGCGCATGTTTTTGGCGAGTTCAACCAGGTTGAGGATGAGCGCAACCGCAAATTTGAGGGCACCGGGCTGGGGCTGGCCATTACCAAACAACTGGTCGAATTAATGGGCGGTGAAATCTGGATTGAAAGCGAAAAAGGCGTTGGCTCGTGCTTTGGCCTGCACATAACCCTGCCGGTGATTGAACAGGCTGAAGAAGCCTCTCTGCCCGGCTGGCTGACAGATGCCGCCCTCATCATGCCCGATGACATGCAACGCGCGATTCTTGAAAAACGCCTGATAGCCTTGGGTCTCAAAGTTACAAAGGCCGCGTGGGCTGCAGATACTGGCTATCTGGCACAGGGTGCCGATGTAATCTTTCTCGACGCCGCCCTTTCCGGCCAATCCGCCTCGGAAATGGCCCATGAGCTGCGCCAGAGCGGCACTAAAGCTCCGCTCATTCAGATCACGTCTCAGGGTGTCCAGCTGCAGAGCGGCGGGAGTTTTGTGGGAGGGCTCTCCAAGCCTACCTCTCGCCCGGCAATCATCGCCATCTTGTCAGAACTCGCCCCACCCGAAGTGCAAGAAGAACCAGCATTTCCGGCGCGCAAAGACGCCGCATTGCCAACCCGCAGCCTCCCTGATCCGGAGACTGAAGCCAAAATCCAAGCCGCCCCCGTACAAGCCCCTGTATTTGGCTCTTCACGCACATCACGCACCATACCAGAGCCAGTTGCCCCAGCCGCCCCGGTAGAACCTGCCCCACCTGTTATTCATGAGGCAGCCCCAGACAACCCGCGCATTATGCGTATTCTTGCGGCTGAAGATAACAAGACCAACCGGCTGGTTTTCTCGAAGCTGGTAAAGACACTTGATATTGACCTGCACTTCGCCTGCAATGGGCTTGAGGCGGTTGAAGCCTTCAAAACCTTTCAGCCAGACCTGATTTTCATGGATATTTCTATGCCTGAAATGGATGGTAAAGAGGCCACGAGAACCATCCGTGCCTTGGAGGCCGCCGAAGGCCTGCCCCATACCCGTATCGTCGCTCTAACTGCACATGCCATGACCGGGGATGGCGATGAAATCATGTCGCACGGCCTTGATGCGCACCTGACAAAACCCTTACGCAAACCAGCCATATTTGCCGAAATCGAAGCAAACTGCCCCCAAGACGTCCGGCCGCCAATACCGGCAGAGCCAGCAAAGGTCGCAACCAATGGCTGAATCCGTCAGTTCACCCCTCCCGTTCCCGCGCGCAGCACCCCGCGGCTACTCAGGGCGGGTAAGTCTCAAGATAGAGCTTGGCTGTCACAACGGCCCTTACCAGCGGCGGCAAATGTTGTATATCGGCCCTTTAAAGTGCCCGCCTGAACATCTGAAAAACCGCGCGGCTTTAAACCCCATGAAACCCCGCGCCTCAGGTTAAATGAAAAATGCTTTAGCCATCATGCAGGAAGACCCAACGATCTGTCTCGCTCAGATCGGCGCGAAATTGGTAGCCTCCGGTATCAAAATCCTTCAATCCTTCCGGGTCGACCAAACGGTTCTGTATTATATAGCGCGCCATTGCTCCGCGGGCTTTCTTGGCAAGAAATGATATTATTTTTGGCGTGCCGTCCCGGTTTTCCATGAAAACTGGCGTGATAACCCGCAATTCAAGCACGCTTGGGTCCACCGCCTTAAAATATTCAACTGAAGCGCAGTTCACCAGTATTTCTGCATCCACCGCGCGCGCCTGCTCGTTCAGCGCCTCGGCAATATGTCCGCCCCAGAATGCATAAAGGTTGCGCCCATGCGCATTTAACAGGCCTGAGCCCATTTCCAGCCGGTGCGGTTGAATCACATCACGTGGGCGCAACAGACCGTAAAGTCCGGAAAGTATACGCAGATGCTGCTGCGCATAAGACATCTCATCAACCTCCAGCGTGGCTGCCTCCAGCCCGGCATAGGTATCCCCGGCGAACATTTCCAGCGCTTGTTTTGCCCCAAGGCCACTCCCAAATTCTGCGAATCGTGCGGCGTTTAGGGCACCCAGCTTGGGCGATATATGCATAAGCTTTTCCAGCTCAGTAACACTCAACTTTTGGGCAAGGTGGGCAAGTTCACTGGCGGCAGCCAGAAAGGCCGGGTCGGAGCCACCCACGACATGCGCCGGGCTTTCATCAAGGCGTTTTGCCGGAGAAATAATAATGAGCATGTTCAGATATCACCTTCCATTGCAGACAGAAACGTGGCGCCAAAGCGTTCTATTTTTTGTTCACCCATGCCTGAGATGCGCGCCAGTGCCGCCAAATCTCCCGGACGGCGCTCGGCAATCTGGCGCAGGGTTGTTTTGGTGCAAGACATGTATTTGCCGCAGCCATCCGCCCCGCGCACAAGAGAAGCCTGTGCTGCCTCCAGCCGGTCATAAAGCGGCCCGGCTTCGCGTCCGGCCAATTTGCGGCGGGCCGGGTGAACTTTGGGTGCAGCCCCGGTAATGATCTCCAAAAACAGCTGCCCGTAGCGCTCTAACTTCACAGCGCCGACGCCACTGATTCCGGCCATTTCATCCAGATTTTCTGGGCGCCTTCCAGTCATTTCAATTAGAGTACGGTCACTGAAAACCACGTAAGCTGGCACTCTCTGAGCCTCGGCCAAGGCCCGGCGCTTGGCTTTCAAAGCCGAGAGCAGCGGTGCGTCCTCGTCGCTGACCATGGCTTTCACCCGAGGCCGCACCGGCGCTTTCTTCAAAGTATCCAGGCGCAGTTCAACCGTCTTTTCACCCTTCAGCACCGGATGCGCCGCTTGCGTTATGCGCAAGGCCCCAAAGCGCGCCGGGTCCGGGCGCAACAGGTCATGGCCCATCATCTGCCGGAATACCGCCTGCCATTGACGCTGGTCATAATCTCGCCCAACACCGAAGGTCGGCAAAGCATCATGACCACGCAATTTCACTTTTTCGGTGGCCTTGCCGGTGAGGATGTCAATCAGGTGGCCAGCGCCAAAACTTTCGCCGGTACGCAGAGCTGCCGAAAGCGCCTTCATGACAGAAACCGTGCCGTCAAACACCTCGGGAGGCGTTTCACAGGTGTCGCAATTACCGCAAGGGGCAGCGCCCTGTTCGCCGAAATAACGCAGGAGCAACTGGCGCCGGCAGCCCAGCGCCTCGGCCAGGCCCAGCAGCGCGTTCAGGCGCACATGGTCGGCAGCACGGCGTTCTGGCGGGGCTAAGCCTTCGTCGATCTGGCTGCGACGCAGGCGAATATCGTCAGGGCCAAAAAGAGTGAGCGTTTCGGCCGCGGCACCATCACGCCCGGCGCGACCTATTTCTTGATAATAAGCCTCGATGGATTTTGGCAGGTCCGCATGAGCCACCCAGCGAATGTCAGGTTTATCAACCCCCATACCAAAGGCCACGGTCGCCACCACGATCAGGGCATCTTCTTGCTGAAAGCGCCGCTCCACCTCACGCCGGGATGCTGGCTCAAGTCCGGCGTGGTAAGCCACTGCATTCAATCCCTCGGCACGCAGGGCCTGGGCCAATGTTTCGGTCTTGGCGCGGGTGCCACAATAGACAATGCCTGCTTGCCCTTTACGGGCGCTGGCAAAATCCAGTATCTGGGCGCGCGGGCTGTCCTTGACGGCAAAAGCTAAGTGAATGTTCGGCCGGTCAAAGCCGTGCAGGAAGGTGCTGGGGGCTGTAGCATCAAACAGTTTTTCGACAATTTCGGCACGGGTTTCTTCATCGGCGGTGGCGGTGAAGGCGGCAAGCGGCACATTCAGCGCCCGGCGCAAGTCACCAAGGCGCAGGTAATCCGGGCGAAAATCATGGCCCCACTGGCTGACACAATGGGCTTCATCAACCGCGACCAGAGAAATGCCAATACGTTTGAGCATTGCCAAAGTGCCGTTTGAGGCCAGCCGTTCCGGGGCCATGTAAAGCAGTTTCAGGCGTCCGGAATTCAGGGCAGCAAATACGGCATCCGTTTCCTCATCTGTGTTGCCTGATGTCAGCGCGCCAGCCTCAACGCCTGCCGCCTGAAGGGCGCGCACTTGGTCGCGCATCAGGGCAATCAGCGGTGAAATGACCAGTGTAACACCCTCGCGCAGCAGCGCCGGCAATTGAAAACACAGTGATTTACCCGCCCCTGTGGGCATAATGGCAAGGGTGTTTTCACCACGCGTGACGGCGGCAACAATCTCGGCCTGTCCGGGCAGGAAGTCGTCAAAGCCAAAAACCGAGGCCAGCAGGCGCTGGGCCGCGTCCTCTTGCCCTGCGACTTGCTCTGCCATGCCTAGGAGAAGAGGGCGACGTTGTTAATCAGGATGATACGCAGAGCATAAATTGCGATCAGCGCTACCAGCGGAGCCAAATCAATCCCACCCATATCTGGCAGGAAACGGCGAATGCGCGCATAAAGCGGCTCTACCAGCCGGTTCAGCCCATGCCAGATTTGCGCCACGAGTGATTGTTGTAAGTTTAGCACCTGAAAGTTTATTAACCACGACATGATAATATGCACGATCATGATGAACCAAACGACGTCAATGATCAGCATTAAGATTTGAAACAGGCTTGTCATGGCTATCTTCCCGGTTTTGGCTGTTGCCCTGACCTAAACACTAGGCGCACAAAGGGCAAGCCTGACGCAAGGTTTTGGTTGACGTACACTCCCCGCCAGCCACGGTGCCAAAAAAAGAGAATGCGCGTGTACCCATTTTTTCGTATGGCCAAGGAGTTGGTGGTGCATCGCAATGCCGCCACCCTGCCGCTAAATGGCGTGCATGTCAGTCAGCATATTTGCTGGCCGTGGGACCTGGATTTCTGGCTGGAGCTGAATAACGGCCTTCCCCTGCGCCCAGCAGGTTCTATCGCAAAGCTTCGCGCTGTTTCAGTATCGCTTTGAATCTACCATATGTTTGTCAAAAAACCACAGGCAGGACACCCCAAATATGAGCATTGTTTTCAAAGGCAGCCAATCTAGCGGGTCTTTTGCGAATAAATGTAGGCCTGAAGTTCTCGCGAACCAAACAACGGATTGAAATCTTACGCATAAATACCTCAATAACATTGTCGAACACCCCTCTCGGGGATTGCTGCGCAATCACCCGTCGGGCAATGGATCACCGTTTCATCAAGAAAATCACCTGCCCAAGTTTGGGCTTCCCAACTTTGGGCTTCAAGGCCTTCCATTCAGCCGCCGCCAGGATCAAAGGTCTCG
>CAYNXK010000031.1:0-13146 GCA_964401125.1 uncultured Aliiroseovarius sp.
AAGTGTAAAGGCGCGGCTGGGGCGCGAGCAAAGCCTGAGCTTTTTGGAATTCAATTATATGATCCTGCAAGCCTATGACTTCATGGAACTTAACCGCCGTTATGGCTGCCTTATGCAAATGGGCGGCAGCGACCAATGGGGCAATATAGTTAATGGCATAGACCTGACCCGCCGTGTTCTCAAGGGCGAGGTTTATGGCTTGACCTCGCACCTGCTTGCCATGTCCGATTGCCGCAAGATGGGCAAATCCCAGGGTGGTGCCGTCTGGCTGAACCCCGACATGCTGTCACCTTACGAATTCTGGCAATTCTGGCGCGATATTCCCGATGCCGATGTCTGCCGCTTCCTCAAACTCTATACAGAGCTGCCGCTGGGGGAATGCGAGCGTCTGGGCGCGCTGGAGGGGGCCGAGATCAACACCGCCAAAATCATTCTGGCCGGTGAAGTAACAAAGCTTGCCCATGGCCCGGACGCCGCCCTTACCGCCGAGGCCACAGCACGTACTGTCTTTGAAAAGGGCGGCACCGGTGCTGATTTGCCCAGCCTGAGCCTGAGCAGGGATGAACTTGGCAACGGCGGCATCTCGATTGTGCAACTCATTGTGCGGGCCGGGCTGTGCAAGTCGGGCAAAGAGGCCAAGCGGCTGATTGCCGACAAGGGCGCGCGGCTGAATGATGCGCCGCTCAAGGATGCCAGCCTGATGATCGGCGCCGCAGACCTGAGCCAGCCGATGAAACTATCGGCGGGCAAAAAGCGCCATGCGTTGGTGATTTTGCAAAACTGAGGAACAAGCCATGCCGGTGTTCAATGCCAATATGCAGCACACGGCCTCGCCGCCGGTAATGCAGGCGCGGCACTGGCTGGAAGGCGTGGAATTTCCCGAAAACCAGCCCTTGATAAATGTCAGTCAAGCCGCACCGCTGGCCGCGCCGCCCCGCGCCTTGCGTCAAGCCATTGCCGAGGCGGCGCTGACAGACACGCAAGCACATCTCTACGGCCCGGTTCTTGGCCTGCCCGATTTACGCGCTGAAGTGGCCATGCAATGGGCTGTCGCCTATAACGGCACAATCAGCGCCTCTCAGGTGGCCATTACTTCAGGCTGCAATCAGGCCTTTGGGGCGGCAATTGCCATTCTGGCCGCTCCGGGAGATGAAGTTATCCTGCCAAGCCCTTGGTATTTCAACCATAAAATGTGGCTTGATATGTCTGGCATCAAGTGTATTCCACTGGAATGCGGCGCCGATCTTATGCCCGATGTGGCCCGCGCCGCTGCCCTGATCACCCCCCGCACAAAGGCTTTGGTGCTGGTTAGCCCCAATAATCCGGCCGGTGTGGAATATCCGCCAAAGCTGATCCGCGCCTTTTATGAGCTGGCCCGCGCCCGTGGCCTTGCCCTGATCATTGATGAAACTTACCGGAATTTTCACGCCTCCGATGCTGCGCCGCATGATCTGTTTACAGATGCTGAATGGCCCAAAACGCTGATCCAGCTTTACAGCTTTTCCAAAGCCTACCGACTGACTGGTCACCGAATCGGGGCCATGCTGGCCGGAATGAAGCACTTGGCCGAGGCCGAGAAGTTTCTTGATACCATCGCCATCTGCCCAAACCAGCTTGGCCAGCGCGCCGCCCTCTGGAGCCTGCAAAACCTTGAAAGCTGGCTGGCCGGTGAGCGCGCCGAGATCCTGCGCCGTCGTGCGGCGATCAGCGCTGGCGTTGCTGGCCTTGAGGGCTGGAAACTGCTGGGAGCCGGTGCCTATTTTGCCTATGTGGAGCATCCGTTTGACGAGCCATCGCCGGATCTGGCACAGCGCATGGTGCATGAGGCTGGCGTGCTGGCCCTGCCCGGCACAATGTTCACCCCCAAAGGCTGCACCAAGGGTGCCCGCCAGATGCGCTTTGCCTTCGCCAATATAGATGTGGCCGGCATTGCCACCCTGCTTGAGCGCCTCGCCAGCCTGAATGGCAGGGTAACAATGTGATGATACGGGCAATTCCGGTATATACTTGTACAAACTCCGGTTGGCATTCCCGCCCGCCTGACCTAAAACTGCCCGGACAACTTTGAAACAATAAACGGGCGTCTCCATGGCCATGAAACCTTCCCGCTTTTTCGTCTGGATTATCTTTGGCCTCATGGCGGTCGGAATGATCGGCTTTGGCACTACCAATTTTGGCAATACCGGAGGCTCGATCGGCACGGTGGGCAACACCCAGATTGACGCTGACCAATATTTCCGCGAGCTGGACGCCACCTTGCGCTCGTTTCAGGCAGCAACCGGCCAACCCATGCCCATTGCCCAGGCCGAAGCATTTGGCCTGACCAATCAAGCACTTGAGCGGGTCATTTCCAGCACCGCCCTTGCTAATGAAACCCAGCGGGTTGGCATTTCGCTCAGCGATGAAAGGCTGCGGGCGCAGCTGATGCAAATGCGTGAGTTTCAGGGCGTTTCCGGCGCTTTTGATCCCGAATCCTATGAATTTGTCTTGCGGCGGAGCGGCCTGACCCCCACCGGGTTTGAGAGCAGCCTGCGCAATGATCTGGCGCGGGGCTTGCTGCAAGCGGCAATTGCAGGCGGCGCGCAGGTTAGCCCGACCTTTACCAACACGCTGTTCAACCATGCCCGCGAGACACGAAATTTCAACTGGGCCAGGCTTGACCTCAATGCCCTTGAGGTAGCGCCCGGCACCCCGACGCAAGAAGACCTGCGGGCCTTTTACGAGGCGCACCCGGCCGATTACACCCTGCCGCAAATTAAGCACCTTACTTATACTTGGCTGAGGCCCCAAAGCCTGCTTGATCAGGTCGATGTGAGCGAGGCCGAGTTGCGGGCCTATTACGCCTCGCGCAGTGCCGAGTTCAACCTGCCAGAGCGGCGGCTGGTCGAGCGTCTGGTATTTGGCACCACCGCCGAGGCTCAGGCAGCGGCAGATGCCCTTGCTGCCGGGGAAGTCGACTTTCCCACGCTGGTATCACAGCGCGGGCTGAACCTGTCAGATGTGGACCTTGGCGATGTTACCGAGGGCCAGCTGGGTGCCGCAGCAGAGGCAGTTTTTGCCCTAACAAGCCCCGGTATTGTCGGCCCTGAGCCAAGCAGCCTTGGGCCTGCCCTGTTTCGTATGAATGCCATTCTGGCAGCCCAGCACACCCCGTTTGAGGCGGTTGAATCCCAGCTGCGCACCAGCCTTGCCGGAGACCGTGCGCGGCTTCTTGTGCAGGACCAGGTGGCCGATCTGGATGACATGCTGGCAGGGGGTTCCAGCCTTGAGGATCTGGCGGATTCCAGTGAAGGCATGGAGCTGATGAGGCGCGCCTGGCAGCTCGACGATGACGTGGGCATTGCCGCTTATGCCGAGTTTCGTGAGGCCGCTGCCGCTGCTCAGGAAGGTGATTTTCCCGAGTTAATATTACTGAATGATGGCGGCGTTTTTGCGCTGCGCCTTGATAATATAGACCCGCCGCGCCTACAGGATATTGACGAGGTGCGCCCGGCCGTGACAGATGCCTGGCATCAGGCGGAAAGCCTGGAATTGCTGGCCAAGCAGGCGCAGGAAATGTTGTCGCTATTGCAGGCTGGCGGCGAAAGTCTGGCCAGCCTTGGCCTGACCGAAGTGGTGGAGGAGGGCCTTACCCGCTCGGCAGTGGTCATGGGCACACCGCTGGAAATGATCAGCGCGATTTTCAGCATGAACCAGGGTGATTGGGCCGTGCTTGGCGATGAAGCCGGCGTGGTGCTTGTTAAACTTGCCAGCATCCACGCCGCCGACCATACCAGTGAAGATGCGCAGGCAGCCAAGGCAGCTTTTGCGGCTCAGGTAAGCCAGGAAATCGGCCTTGACCTTGAAGGTGCTTTCTCACGGGCACTGCAAAATCAGGCGCGTATTACGCTGAATCAGGCGATGATCTCTGCGGTTCATCGCCAGTTTCCCTGACGGAGACCCGCATGACCCTGACACCAGAATTCAAGGAATTTGAAGCCGGCTGGAAGGCAGGCAAAAACCAGGTGGTCTATACCCGCCTGGCGGCTGATCTTGACACGCCGGTATCGCTGATGCTGAAGCTGACAGCGGCGCACAAGGACAGTTTTGTGCTGGAAAGCGTGACCGGCGGCGAGGTGCGCGGGCGTTATTCCATCATCGGCATGAAACCCGATCTGATCTGGCAATGCCATGGCGATAAGGCGCGCCTCAACCGACAGGCGCGCTTTGATTCACAGGCCTTTGAGGATGCAAAGGATGAGCCGCTGACCAGCCTGCGCGCCATATTGGACGAAAGTGCCATTGAATTGCCCGCAGACCTGCCCGCCTCCTCTGCCGGGCTGTTTGGTTATCTGGGCTATGACATGATCCGGCTGGTGGAGCATTTGCCCAACATCAACCCCGACCCGCTGGGCCTGCCCGATGCCATCATGCTGCGCCCCTCACTGGTGGCAGTACTTGACGGGGTCAAGGGCGAGGTAACGTTGGTGGCCCCGGTTTTCACCGGCGCGGGCCTCAGCGCGCGGGCGGCTTACGCCCAGGCCGGCGAGCGGGTGATGGACGCGCTTCGTGACCTTGAGCGTCAGGTGCCCAACGAAGGCCGTGATCTGGGAGAAGTCAGTGCACCAAGTGAAATAACTTCCAACTTCAGCCATGATGGCTACTTGCAGGCCGTTGAAAAAGCAAAGGAATACATCCGCGCCGGGGATATATTCCAAGTCGTGCCCTCGCAGCGCTGGGTGCAAGATTTCAAACTGCCGCCGTTTGCGCTCTACCGCTCTCTCAGGCGCGCCAACCCCTCGCCCTTCATGTTCTATTTCAACTTTGGCGGCTTTCAGATCGTCGGGGCCAGCCCTGAAATTCTGGTCAGGGTGTTTGGTCGTGAAGTGACCATCCGCCCCATTGCCGGCACCCGCCCGCGCGGTGCCACGCCCGAGGAAGACCGCGCATTGGAGGCCGACCTGCTGGCCGATGAAAAAGAATGTGCCGAGCATTTGATGCTGCTGGACCTTGGGCGCAATGATGTGGGCCGGGTAGCCAAAATTGGCACAGTGCGCCCAACCGAAGAATTTGTCATCGAGCGCTACAGCCATGTGATGCATATTACCTCAAACGTAGTGGGCGAGCTGGCGGATGAGCATGATGCGCTTTCAGCCCTGCTGGCTGGCCTGCCCGCCGGCACGCTTTCGGGCGCACCAAAAGTGCGGGCCATGGAAATCATCGACGAACTTGAGCCGGAAAAACGCGGCATTTATGGCGGTGCCGTTGGCTATTTCAGCGCCGATGGCGACATGGATATGTGCATCGCCCTGCGCACCGCCATTGTAAAAGACCTCAAGCTGTACACGCAGGCTGGTGGCGGCGTGGTTTATGACAGTGATCCGCAGGCGGAATATGAAGAAACCCTGCACAAAGCCAAAGCCATTCGCATAGCCGCCGAATCTGCCGGGATGTTTGCGCATAATCGTAATGGCTAAATAAATTTAATGCCTCCGGCGGGAGTATTTGAACCAAGATGAAAACACGCCCCGCCCCCCTTCATCTTGGTCAAAATACTCCGGGGGGCGGTTCAAAATGTCTGCATTTTGGGCCTTGGGGGCTGGCCCCCAAACTTTCACCTATCGCATCCATTCTCCCTCGGGAAAGAAGGCGTGAAAGGCGAAGGCAAACAACACATCATGGGGCACGTCATTGCCTGCTGAATCGCGCACCCTGATGGTGCCTACATCTCTGGCCTCGGCAATGCGGGCGGTATCCAGCGCGCTGGCCTGCCCGGCGGCCCAGCTTATCACCATGCCCGCTTCGCTAATTTCGCCCGCCTCCGCCAGCCGGTCCATGGGCCAAGCCCGTTCGCCAACCCTGACCACCCGCATCAATGCCGGAATACCGTGCGGCGGCAGCTCGCCAGAATAGAGAAATGGCCGGGTCGAGCTGTCATATCTCACATAGGGGTTGAGTCCATAGCTGCGATTGTAATCCGGCTCCTCCATCACCAACCCGTCCGGGTTGCGGGCCGTGAACTCGGCCCAGCTTTCCAGCCAGGATGGCAGTTGTTCCAGCTCAGAGCCCGTATGCGCCCCGGCAATGCCGGTGCCGATCGCCTGTTGCCACCAGCTTTCGGTTTCACGGTCAAACATCACCATATCCGAGTGCCGGAGCTTGCCGGTCACGCCAAAGTTCAGCACCTCACCATTCAGGCGTCGGTCAAACACCATCGCCGAATTGCACAGCGGGCAGAAGGTTACCGCCACCGGCACCCCGCCAGGTGAATCATTGACGATTTCGTGCCATGTGAGGTAGCGGATCGGGTAAGCGCGCGGGGTTTGGCCTTCAAGTTCCAGCGCAATCACCGGCTCGCGCCCGTCAATACGTGTCTCGTCCGATACGGCAATGAATGAGGGGTCTGTAAGGGCCGGTATGCCATCTCTTGATGGGCCGCCCGAGAGAATTTCGGACCAGTCAGCAACGCTGGTCTGGCTGAAATCTGTATTTGGCCATTCATATTGCCATCTGGCCGGGTCTGCCCTGATTTCAGTGGCAACAAGCCCGATTGAAATGGCAAGAATCGTCAGCAATATACGCATGTGGCAGCCCTCCTCTGGCTAAGGTTTTCACAACCCTGCCAGAGGAAACTCCGCATGCCTAGCCCTGTTCACGCGCCTTTGAGCGCCCGTGTTTTCACCTGTTTGCACCTGTTTACTGAACCTGCTGAAGCACACGCACCTGCACCATCACATCCGGCGCACCTATAATGGCCCCGTTTGGCCCTTCACCAAGCTTGATCGCCTGAACCACCTCAAAGCCCGAGGCAACCTGCCCGATCACCGTGTAGTTACCATCAAGAAACGCGCCCGGGGTGAACATGATGAAGAACTGGCTGTTAGCCGAATCGGGGCTGTTTGAGCGCGCCATACCGACGGTTCCGGCAACAAAGCTGTGGTCAGAAAACTCGGCCTTGAGGTCCGGCTTATTCGAGCCACCGGATCCGGCGCGGGCGATATCTCCGCCCTGGCGGCCGAATTGAACATCACCCGTCTGGGCCATGAAGCCATCCATCACCCGGTGAAAAACTACGCCATCATAGCTGCCATCACGAGCCAGGGCCATCACCCGTGCCACATGATTGGGCGCAATATCTGGCATCAGGTTAATGACCACGACACCGTTGGCCTGCCCGGCAATGGTGATTTCCAGCTGCGGCTGGCCAGAAATTGCCGGCAGATCTTCAACCACCGGATCAGGGGCAAAGATGGTTTTGAGCGCATAGCCCACCACCACAGCCGCACCGGCCAAAAACAACCCCCAGGCAATTTTGGTGTCCTTACGCATCGGCGGCAACTTTAACGCTGATCATCTTGTCGGGGTTCGCAGGCGGCTCGCCCAGCTCGATTGCATCAACAAGATCCATGCCTTCGATCACCCGGCCAAACACCGTATACTGATTGTTGAGAAAGCTATTGTCGGAAAAGTTGATGAAAAATTGGCTGTTGGCCGAATCCGGGCTGGCCGAGCGCGCCGCGCCAAGCGTGCCGCGATCATGTGGGATGCGGCTGAATTCCGCAGGCAGGTCCGGCTTGTCAGAGCCGCCAGTGCCGGCGCGGGCAGTATCGCCGCCATCGACCCCATGCTGAACATCGCCAGTCTGGGCCATAAAGCCTTGAATCACCCGGTAAAACACCACGTTGTCATAGCTGCCGGCGCGCGCAAGATCTTTCACCCGCTCGCAATGTTTGGGGGCAATATCGGGCATAAGCTCAATGGCAACGGTACCATCCTTCAGCTCGATCAGAATTGTGTTTTCCGGGTCTTTGTAATCGGCCATAAGGGCCTCCTTTGTTTGATTTGGCCAGAACTTATGCTGATGCGCCAAAAAGGGAAAGGGGTTCTCTTTGCCACATTGACCATTCATGTGTAATAGGGTGTTTTAACGAGAAAATGCAACTGGGAGAATATACGCATGGGCTGGAAAACGCTTGATGATATGGACCTTGATGGCAAGGTGGTGCTGACACGGGTGGATATCAACGTGCCCGTGGAAAGCGGCCGGGTCAGTGATGATAGCCGCATCAGGCGCATTGTTCCGACCCTCAAAGACATTATCTCCCGTGGTGGCAAGCCGGTGCTGATGGCACATTTTGGCCGCCCGAACGGTGAACGCGTGCCAGAAATGTCGCTTAAAGTCGTGCGCCCGGCGCTGGAAGCCGCCCTTGGCCTGCCAGTTGGTTTTGCCGATGATTGCATTGGAATGCCCGCCAAGCAGGCGGTTGCCGCCCTGTCTGCCGGCCAGGTTTTGCTACTGGAAAACACCCGATTCCACGCAGGTGAAGCGGCCAATGACGCGGGATTTTCCGCCGCGCTTGCGGCTTTGGGAGAAGTTTACTGCAATGATGCCTTTTCCGCCGCCCACCGGGCACATGCCTCAACCGAGGGCATTGCAAAACTGCTGCCCTCCTGTGCCGGACGCCTGATGCAGGCCGAACTCAGCGCCCTTGAAAGCGCCCTTGGTGAGCCGGTGCGCCCGGTCGTGGCCGTAGTTGGCGGCGCCAAGGTCTCAAGTAAGCTTGACCTGCTGGGCAATCTGGTTGGCCGCGTTGACCATCTGGTGATTGGCGGCGGCATGGCCAACACCTTTCTGGCCGC
Organism: uncultured Aliiroseovarius sp.; assembly: GCA_964401125.1. Taxonomy (GTDB): domain Bacteria; phylum Pseudomonadota; class Alphaproteobacteria; order Rhodobacterales; family Rhodobacteraceae; genus JAAEUB01. The sequence continues at coordinate 8,620 of CAYNXK010000031.1, forward strand.
TCAGGGCATCAATGTTGGCAAATCGCTCTGCGAGCATGAAATGGCCGAGACAGCGAACGAAATTATCAAAAAAGCAGCAGAGGCGGGCTGCGAGATCATCTTGCCCAGCGACATTGTGGTGGCGCGAGAATTCAAGGCGCAGGCAGAACATGACATCGTCGCCGTTGATGCCTGCCCTGATGATGCTATGATTCTTGATGCCGGCCCGGCAACTGTTGAGGCTATCAAAACAGCCCTTGGTGGTGCCAAAACTGCCATCATGAACGGGCCACTGGGGGTGTTCGAGATGGAGCCGTTTCATAAAGCTACCTTCGCCATGCTAGATGAAATCGCCCGCCTGACCAGTGAAGGCGGCCTTATCTCAGTGGCCGGAGGCGGTGATACGGTAGCCGCCATCAATGCCGCCGAACACGGTGATAATTTCACTTATATCTCCACCGCCGGCGGCGCGTTTTTGGAGTGGATGGAAGGAAAAACCTTGCCCGGCGTTGCCGCCCTAAAATCCTGAAACGCTTTAGGGATTCACAAAGACTTGCCGCTGTGTCATAGTGCCTCAAAGCGCCCGGCAGAGGTGCCGAGCGAGGCAGTATGAGCAGATATTCAAGAAAAGCCGGAATGGGCAGTATGGGCGGCGTGTTTTTCTTCGTCGTAATGGTATGCCTTGGGCTGTATTTCACCTTTGCATCAGTTCAGGGCGATTACGGCCTGTTTCGCCGGGTTGAGATCAATGCCGAAGCCACCACCCTGATAGCAGAGCGTAATGCCTTGGCCCACGAGGTTGCAACCTTGGCCAACAAAACCTTACGGCTTTCTGACGACTACCTTGATCTTGACCTGCTTGATGAACAAACCCGCGATGTGCTGGGATTGGTGCGCAACGACGAAATTGTGATCCGCTAAAATATTTTCGCGCCATTCAAGCGTTTCCCTTAAAATCTGAGGTGCAGACTTGGTGTAAAACAGCCATAACCTGATATGTCATGAGGTATTTCGGCTTACCCCCGCCTCAGGTATACATCAAAATGCTTAATTCCGGTTTTCCGGTTTTCCGGTTTTCCGGTTTTCCGGTTTTCCGGTTTTCCGGTTGAAAATTTCTAACCAGCCTGCACGGGTCAAGAACAATTTTTGATCGCCTCGGTGCAATTTCTCCTATATGATATAGTTTAACGTTAAACTATATTCCTATCACCCAGGGAGACTCACCCATGGCGTCACGAAAAAATATTAAGAAATCAACGCCTTCCAAGGAAGAGCTGCTGGAGTTTTACCGCGAAATGCTGTTGATCCGGCGATTCGAAGAAAAGGCCGGGCAGCTCTATGGCATGGGTCTTATTGGCGGGTTTTGCCACCTTTATATTGGTCAGGAGGCGGTTGTCGTTGGGCTAGAAGCTGCCGCCGAGGAAGGTGACAAGCGCATCACCTCTTACCGCGATCACGGCCATATGCTGGCTTGCGGGATGGATGCAAATGGCGTGATGGCCGAGCTGACCGGGCGGGCCGGCGGCTATTCCCGTGGCAAGGGCGGAAGTATGCATATGTTCAGCCGCGAGAAACACTTTTATGGTGGCAACGGCATTGTTGGGGCGCAAGTTTCCATCGGCACCGGGCTGGCTTTTTCCGACAAGTACCGCGAGAATAACCGGGTTACCTTCGCCTATTTCGGTGATGGCGCCGCCAATCAGGGCCAAGTTTACGAGAGCTTCAACATGGCCGGATTGTGGTTATTGCCTGTGATCTATGTGATTGAAAACAACCAATATGCAATGGGAACATCCTTGCAACGCGCCTCCGCCACGCCTGATCTCTACACGCGCGGGGCGGCCTTCAATATCCCGGGTGAAGCGGTGGATGGCATGGATGTTCTGGCCGTAAAGGCCGCCGGTGAGAAAGCTGTTGCCCATTGTCGCTCGGGCAAGGGGCCGTATATTCTGGAGATGAAAACTTATCGCTACCGCGGCCATTCCATGTCAGACCCAGCAAAGTATCGCACCCGTGAAGAGGTACAGAAGGTGCGCGCCGAGCGTGACCCGATTGATCATGTGCGAAACCTGATCACTGCGGGCAAGCATGCCTCCGCAGATGACCTGAAGGCCATCGACAAGGAAATCAAGGCCATCGTCAACGAGGCCGCCGAATTTGCCCGGACCAGTCCAGAGCCGGACGTGGCCGAACTCTACACTGATATTTACGCGTAAGCATCTGAATTTACAGGAGTGTATTCAATGGCCACAGAAATTCTGATGCCTGCCCTCTCCCCAACAATGGAGGAAGGGAACCTGACCAAATGGCTGGTAGAGGAGGGCGACAGCGTCAATGCTGGCGATGTGATTGCCGAAATCGAGACCGACAAGGCAGTGATGGAGTTTGAAGCGGTTGAGGAAGGCATAATGGGCCAGATTCTGATCGCTGAAGGCAGCATGGGCGTTAAGGTGAATACACCGATTGCATTGATGCTGGAGGAGGGCGAAAAGCTGCCGGAAGCAAGCGCCAAAGCGCCCGTAATAGAGGCCCCGACAGCCGCTCTGACCCCAAATTTGCCCCCGGCCGCCATTGCCATTAAAGTTACCGCTCCCGATGAGGCCGAAATCCCCCCCGGCACTGAAATGCGCCCAACTACATTGCGCGAGGCGCTGCGCGATGCCATGGCCGAGGAAATGCGCCGGGATGGCGATGTATTTCTGATGGGCGAGGAAGTGGCCGATTATCAGGGGGCTTACAAAGTCAGCCAGGGCCTGCTGGACGAGTTTGGCGCGAAGCGCGTTATCGATACGCCCATCACCGAGCATGGTTTCACCGGGCTTGCCGTGGGGGCAGCCTTTGCCGGTCTTAGGCCGATTGTCGAGTTTATGACCTGGAATTTTGCCATGCAGGCGATTGACCAGATCGTTAATTCCGCCGCCAAAACCCGCTATATGTCTGGCGGGCAAATGACCTGCCCCATCGTATTTCGCGGGGCAAACGGCGCGGCCGCGCGGGTCGGGGCGCAGCACAGCCAGGATTACGCCGCCTGGTACGCTCAGGTGCCCGGTCTACAAGTGGTCATGCCCTATTCGGCGGCAGATGCCAAAGGCCTGTTAAAAACCGCTATCCGTGGCGATAACCCGGTGGTTTTTCTGGAAAATGAGCTGCTTTACGGCACTGCTTTTGATGTGCCGGTGCTGGATGATTTTACCGTCCCCTTTGGCCGGGCGCGTATCTGGCGTGAAGGCTCTGATGTAACCATTGTCAGCTTTGGTATTGGCATGAAGTGGAGCCTCAAAGCCGCTGATATTCTGGCCGAACAGGGCATCAGTGCCGAGGTAATAGACCTGCGTACATTACGGCCGATGGATACCGAAACTGTAATAAAAAGCGTCATGAAAACAAATCGTTGTGTGACTGTTGAAGAGGGTTGGCCAGTGGCCTCCATTGGCAATCATATATCGGCTGTACTGATGCAAGAGGCCTTTGACCATTTGGACGCGCCGGTGTTGAATGTTACTGGCAAGGATGTGCCCATGCCCTATGCTGCCAACCTTGAAAAGCTGTCTCTGGTCACCACTGAAGATGTGATCGAGGCCGTCAAATCTGTGACTTACCGGTAGGGAGAGAACCATGCCAACGGAAATTATGATGCCCGCCCTGTCACCAACGATGGAAGAGGGAAATTTGGCAAAATGGCTGGTAAAAGAGGGCGATTCCGTCGCCGCTGGAGACCTGATTGCCGAGATTGAAACCGACAAGGCCGTAATGGAATTTGAGGCGGTAGAAGATGGTATTATCGGCAAAATTCTGGTGCCCGAGGGCAGTGAGGGCGTAAAAGTTAACACACCAATCGCCTTGTTGCTGGAAGATGGTGAAAGTGCCGCTGACATCAGCGCGCCCGCCACACAGGCCACGCAAGCCACACACGCACCCGCGCCTGCCCCTGATAACGCACTGCAAGAGGTGCAAGAGCTGCCCTCTGCCGCCGCCACACCGCCACAACCTGCCACAGGCGCGCGTGTTTTTGCCTCGCCGCTGGCGCGCCGCATTGCAGCTGATAAAGGGCTGGACTTGAGCCAGGTCAACGGCAGCGGCCCCAACGGGCGCATCATCAAGGCCGATGTGGAGGCAGCTTTGGCCCAACCAATGTTGGCTCCTGCAACAGCAGCTCCCACCTCAGATTCGGTAGCCCCAAATTCAGCGCCCCCCGCTCCTGCCCTCCCGGCCCCAGTTTCGGCAAATGCCGTCGCCCGCCTGTATGAGGGCCGCGAATACAGCGAAATCCCGCTGGACGGCATGCGCAAAACCATCGCCGCCCGCCTCAGCGAGGCCAAGCAGACCATCCCGCATTTCTACCTGCGCCGTGATATCCGGCTGGATGCGCTGCTCGCCTTCCGCAGCCAGCTCAACGCCCAGTTAGAGCCGCGCGGCATCAAGCTTTCTGTCAATGATTTCCTCATCAAAGCCTGCGCCCTGGCCCTGCAACAGGTGCCCGCCGCCAATGCGGTCTGGGCCGGTGACAGGTTGTTGCAGCTCAAGCCCTCTGACGTGGCGGTGGCCGTG
>CAYNXK010000031.1:13167-16113 GCA_964401125.1 uncultured Aliiroseovarius sp.
CGTGGCTGTTGATGGCGGCCTGTTCACGCCTGTCCTGCAGGATGCTGAAGTAAAATCACTTTCTACCCTATCCGGTGAGATGAAAGACCTTGCAGCTCGCGCCAAAACCCGCCGGCTGGCCCCCCATGAATATCAGGGTGGCGCTTTTTGCATTTCCAATCTGGGCATGTATGGCATCGACAATTTTGATGCGGTCATCAACCCACCGCACGGGTCTATATTGGCGGTAGGAGCCGGCAGCAAAAAGCCCGCCATCATGGAGGATGGCAGCTTGGGCGTGGCAATCATCATGTCGGTGACGCTGAGTTGTGACCACCGAGTAATTGACGGCGCGTTGGGCGCTGAGTTTTTACAGGCCATCAAGGACAATTTGGAAAGCCCGTTGACCATGCTCGCTTGAAAAAAGGCAGTCGCGCCGCCGATTTGCTTTATTTCAGCACTTTCGTCAGGGTGAACACCCCGCGCATATCACCAAAGGCAAAGCCGCGCGCCATATCTTCGGGGTAAAGGTCGGCCAGCTTTTCAACCACCGCTGCCGGCACTTCCGCGCTACCATGGCAAACTAAAGCGTTTCGGGATAAACCTGAGTTACGGGTTTGTCCTGAAACGCCCACAACATTGAGACCTCTTGCTGCGCTTCAGCTTATCCCTGCTTCAGATATAAGCTGAAGCGCTTTAGGCAAGCCTGACCCGTTGGAATGGCTTTTACCATGCGAAACAGCTGCTGGCCGCTTTCCTCAACAATTTCAGCGCGTACCAGCGTGTCAACCGCCTCACCTGCCTCCGCCCGGTTCAGGAAATCCTTGATCGTAGCGGCAGTAAAGGCGTCCGGCTCATTTGCAGTATTGCGCAATTTATGGCTGGAGCGCGCGACGGTCCAGCCCTCCATGGAAAGGGCATCCGTGATTTCCGGCGCTTGAATGCTGCAAACCGAAATCGCATTAACCGGCCCGCCTGCCTGCATCCCGGCCATCAATTCGGCCTTCAAGGCTGCGCCAAACTGCATCATCAACGCCTTGCCCTCGGCCATAAGTGCGGCTTTGTCCTCAGCCAATGCCGGGCCGGAAAATATGGCCAATACCAGTGCGGCCACAGCAATTTTACTGTTTTTCATCGGAAACTCCCATGTTTAGCGGCTTTTTGCCTACTTTTTATACCGGGAGCATAGCATAGTTTTGGCGCGGCACCAAAAGCCTCAGTCCTCGCAATCCAGCGTTTGGTCCATCCTGACCGAGGGGTGGTCGCAGCCCGCATCACCCACCACCTTGGCCGGCACCCCGGCAACAGTGGTAGCAGGCGGCACATCCTGCAAAACTACCGAACCCGCAGCGATGCGCGAGCAGCAGCCGACGCTAATATTGCCCAGCACCTTGGCCCCGGCCCCGATCAGCACCTCATTGCCAATTTTCGGGTGGCGTTGCTCGTCATCCTTGCCAGTACCACCCAGCGTCACTGAATGCAGCATTGAGACATTATCTCCCACCACCGCTGTTTCGCCAATAACGATGGAATGGGCGTGGTCAATCATGATGCCCTTGCCGATGCGCGCCCCCGGATGAATATCGATGCCATAAATTTCGGACGAGCGCATTTGCAAATAATAAGCCAGATCCTTGCGCCCGGCCTTCCACAAAAAATGTGCCACGCGGTAGGCCTGCATGGCCTGAAAACCTTTGAAATAAAGGATTGGTTGCAGCAGCCGGTGAGTGGCCGGATCACGCTCGACCACAGCCATCAAATCAGCGCGCGCCGCCTCGACCAGCGCCGGGTTGCTCTCAAAAGCCTCATCAGCAACATCGCGCAGAATAACCTGACTCATCTCGTTTGAGCTGAGCTTGGCAGCAATGCGGTAACTCAGGGCGCGCTCAAGGTTTTTGTGGTGCAGGATGCAGGCATGGACCAGCCCGCCCAGCAACGGCTCGCTTTTTACAGCCGCCTCGGCCTCGGCTGTCACCCGGTCCCAGACCGGATCAATCTGTTGCAGTTTTGCGCGCGCCTTGGCCATCTACTTGCCCTCCTGTTGCGCCCGCTCTTACACTAGGCAGGGTTCTGGCGCAAAACGATAAATCGTGATGTCCCGCCATAGTCACGACCCTATTAGCGCTAACGGGCTTGTATGTCTGGGTTGGCCTGTGCAAAATACCTGTGCAAAATATAGGTAACACAGCTAATATGAAGGATTTCTGAAAATGGTGAATGCAAAAGTTTTGAGCGAGCACTTTGGCCCCGATGCAGGGGCGGCTCTGCGTCTGAAACAGGTTATTCTGGTGCTGGCAGGCATTGGCGCATTGGTCATTGCCGCCAATATTCGTGTGCCCATGTGGCCAGTGCCTATCACCATGCAAACATTCGCAGTTCTGACTATCGGGGCAACATTCGGCATGCGGCTGGGCCTGATAACATTGCTGGGCTACCTGGCGTTGGGCGCAGCCGGGGTTGCAGTATTTGCCGGCGATTCCTCCGGGCTTGCCTACATGATGGGGCCAACCGGTGGCTATCTTGTGGGCTTTGTTGCGGCAGCAGGCCTGATGGGCGCGCTGGCCCGCAAAGGTTGGGACCGCAGTTTTGCTGGCATGGCAGGGGCGATGGTGCTGGGAAATGCCGTGATTTACGCATTCGGGCTGGCCGGAATGGCATGGCTGTTTTTGGCAGAAAAGGGCGCGGCTTGGGTCATACAATATGGAATGCTGAACTTTCTTGCCGGCGATGCGGTGAAGCTGTTGCTGGCGGCACTGATTGTTCCGGCTATCTGGAAGCTAGCTCGTCGCTAAGCGGCCTGTGCCTGAAAGACGCCTGTTAAAATAATTTGCGCGGCCTCTACACGGCCTCTATCTGGGCCGCGCCTTACCATATTTGAATATTATTAAGACTAATGATTAACCTGCTGAGGATCTAGGCTCAGGACTCGTTAAATCCAGAATATAACAAAGGCAGCGATACAAATTG
>CAYNXK010000032.1:0-15207 GCA_964401125.1 uncultured Aliiroseovarius sp.
TCTACCATATGTTTGTCAAAAAACCACAGGCAGGACACCCCAAATATGAGCATTGATTTCAAAGGCAGCCAATCTAGCAGGTCTTGAGCGAATAAATGTAGGCCTGAAGTTCTCGCGGACCTAACAACGGATTGAAATCTTACGCATAAATACATCAAGAAAATCACCCGGCCAAGTTTGGGTTTCCCAACTTTGGACTTCAAAGCCTTCCATTCAGCCGCCGCCACGCTTGCAAACTTGGCTGCATAAATTTGGTGAATACAGCCCGATTCATGCCTAAGAAAACTTTGCGGCAGAGCCTTTGGCAATACCCTGGTGGCAGTTTTTTGCAAGAACTGGCGATTCAAGTTTTCCGCCCGTGGCTCTAGCTCTCCGGCGGCTCATCATCCCAGCGATCGTCCAGAATACGGTGGCTACTGCCCTCTGGATCATCATATTGATCCGCTCTCAGAGTCCAGAAAAACAGTGCCAGTCCGAGACCGCCAAGAAACAGCGATGCCGGTATCAGGTAGGCCAGAACATTCATGATGAGGCACCTCGTGTAAGCCGCAGGGCGTTCAGGGATACGGTTATGGAAGATGTTGACATGACCAGGGCAGCCGCCAGTGGCGTGACAAGGCCAACCAAAGCTATTGGAATAACGACAACGTTGTATATAGTTGAAATTGCAAAGTTTTCCTTGATTCTCTTAATGGCATCGCGGGCCAGAATCACTGCTCCTCCCATCGGCTCCATTGAGCGACCAAGCAGAACAATATCCGAGACCACCCGTGTGGCTTCCAGCGCCGAGGCCGGCGATATTGACACATGTGCAACCGCAAGAGCGGCAGTGTCATTCAACCCGTCACCAACCATCAGCACCTTCTCGCCACGCGCGCCAAGCTCTGTAACAATGGCGGCTTTTTCTTCCGGCAAAACCCCGGCGCGCCAGTCGTCAATGCCCAACTGGTTGGCAATGGTGCGCACCGCCCCGGCAACATCACCCGAAAGCAGCGTCACTTGCATGCCTTGGGCTTTGAAGGCGGCAACCGCTTGTTCGGCCCCGGGGCGCAGGGCATCGGTGAAGGAAATGGCGCGCGGCACCGTGCCGTCTGAAACCGCCAGATAGGTTGCCGTGCGCTCAAGAGTTTGCACCTCCACCCATGCGGCCCGGCCCAAGCGTACACGCTTGCCTTGCCAAACCGCTTCGATACCATGCCCCGGCACTTCTTTTATATTGGTCAGGCTGGCGGGTTTGACACCCATTTTTTGCACCGCAGTCGCAATGGCGCGGGCCAGTGGATGGGCGCTGCCTTCAGACAGGGCCAGCAACAGTGCCAGATCGGCGGGCCTGAAGGCATCCAGATTGTCAGGCAGCGGGTTGCCTTCGGTCAGGGTGCCGGTCTTGTCAAACACCACATGGGTCACCTCGGCCAGCCGCTCCATGGCGGTGGCTGATTTAAGCAGCATGCCTTGTTTGAACAGGCGCCCGGAGGCCGCCGTGGTTACCGTTGGCACGGCCAGACCCATGGCGCAGGGGCAGGTGATAATCAGCACCGCTACGGCAATGTTCAGCGACAGGCGCACATCACCACCTGAAATCCACATCCAGACCACGAACGCCCCCAGCGCCATGACATGCACCATCCAGCCATAAATTTCTGCCGCCTTGTCAGCCAGCGAGGTGTATTTGTTGCGGGTGGTCTCGGCGATGGCCACAAGGTCGGCCATGCGGTGCAGGTTGGTGTCGCGCCCAATGGCCGTGACCCGCAATGTCAGTGGCCCGGTCAGGTTGACCTCGCCAGCGCTGACAATTGTTCCGGCCCCGGCAAAGACCGGGATGCTCTCACCAGTCAGCAAGGAGCGGTCGATCTCGCTTTCGCCGGCAATGACCACCCCATCCACCGGCATCCGGGCGCCGGGCACCACACGGACCAAATCACCCAGAGCCAGTTCATTGACCGATATAGTCTCCTCGCGGCCATCGGGCAGTAGCCGGCGTGCCTTGGGCACTTCCAGCGCTGCCAGCTCCTCAGCCGCCGAGCGGGCAACAGAACGGGTGCGAAAATCAAGGTAACGGCCGATCAGTAAAAAGAAGGTCAGGGCCAGAGCCGCGTCAAAATAGGCGTGCTTGCCTGACAGCGAGGTTTCGTAAATTGAGATGCCAACCGCCAGAATAATGGCCAGCGAAATGGGCACATCCATGTTCAGCCGTCCGGCTCTGAGTGCGACCCAGCCCGAACGGAAGAAAACTTGGCCAGAAAATGCCACTGCCGGAATGGTTATGACCGCCGAAATCCAGTGAAACAGGTCGCGGGTCGTGCCTTCCGCCCCGGCCCAGACCGCGACTGAAAGCAGCATGACATTCATCATGGCAAAACCGGCAACCCCGAGGCGCATCAAAAGGTCGCGGCTGTGCTTGTCGGTTTGGGTGGAGGAGAACGCAGAGGCATCAAGCTCGTAGGCCTCATAGCCCATACTAGAAAGGAAATCCGCCAGATCTTGCGCCTCAACACCAGAATCGGCCTCAACTGTGGTACGTTTCAGGGTCAGGTTGACCCGTGCCGAGCGCACACCGGGCTGGCGTTCAAGTGCGCGCTCCACCCCAGAGATGCAGGCCGCACAATGAATTGCCGGAAGCGAAAGCAGAATGCGCTGCGCCTCACCACCATTGCCGCCAAGTCTGCCGCCTGCGGTTTCTTCCGCCAAAGGCGCTGCTATGCAGGCCGGGCAGGCAGAAACCGGCACCGACATCTCTCAGCGCCCTGATACGTAGATCACAATTCGCTGCTGGAACAAGGTGCCATCATCAGCATGTGCCTTGAGGCGCAGCTTCCAGTTGCCGATATCAATATCACCAATATCAGCCAGAAAATAACCTGCGGCAGTGCGCTCATAGATAGGTATCAGATCAGCCCGCGCATGGGTGGCTTTGCCCAGAATGGACTCGATCGAGGCTGGCGTTACATATTTGCCATCCGCACCGATAAATTCCAGCCGCAGGGTCTGGCCCTCAACCACCGCGCTGACATCCCAGCCCAGCGCCAATTGCGCCGCGCGATTGCGCTCAAACACCTGACTTGCAGCATAGGAGTTTCTAACCTCAAGCCCAGGGTAGGTGCTAACGGCCGAATAGGCCATATAGAAATTAACGGTAAAGACCACACCAAAGAACGTGACAAAGATAAGCAGTACTTTGCGCCCGGTCAGTTCTTTCCCTTTTGTTTTCACTTCGCTACTGGAGTTCATCGGCCTCTCCCATTGAAGATAGTGTCTTTGTAAGCTTGCTCGCCAGTCTCGCTATCGGTTATCCAGATGCGGAGATTTGTCCGGTCGGCTTGCGCTGCCTCGCTGCCATTTGGCGCGGTAAGGTACAGGCGCTGTTTATACTCTTCATTAGCCGGGGCTACAACCAAAACACCTTCTTTGCCCTCAAGTCTAATGACAAGTCCGCTCCCCTCGCTCAGCGAGAAGCTGAAAGTCCGGTAATCGCCGCTTTTGTTGCGCACGCCCACATCGTAAGTGTTGCGGATTGCCCCGTCTGAAAGGGTCACAAAGAGCGGGTTGCGATCAGGCCGGACAGTCATTTCAATGGCCGGCCTGAAAAATAAAGCCACTAAAAGCGCCACGCCAACCGCCGACCATAGCGTGGTATACATGATGGTTCGGGGCCGCAGGATATGCTTCCAGATCGAGACGGGTTTCGCGCCCGCTCGCTCAGCCGGGGCATCCTTCAGGGAAAGGTAGTCTATCAGACCACGCGGCGCGCCGATCTTGTCCATCATATCATCACAGGCATCAATGCACAGGCCGCAGGTGATACATTCCAACTGCTCACCATCGCGGATGTCGATCCCCACAGGACAGACATTGAAACAGGCGTTGCAATCTATGCAATCTCCCAGATCTTCGCGTTTCTTGCCCCGCCCGCGCGGCTCACCCCGCCAGTCTCGGTAAGCAATGGTGATGGTTTCCTCGTCTATCATCGCCGCCTGAATACGCGGCCAGGGGCAGGCATAAATACAGATCTGCTCGCGGGCAACACCGCCGAAAAAGAAGGTGGTCGCCGTCAGAATCGCAACTGTCAGATAGGCCGCCGGATGGGCCTGCCCGGTGACCAGATCAACCAGAAGTGTCGGGGCATCGGCGAAGTAAAACACCCAAGCGCCGCCGGTTGCCAGCGCAATCAGCGCCCAGCTGAGCCACTTGGTCAGGCGCAAGCGTAGCTTTTTGGCATTCCATTTGGCATTCCACAGGCGCACACGGGCGTTGCGGTCACCCTCGACCCAGCGCTCTGTCACGGTAAAAAGGTCAGTCCACACCGTTTGCGGGCAGGCATAACCGCACCAGACCCGGCCCAGTGCCGAGGTGAACAGAAACAAGCCCAGCCCGGCCATTATCAACAGGCCCGCCACAAAATAAAACTCGTGCGGCCAGATGCCGACCCAGAAAAAGAAAAACCGCCGGCCGGCCAAGTCGATCAGAATAGCCTGATCCGGCAAGTTTGGCCCCCGATCCCAACGTAGCCAAGGGCCAATATAATAGATGCCCAGCGTAATCCCCATGATCCACCATTTCAGAGACCTGAAAGTGCCTTTAACGCTGCGCGGGAAAACCGGCTCATGTGATTTGTAGAGATCTTCTGGGGGGTCGGTATCGGGCATGGCTACTTCAAATCCTGAGTTTCGCGTTTGCTCGGTCTATAGCTATTTTATTACTCAATATTTATTTGGCACAATTTTAACAGGCATGCGTTCCATATGGGGCCTTGCCCCTAAAAGTGACACCGACCCCAGAGAAACGCGCGAACAGGATCAGGGGTCGGTGCCTACCGGGGAGTGAGGCCCCGGATCTCATGTACTGGCCAAAGGCTACTCGCCGCCGCCCAGTTGGTGAACATATAGCGTCACCGCTGCAAGTTGCGATTCTGTCAGGCGGGTATTCCAGTTTGGCATGACACCAAACCGGGACTGATCGACAGAATACCGGATATCCGCGTAATCACTGCCAAACAGCCAAATCGCATCGGCCAAGTTTGGCGCGCCAAGTTCACGGTCACCAGTGGCATCATCCATATGGCAGGCGGCACAATTGTCCGCATAGATGATCGCACCAGCAGAAACCATGGAGGCATCCTGCGGTGTGCCGGAAAGGGCCATGATATAATTGGTAACCTGCGAAATCTCTTCCTGGGTCAGAATTTCATCGCGGCCATAAGCCGGCATTTCGGAGAACCGAGAATCAAAGTCTTCATCGGTGCGAATACCATGAGCAATCGTGAAATGGATGGCCTCTTTGTCGCCGCCCCACAGCCAGTCATCATCAAGCAGGTTTGGATAGCCAACAAATCCGGCAGCGCCCGCGCCATGGCATTGCGAACAGAAGGCCATATATGTGGCCCGACCGCTTTGGATTGCGAAGTTATGCAGGTCAGAGCCAAGCTCCACCGTGGTCAGCTCAATACTGGCCAGTTCGGCATCCAACGTGGCGTTCATATCGGTGAAACGCTGAATTTCATTGGCCACATCGGTGCGGGTATCCCAACCCAGCACGCCTTGTGTGGCACCCTTGACAAGAGGCCAGGCCGGGTAGGCGATGGTGTAGGCGATGGCCCAGACTATGGTTATGTAGAAAGTCCAGACCCACCAGCGCGGCATCGGGTTGTTATATTCCTGAATACCATCCCATTCGTGCCCGGTGGTTTTTACTTCTTCGGCGTCTTGTTTTTTTGTGGGTTTCTTAACCATTACCGCACCTCCTCAGGGTTGGTATCGGGGTTATCTTCCCCATCACCGGCGGGTTTAAATTCATGACGAAACGGAATATTGGCTGTGTCTTTGTATTTCTTGCCGCTGCCGGGGCGAAAGACCCAGACAACGACAGCGAAAAAGAACGAGAACATCCAGATAAGGAGCCAGTTATCCACAATGGTCTGAAAAATCGAAGATATATCCATTGCTATTCTCCTACCGGCTTGGGTCAGGCGTGAAGGTATCGAAATCCACCAGCGTGCCCAACATTTGCATATATGCAATTAGCGCATCCATTTCTGAAATACCCGGCTGCCCGTCGAAGTTTCGCACCTGCGCTTTGGGGTAACGCTCCAGCAACCCATCAAAGTCGCTGTCCGGATCGGCCTGATTGGTAAAGTCCTCCAGTGCCAGTGCCACCATCTCGTCAGTATATGGCACACCAACCATGCGGTGGGTTTCGATCAGGTCCTGAATATGCTCCCCGTCGATCATCCGGTCCATCAGGAAGGCATATGAAGGCATGTTCGATTCCGGCACGACCGATCGCGGATCTATCATGTGATCCACATGCCACTCGTCCGAATAGCGCCCGCCGATCCGGGCCAGATCAGGCCCGGTACGTTTGGAACCCCACAAGAACGGGTGGTCATACTTTGATTCGGCTGCCAGCGAGTAGTGGCCATAGCGCTCAACCTCATCTCGCAGGGGCCGGATCATCTGGCTGTGACAGCCATAGCAACCCTCGCGTATATAAATGTCGCGCCCTGTCAGTTCCAGCGGCGAGAAAGGGCGCATGCCCTCTACATCTTCGATGGTGTTTTCAAAGTAGAACAAAGGTACGATTTCGACGATGCCGCCAATTGATACCACCCCAAGGCTGAGTACCAGCAACAGTGTCGCATTTCGTTCGACGATTGCGTGTTTTTTAATTATTCCCATATCTCCGCCCTCCTATTCAGCCGGAGCCGCAACCGGGGCGGCGGCAATAGCCGGAGCCTTGGTAACGGTTTTCCAGAGATTATAACACATGATCAGCGCGCCCGTGAGGTACATGACCCCGCCAACACCACGCACTACGTTCATTGCAAATTTGGCTTCAACCGTGTCGGCAAACGAGTTCACCAAGAAGCCCTGCTCATCAACTTCACGCCACATCAAGCCTTCCATGATGCCGCTCACCCACATGGACGAGGCGTAGAGCACAATGCCGATAGTGGCCAGCCAGAAGTGCCAACTGACGAGCTTCAGAGAGTACAGCCCGGCCTTGCCCCACAACTTCGGGAACAAGAAGTAGAGCGCCCCGAAGGTAATCATGCCGTTCCAGCCCAATGCGCCGGAATGCACATGACCAATGGTCCAGTCCGTGTAGCGGCTAAGCGAGTTCACCGCCCGGATTGACATCATTGGACCCTCAAAGGTCGCCATGCCGTAAAAGCCGATGGAGACAACCATCATGCGAATCACCGGGTCGGTGCGTAGCTTGTCCCATGCACCCGAAAGCGTCATCAGACCGTTGATCATACCGCCCCATGAGGGCATCCACAGCACGATCGAGAACACCATGCCCAACGTGGTGGCCCAGTCAGGTACCGCCGTATAGTGCAAATGGTGCGGACCGGCCCATATATACAGAAAGATCATCGCCCAGAAGTGCACGATCGACAGCTTGTAACTGAAGACCGGGCGTTCGGCCTGCTTGGGCACGAAATAGTACATCATGCCAAGGAAGCCCGCTGTCAGGAAGAAACCAACCGCATTATGGCCATACCACCATTGCACCATGGCGTCCTGCACACCGGAGAACAACTGCACGGATTTTGACCCGAAGATCGACACCGGCATGGACAGGTTATTGATAATATGCAGCATGGCGATGGTAACAATGAAGGCCAAATAGAACCAATTGGCCACATAGATATGCGGCTCCTTGCGCCTCATTAATGTGCCCATGAAAATGATCAGATACCCGACCCAGATGATGGTCAGCCAAATGTCCACATACCATTCCGGCTCAGCATATTCCTTGGACTGGGTCGCCCCGAGGACATAGCCGGTTGCTGCCAGCAGGATGAAAATTTGATAGCCCCAAAAAACAAACCAAACAAAGTTGCCACCCCAGAGCCGCACGCCGGACGTGCGCTGCACAACATAAAACGAAGTGGTCAGCAGGGCAGTGCCGCCAAAGGCGAAGATCACGGCCGAGGTATGCAAGGGGCGTAGGCGCCCGAAATTCAGATAACCCTGCGCCCATTCAAAATTAAGCACGGGAAAAGCTAGTTGAAAGGCAATCAATACGCCAACCAGAAACCCAACCGCGCCCCAGAAGGCCGTAAGGATAACGCCCACCTTGATGACGTTATCCATATAGCCCGTCTCGGGTGCCATTCTCACCCCACCCATACCCCTGAGAGTATAGATAAAGACGCCTGCCGCAATAACCATTACCATAATCGCATGGACCAGGTAGGCAATATCACGGGCATTGTTTGCTGCATACGCCGCTGCGAACACGATCAGAGCAAGCAATAACAACTTAGTGTAATCCCACATTTTTCTTCGTCCCTTTTTTATTACCATCCGCACCTTATATGCACATTAGGGGTGCTTCAGACTATGCACGGTTTGAACCTATCAACACTCCATTACATTGATCCACATCAAATACACCCCTACGCAGAGGTTTTTGATGGCTGCGGCTTGACCCATATCAAGGCAGGGCGGCTTTCGTGTGTGCAAAATGGTCGCAGTAGTGGAAAATTCACTGTGGCAACCCCCTGCCAATATACAAGGTGACCTCATGGCCTATCGGACAATTACCACTGTTTTGACTGAAACCGATAACCTTGCTACTGCGCTTGAAAACGCCAGCAAAGTGGCACGGCTGGTTGGCGCACATCTTGAGGTTATTTGCCTCGGACTCGACCGGACTCAACCAGGGTTTTATTATGCCGGCGCAAGTGCTGTGGTTTTTCAAGACAATCTGACACAGGCCCGCGATCAGGCTATCGAACTGGAATCAGCGGCAAGTGCCTTTCTCAAGGGGGTTGATTTCACTTGGGCCGCCACCGGGCTGACCACGCAAATGGTGGCGCTGAACGGGCTGATTGCCCACAGAACCCGGTTTTCCGACCTTGTGATTTTACCACGGCCCTATGGCTAAGGGCGGGGCCATGAACATGAAGCCATTGTCGAGGCTGCCCTGTTCAATGGTAACGTGCCGGTGCTGATCCTGCCTGATGGTGCCAGCTTCCCCGATGAGATCAAAAACATCGTTGCCGCCTGGAATGACAGCCCCGAAGCCTTGCGCGCCATCCGGTCCGCCCTGCCATTTCTCATGGAGGCAAATACAGTCTGCGTCGCCATCATCGACCCGCCCAGCCACGGGCCAGAGCGCTCGGACCCCGGCGGCGCACTTTCGCAAATGCTGGCGCGCCACGGGG
Source organism: uncultured Aliiroseovarius sp. (assembly GCA_964401125.1). Classification (GTDB taxonomy): domain Bacteria; phylum Pseudomonadota; class Alphaproteobacteria; order Rhodobacterales; family Rhodobacteraceae; genus JAAEUB01. The sequence continues at coordinate 9,173 of CAYNXK010000032.1, forward strand.
TGCAGGTTGAGGTCGCGGTGTTGGCAAAAACCATGCCGCGTATCTCGGACATTCTCAACCGCCACGCCCGCGACAAGGATGCGCAACTGGTGGTGATGGGGGCTTACGGCCATTCGCGCTTCCGCGAGGCCATCATGGGCGGGGCCACACGGCATATGCTGGAGCTAGCCGAAGTGCCGGTGCTGATGACGCACTGACCCCTGCGCCTTGCCCTGCCTCACAACGGCCGCTAGACTCGCGCCAAAACCTGATGGCGCGGGGCAGGCATGAACGGCCTTTATTGTCGGCGACAACCTGACCTTTTTGCGCGAACGCATTGCTGACGAAAGCGTCGATCTGATCTATCTCGACCCGCCGTTTAACTCCAACGCCAGCTAAAGCCACCTGCCAGACTTTACCGATGCCTACAATTATGCGCCAAGGTTGAAGACGCTCAAAGGCCTAAAGCGTCCCGCCCAAAACCTGAGGCATGGGTATAAGCCGGGACTAGGAAACTAGTAAACTGGAATACCAGCAGAATGGTTTATCAAGAAATGCGGCCGGTTTGATCTAAGAATTCAATGCGTCCATTTGCACTAGTTGGGGGTTTTGAATCAGACACTTAGCCCCAGCGCACATCGCCGAGGAAAATGTAGCCTGCGCCGTAGATGGTTTTGATAAGGCGCGGGTTTTTGGGGTCTTCTCCCAGTTTGGTGCGCAGGCGTGAGATGCGTACATCCATCGCCCGGTCAAAACTTTCCGAGGCGGTGCCGCCCAGGCTTTCCTGCATCTGGTGGCGTGATATCAGGCGGCTGGGGGCCTCGAGAAATAGCCGTAATACTTCGCCTTCGGCATGGGAAAAGGCGGTTTCAGTGCCGCTTTCATCTTCCAGCATGTAGCGGTCAAAATGCGCTATCCAGCCGTTAAAGAAGGCCGTGTTGGCGGTGGTGTTGGCCGGTTTTGACTTGCGCAGGCGGGCGCGTACACGGGCGACGACTTCGGCGGGCTCAAACGGCTTGATGATGTAGTCATCGGCCCCCAATTCAAGCCCGGTCACCCGGTCCTGTACCTGAGCCCGCCCCGAGATAATAATTATGGAGGCCCCGCTTTCCAGGGCCAGCCGGTGTACCAGCGTCAGCCCGTCACGGTCCGGCAGGCCAAGATCCACAAGGCAGACATCAGGTGCCGTGGTCTTCAGGGCAGCCTCGAATTCAGTGGCGCGGCCAAAGCAGATGGTGCGAAACCCAGCCTCTTGAAGTGCATCGGCCAGCATCAGGCGGATTTGTGGCTCGTCATCAAGGATGGCAATGAGCGGTGCGGTTTGGTGGGTCACCATATTTGTAGTTCCTTCGCCAGAAAGGCAGCCAGATCGGCGGTTGAAAACGGTTTGGTAATGACCGGAAAGGCAGCCTTTGCCCGGCGCGGATCACTTTGCGGTAGCGAAGTCATCAACCCCGCCGGAATGACATTGCCGTTTGCGCGCAACTTTGCCAGAAAAACATCACCGGAAGCTGGTCCTTCAAGGTTGATATCCGACAGAATCAGCCCAATGCCTTCAATTGAGGTCAAGGTGCTGGCCTCTTCGACATTGCTGGCCTCTACTACTTGATGGCCAAGGGAAACCAGCATTTCACGCACATTTTCACGGATTTCCGGCATGTCTTCCACCAGCAGCACAAGCCGCGGGGTGGTTTGCTTGGTGGCTCGGCGCAGGGGCAGGCGTAGCCGCACTTCGGCGCCGCCGGCAGCAGCATTGCTCAGCCGCACCTGCCCGCCCGCCAGTTTTACCTGATCAAATACCATGGCCAGACCCAGCCCGGATCCGGCACCGCCCTTGGTGCTAAAGAACGGGTCCAGCGCGTGCTTCAAAGCCTTATTGCTGAAGCCGGGGCCGGTATCTGCTATGTGTAGTTCCAGCCATGTTTCGCGAATGGGGCGTGCGGAAATGGTGATGCGCCCCGGCCCGGCACCAATGGCATCTCGGGCATTCAGAATGAGGTTCAGGAGTGCATCCTGAATAGCACCGGGATCCAGCAGCACCGGGTCTGGCAGGTCTAAAACCTTCAGGAAAAGTTTCACGCCTTTGGGCAGAGTCGGACTGGCGAGGGTTTTCAGCTCCTTCAACAGGCTAGCCATGTGGGTTGGTTCAGGATGCATCTCGTGGTGCCCCGAGATTGAGGCGATGCGGTCCAGCAGCACGCCACCCCGACGCGCCGCCCCGGTGGTGGCTTTGGCCAGTTCCTGCGCCCGTGCGGGCAACTCCATCTGGGCCAGCCGTGCCTGCATGCCAAGGATGATGGTCAGCAGATTGGAAAAATCATGTGCCAGCCCGCTTGTTAGCTGTGCCGCCAGTTCACGCTTGCGGGTTTGTGCTAATGCCTCGCGAGCCTGGACCTCCTCAGTGATGTCCATTGACAGGATGTAGACGCCGCGGACAGCGCTATCAGCGCTACCCGCCGCCCCACGCTGATCCGGGGTGAACGCCACGCGAATGCGCCTGCCCGAGCCTTCGTGGCTCAACTCAAGCACCGAGGCCTCGCCTTTGATGGCGCGCTCCAGGGAGGGCAGAATTTTGCCGTAAGCCTCAGCCCCCAAAGCCGCGCGGGCGGGTAAGCCTACGATATTGCCGGGCCGCCCTGGAATGACCGCCCCCAGTTTACGGTTGGAGAATGTATAATGCAGGTCAAGATCCAGCCGGGCAATATGGGCCGGCATCATCTCGGTGGTCAGACGGGTGCGGCTTTCCATCTCAGCCAATTGCCGCGAGGTTTCCTCAAGGGTTGCATTGGTGGCGGCCAGTGCCCGGTTGGTTTGGGCCAGTTCTTCGGCATGAGCCAATACCTGACCGGACAATTCCTCAGAGCGGGCACGCAGCAGAGATTCCTGCCGTTTGATGCCGGTAATATCGGTGTAGACCGCCACCCAGCCACCCTCTGGCAGCGGGCTGCCCTCGACCGAGATCACCCGGCCATTGGCGCGGGTGCGCTCCATGTAATGAGGCCTGAAGGTGCGGGCCTGCTCAACCCGTGTTTGCACAAAGATGTCCGGGTCATCAACCAAGCCATACTCGCCCTGCTGAACAAGGTGGTGGATGGTATTGGCAAAAGACGTGCCGGGCCTGATCAAAGCATCGGGCAGGGCAAACATTTCCTGAAAGGTGCGGTTGGCCACAACCAGCCGGAGGTCACTGTCATAGATCGACAGCGCCTGCTGGATCAGGTTCAGCCCGGCTTGGGTCAGTGCCGCTATGTTGGGTTTCCTGGCGATGATTGCCCCCTTCCACCCTGTTTCGCTAACACTGGACCGAGCCTGAGGGAAGCCCCTGGCAGGCGAAGGCGTACCTGTAACAATTCGTTATAATTTGGAAAAGGTGCGGAAATCTTTGACGCGCAGAAAAATATGGTCAGGCTGGGTTGTAACAAGAATCGCTCAAGCGGTCGAATTTCGGGCTGACAAGACCGGGAGGATAACAATTGGCAGAGAAACTGGTAGCTGCGGGGGCGTATGCCTCGATTCCGGCGCTTCTCAAGCGTAACGTGAAAGAATTTGGTGCGCGCCCGGCTTACCGCGAGAAAGAGTTTGGCATCTGGCAAAGCTGGACCTGGGCGGAAACCTCGGACGAAGTCACGCATCTGGCGCTGGGCCTGCTGGCGCTTGGCCTTGAGCGCGGCGATCACGTGGCAATCATCGGGCGCAACCGGCCAGCGCATTACTGGGCCATGGTTGCGGCTCAGATGTGCGGGGCCGTGCCCGTGCCGCTGTATCAGGACGCAGTTGCTGAAGAAATGGCCTATGTGCTGGACCATTGCCACGCGCGCTTTGTGATTTGCGGTGACCAAGAGCAGGTTGACAAGGTGATCGAGGTGCAGGGCGATATTCAACATATCGAGCACGTAATCTATTATGACAAACGCGGCATGCGCAAATATGACCATGAGCATCTGAACTGGTATCATGATGTTCAGGAAGAGGGCCGGGTGGCGCATCACCGACTTGAAGGCGAGCTTGCGGCGCGTATCAGTGAGCTGGATTATGACAGCACCTGCGTGATGCTTTACACTTCTGGCACCACCGGGCGGCCCAAGGGCGTGGTTTTGTCAAACCGTAACATTATAGAGAGCGCCAAAAGCACCTCCGAGTTTGATAACCTTGGCAAGGATGACGATGTGCTGGCCTATCTGCCTATGGCTTGGGTCGGTGATTTCATCTTTTCCATCGGCCAGGCCTATTGGACGGGTTTTTGTGTCAATTGCCCGGAAAGCCCGGATACCATGATGACCGATCTGCGCGAAATTGGCCCGACCTATTATTTTGCACCGCCAAGGGTGTTTGAGGCCCAGTTGACCAATGTGATGATCCGCATGGAAGATGCCGGGCGCATCAAGAAACTCATGTTCAACAGTTTCATGAAGCATGCCAAAAAGGTTGGCCCTGCCATATTGGATGGCAAGCCCGTGGGGGCTTTGGACCGGCTGAAATACAAGCTCGGAGAATTGTTTGTTTATGGTCCGCTAAAAAATACGCTGGGCTTCAGCCGGGTGCGGGTGGGTTATACGGCCGGCGAGGCGATTGGCCCGGAGATTTTCGATTTCTACCGCTCGCTGGGCATTAACCTGAAGCAACTTTACGGCCAGACCGAGGCCACGGTGTTCATCACTGTGCAGCCTGATGGCGAGGTGCGTGCTGATACAGTAGGTGTGCCGGCCCCCGGTGTTGAGTTGCGCATTGCTGACAGCGGCGAAATTTTTTACCGTTCGCCGGGTGTGTTTGTAGAATATTTCAATAACCCCGAAAGCACCGCCTCCACCAAGGATGCAGACGGTTGGGTGGCCACCGGGGATGCCGGATTTATTGAGGAAAGCTCGGGACATTTGCGCATCATCGACCGCGCCAAGGATGTGGGAAAGATGGCTGATGGCAGCCTGTTCGCTCCGAAATATGTGGAAAACAAGCTGAAATTCTACCCGGACATTCTGGAAGCCGTGGTGTTTGGCAACGGTCGCAACATGTGTACGGCCTTCATCAACATTGACCTGACAGCGGTAGGTAACTGGGCCGAGCGCAACAATATCGCCTATGCTTCCTATCAGGAGCTGGCGGGGCATGTAGATGTCTACGCCTCGATTCAGAAGCATGTGGAGGAGATCAACCGCTCGGTTGCCGCCGACCCGATGCTGTCGGGCTGCCAGATCCACCGCTTTTTGATCCTGCACAAGGAGCTGGATGCGGATGACGGCGAAATGACCCGCACCCGCAAGGTGCGCCGGATCATTGTAGAGGACAAGTTCAGCGACCTGATTGCCGCGCTTTATGACGGATCACGCGAGAAATACACCGAAACCGAGGTCACTTATGAAGACGGCCGCAAGGGCACGATCACCGCAACTTTGCAGATCCGCGACGCCGAGGTTTTCGATGTGAAGCAGGAGGTGGCCGCGCAATGAACGATGTGAGCCCAGAAAGTTACGTCACCGAAGATGGCCGTACCATTGGCTCTGTGGTCATGGAGATGAAGAATATTACCCTGCGGTTTGGCGGGGTTACGGCGATTGAAGATGTCAGCTTTGATATCCGTGAAGGTGAAATTCGCGCCATTATTGGTCCCAACGGTGCCGGTAAATCATCAATGCTGAACGTGATTTCCGGCTTTTATGTACCGCAGGAGGGCGAAGTCTGGTTTCACGGTGCAAAGCGGCCAAAAATGCGGCCCTATAAGGTAGCTCGGCAGGGCATTGCCCGCACATTCCAAAATATTGCCCTGTTTGAGGGTATGAGCGTGCTTGATAACGTCATGACCGGGCGGCTGACACATATGAAAAGTGGGTTATTAAGTCAGGCAATCTGGTGGGGAAAGGCCGAGCGAGAAGAGCATGAGCACCGCGAACAGGTGGAAAAGGTCATTGATTTTCTTGAGATTCAGGCAATCCGCAAAACCCCGGTGGGGCGGCTGCCTTACGGGCTTAAAAAGCGGGTCGAGCTGGCCCGGGCCTTGGCGGCAGAGCCAAAACTGCTGCTGCTGGACGAGCCGATGGCGGGGATGAATGTTGAAGAAAAAG
>CAYNXK010000033.1:0-10534 GCA_964401125.1 uncultured Aliiroseovarius sp.
TGGCAAAGCCACCTTTACCACGGATTTCATCGTGCCGGGCCTCTTGCCAATGGTCCAGAGACACCCGCAATGTCAGCTTGTCGCCATATTCCCGGCGCAGGTCCAACAATCCGGCCTGCATTTTTTTGCGCATCATCGGGCGCATGGCATTGGTCAGCACCAGCACATCATGGCCGCGCGCCAGAGACATTCTGAGCATGGCGATTATTTCGGGGTTCATGAACGGCTCGCCGCCCGTAAAACCAATCTCAGAAACCGGCCATTTACGCGCTTCAAGCTGGCCGAGAAAGTCAACAATCTCGGCCTCGCTCAGGTAAACCAGCCGGTCATTGCTGGGCGAGCTTTCAATGTAGCAATTAACGCAGGTGATGTTGCACAAGGTGCCGGTATTAAACCAAAGAACACGCGGGTTTGTCAGGGCAACACGGGCGCGCTTGCTGCCATCCGCCGTAACCAGCGGATCAGTAAACTTGCCTTGATTCGCCTTTGTTATCTGCTGGTCCATGGCTGTTACCCATTAATGCGATTGTAATATGGCTAACGCACCTGCACAGAACAAAAAACCCCGAACCCGCCGTCTAACAGCCATGTGAAGGCATTTGTGCTTGCTCAAATCGGTGATAGACACTGAATTGCCCCCGACAAGAGGGCGCATTAGGGCAATACACCCCCAAACAGGAGAGCTTTATGGTTTCGCGTGTCATCCCGGTCGAGGCGTTTGACCTCGTTATTTTTGGCGGTACTGGTGATCTGGCCCGGCGTAAAATTCTGCCCAGCCTGTACCGGCGTTTTTGCGATGGCCAAATGCCGCCCGAGGCGCGCATTATCGGGGCGGCGCGTACCGATCATGATGAAGGCTCTTACCGCGCCTTTGTGGCCGAAGCTCTGCGCGAGTTTGTCTCCGGGCGCATATGCGCCGCTGGCAGTATCAATGCTTTTGTTGAGCAGATCACCTACCTGCCGGTTGATGCCAAAGGCAAGGAGGGTTGGGCCGAGCTGGCGGCTTTGATGCGCCCCGGACTGGTGCATGTGTTTTACTTTTCAGTTGGCCCAAGCCTGATAGGAGACCTTGCCAAGCGCTTGAAAAAGCACAAAATAGCCTGCAAATCTGCACGTATTGTGGTGGAAAAACCTTTTGGCCATGACCTGCCTTCAGCCCGCGAGCTAAACAAAATTCTGGCCAAGCATTTCAAGGAAGATTGCATCTACCGCATTGATCATTATTTGGGCAAGGAAACTGTGCAGAACCTGATGGCGCTGCGCTTTGGCAACATGTTGTTTGAGCCGCTTTGGAACGCGCAATATGTCGATCATGTGCAGATTACCGTGGCCGAAACTGTGGGGGTTGATGGGCGCGGCGCCTATTATGATGCCTCCGGGGCTATGCGCGACATGGTGCAAAACCACCTGATGCAGCTTTTATGCCTGACGGCAATGGAGCCACCATCAAAGTTTGGACCAGACGCGGTTAGGGATGAAAAACTCAAGGTTATCCGGGCGTTGGAGCAGGTCAGGCCCGAGGACATCGTGCGTGGGCAATATCTGGCTGGTAGCAATCATGCCTCCTATCTGACGGATGTGGAAAATCCCGCAAGCCACAGCGAAAGCTTCATCGCCCTGCGGCTGCACATTGCCAACTGGCGCTGGAACGGCACACCTTTTTATCTGCGAACCGGCAAGCGGTTAAAGGCTCGGATGAGCGAAATTGTCATTCAGTTCAAAGATCCGCCGCACTCGATTTTTGACTCAGCCACAGGGCAGGGTGCCAATGTGCTTTCCATCCGCCTGCAGCCGGATGAGGGCATGGACCTGATTGTAACCATAAAAGAGCCGGGGCCGGGGGGTATGCGCCTGATCGACGTGCCGCTGGACATGACCTTTGCCGAGGCTTTAGGCGAGGCGGCAGCGGATGTGCCGGATGCCTATGAGCGCCTGATCATGGATGTTATCCGTGGCGACCAGACCCTGTTCATGCGCGGCGACGAAGTCGAGGCCGCCTGGGCCTGGACCGACCCGATTATAGCCGCCTGGCAGGAGCGCAATGATAAGCCTCTGGCCTACGAGGTAGGCTCGACGGGGCCGCAAGAGGCGGCTATTCTCATGCAGGCAGATGGCCGTGATTGGCGCGATTTAAAGGTGTAAAACCCAAATGATTCTCCCCCGCATGGTTTTTAAGGAATACCCCGATCGTGGCCTGCTGATGGCCGCCCTTGCACAGGTGATTGCCGAGGATCTGAGCGCGGCTCTGGGTGCGGCTCTGGCTGACCATGGCCGGGCCTCGCTGGCAGTACCTGGTGGCAACACGCCGGGGCCGGTCTTTGATATTCTGGCGAACGCAGATCTTGATTGGTCGCGGGTGGATATAATGCTGACAGATGAACGCTGGGTGCCGGAAAATCACCCACGTTCAAATACCAGCCTGTTGCGCGCCCGCTTGCTGGTGGGCAAGGCCGCCCGCGCCCGGCTGCTACCACTTTATGCTGGCACTGAACAGCCCGAGGAAAGCCTTGCCGCCTTATCAGACGGGCTGCGCGTCGCCCTGCCTTTAAGTGTTGTTTTGCTGGGCATGGGCGAGGATATGCACATAGCCAGCCTGTTTCCTGGTGCCGACAAGCTTGCAGATGCGCTGGCAAATAATGCCCCGCCCTTGCTGGCAATGCGTGCGCCCGGTGCCCCGGAGCCTCGGGTCAGTCTGAGCGCGCCGGTGCTGAACGGGGCGGGCTCCAAGCATCTGCTGATCACCGGCCAGAGCAAACGTGCCGCCCTTGCGCAGGCCGAAAACCTGACCCCGCTAGAAGCCCCGGTGCGGGCTGTGATACCCGGCCTTACCGTGCATTGGGCCGCATGATGGGCCGCATGATGGAAGATCTTTGGCAAAAGCTGGATGAACAGGCGGCAATAGCCCAGAGCCGCCGTATTATCAGCCTGTTTGAGGCACCGGGCCGGGCGCAGGATTATGCCATTGGCAATGATGGGCTGTTGTTTGACTATTCCAAAACCAACATTGACAGCACCAGCCGCACACTTCTTCTGGCCCTTGCCGATGCCGCCGGTCTGGCCGAAAAGCGCACTGCCATGTTTGCCGGCGCGCCAATCAATCAGACCGAGGGCCGGGCGGTGCTGCACACAGCTCTGCGCACGCCCTTGCCGGGGCGTATTGAGGTTGATGGCGCGGACGTGCTGGCAGGTATTCATACCATTCTGGGCCGCATGTCGGCCTTCGCTGAAGGCCTGCGCCTGGGGCACATACGCACACCCGGCGGCCTGCCTTATAGCGATGTGTTGAATATCGGCATTGGCGGCTCGGACCTTGGCCCGGCCATGGCCACGCGCGCGCTGGCCCCCTATCATGACGGGCCGCGCCTGCACTTTGTTTCAAACATTGACCCGGCACATTTTGCCGATGTGACGCGCGGGCTTAACCCGGCCACGACGCTGGTAATCATTGCCTCAAAGACCTTCACAACCACCGAAACCATGAGCAATGCCGCCAGCGCACGTGCTTGGCTGGAAGCTTCACTTGGTACAGATGTGGCCGGGCATTTTGTTGCCCTGTCCTCGGCCACCGACAAAACAGCGGCTTTCGGCATCGCGCCTGAGCGGGTGTTTGGCTTTGAAAATTGGGTGGGGGGGCGCCTGTCGCTCTGGGGCCCGGTGGGCCTTAGCCTGATGCTGGCAATCGGCAGCGATAATTTCCGTGCCATGCTGGCCGGGGGCCACGCCATGGACCAGCATTTTCAAAGTGCTGAAGGGCCGGCCAACATGCCCCTGATGCTGGGGCTGGTGGGGCTGTGGCACCGGCAGGTGCTGGGCTATGCCAGCCGAGCGGTGCTGCCTTATGCTCAGCGGCTGGAGCACCTGCCCGCCTATTTGCAGCAACTTGAAATGGAGAGCAATGGCAAGGGCGTGGCCATGGATGGCAGCCCGCTTGAGCGTGCCAGCGGCCCGGTTGTCTGGGGGGCGCCCGGCACAAATGGCCAGCACGCCTTTTTCCAGCTTCTCCATCAGGGCACCGATGTTATTCCATGCGAATTTCTGCTGGCGCGACGCAGCCATGAGCCAGAGCTTACCCAGCAGCACCATATACTTGCCGCCAATTGCCTGGCCCAGAGCGAAGCCCTGATGCGCGGGCGCAATCTTGCAGAGACGCGCCAGCAACTGGCCGGGCAGGGGCTGGAGAGCGCGGCGTTGGAGCGCGCCGCCCGTCACCGGGTTTTCCCCGGCAACCGGCCTTCGACCACGCTGCTTTACCCCAAGTTGACGCCGCATGTTCTGGGCCAGATCATCGCACTATATGAGCACCGGGTGTTTGTTGAAGGCGTGATCCTTGGCCTGAACTCGTTTGACCAATGGGGGGTGGAACTGGGCAAGGAGCTGGCAACAGACCTGCTGCCGCAGCTGGAGAGCACAGCCCCCGACCGTGATAAAGACGGCTCCACTGCCATGCTGGTGGCCGCGCTCAAAGCGCCTTAAAACGCCTTAAAGAGGCGAGGAGTCGCCGGAGAGCCAGGGGAGCGACTGCGACCGGCCCGCAAGCAGGGTTGCCGTTGTAACCACCACCAGTACAATCATTTTTGAATAATCATTAAAGCCGTGCATTGCAGAATGCGAGACGACAGCCGCGCCAGCGACGGTTGGGACTTGCGCGCCCCGTAACAGAACGGTATCCACCCCCACAGCGGCGGGTATGGTGAAAAGGTATCACGGCAGCTTCCCAAGCTTTAGTTACGGGTTCAATTCCCGTTACCCGCTCCAATTCAACACATTCGGTTTATTTTGGCGGCTATGCCCGTTTCGAGACCAAACCTGCGGCTTTCCAAGGGCATGCACGAAGTGTACGCTGTAATGTTAGCAAGATTGTAGGTGGCTACAACCGGGCCTTCGCAGCGGGAGAGGCCTACGGCAACTTTGCGCAAAACGGGCCCTGGGCCTAGCCATTTTCAGGTATGTGTGGCAACTTGCGCGCAACCAAAATAAATATAGTGCTGGATGCGATCCATGTTCAAGAAATATTTCTCTAAATCGATAGACGCACACTCATCAATATTGGCGCTGCGAGATCACTCAAAGGGCAAAACAACCTCTATGTCCAAAAAGGATATCCGTTCCTCGGTTCAAATCGCGATTATTGATGATGAGAAGTTTAAGGCCCATGCAAACCTGACGAACTACGGGTATAAAATCCAGGAGCTTCCAGATATTCATTCGTTAGATCAAGTATCCAAGTTCGACGTGATATTGTGTGATTTGATGGGGGTTGGTCACAATTTTGATCGAGCCATTGGCGGTGCAAGTATCATTAAAGAAATAAAGGAAAACTTTCCAACCAAATTTGTTATAGCGTACACAGGTGCTCGCGCCAATACGGCAGAAGCAAACGCTGCAAAAGAGTTCGCTGACGGTTTTCTGAAGAAGGACGTCGAAATTACTAAGTGGGTGACAAAACTCGATGATGCGATTGATTTTACCTCTGATCCATATAAGAGATGGCTGGTAACAAGGCAGGGTTTGATCGACCAAGAGGTTGATTTGAGGCGTATCGTTGAACTCGAAAGTGCCTATGTCGAGGCGATACAAACTGGCGATCAAGAATTTTAGGGGATCAAGGCAATTTTGAACAAGGCTAATCTAGGTGGGAACGCAAAAGGTATTGTTCAAAGCTTGATTGCCTCTACAATTTACGCCCTCATTTTTGCCGCATAATGCTAGCTTTTCCTTCGATCATTGTTAACCCTCAGGGGAAACACGAAGTTCATGACGGGACGCTTTTTTCGCTACCTGCCGAACTCTGCGACAATTATAGAATTCAGCAGTATTTGAAGATTAATGCATTGGGTTGGACGAAATCAGAATTTGGATACATGGTACTTGTCAAGGTCGACAGTCAAGGAAATAAATACATTATTCCAGGGCTTTATCTCGAAGGATGTGATCGCCCAACCAAGAAGATCCATGGATACAAAGCCCAGTTTTCAAAGAAGCACGTGGAGCAGTATCTGGATCACCACTTTGAGAGACTACTAAATATCAGGAACACATCTGAAGGTGAATTAACTGCATTGGTTCACGACCTCAGACATCTTTCAACCTCAATTTATCATAGCGCACTGGAGGCAGAAGGCGCCGCAAGGTTAAAATCCTGGAATGATACTAGAGATCTAATTAGAACGATTATTGCATCTCAAACAATGCTAAAAGTACGAATTGATTACTTGGACTTTTCCAATGCCGTTGATAGATTTGACGAAATTGAGAAAATTCCAGTTTATAGCAGGGTTGATAAAGTCATCCGATGCTTCAGAGCTGATGCGAGGCATAAGGGTATCAATATTTCCCTAAATGGCGAATCCTACAGATTGGCTGAAGGCCCAAATATTCTCGATATTGTGCCATATACCTTGATTGAAAATGCAATAAAATACTCGCCAGGTCATTCTGATGTTTCGGTTGAAATCTTTGACACTGATTCCACAACTAAAGTTTCAGTCGCCTCTCTAGGCCCCGCTTTTGAGACTACTGAAGTAAATCAAATTTTTGAAAAAGGTTTTCGAGGAAAAAATGCTGCGCGGGTTCGAGCAAGTGGAACTGGTTTAGGCTTGTCGGTTGCGCGCAAGGTAATTAAAATCTTCAATGGGAAGATATTTGCCGAACAGTCGAGTGCAAGCGAGTTGAGAGGCATCATCCCTTACGCAGAAACAAAGTTTCATTTTAGTCTTCCAACATCGGGAGAGGACAACTTTCGTAGAAAAAAATTTGAAACGCGAAATAGGGGACGGGCCAGTCGTCGAACATCAATATTCACTTAGGGAGATTGCCGACCCATCGGCCGTCGGCATTGAAAGCAGCGAACAGTCACTCTCCAGCTTCAGGGCCGGTTTTTCAAATTGGTCTTGGAAAACTGCGCCGTCGCAGCAAACAGCAAAAAAACCTCGCTCAGATGTCATTGTGAAATTGTTGTTCAGACAACAACACCTGCACCTACAATATGCCTACAATTTGCTGAATTGAAAGCGCCCAACAATTTGAAAACTTAACAGTTTTCCTGATCCGAATTTTTTTTTTTTTGTTTGGTTGTCTACATTGATCTACACCTGCATGAGGCCCATCTAGCCTTTGGAAGGTGGTGTTGAACGGCAGGTCAGGCCTTGCGCCCGCGCCGCCGTCTGCGCCCGCTTTCGCTGTTGAAGCTGACATCGGGCAGGTCCACAATCCGGCGCAGGCCGGTAAATGGCTCGACCGCGTTGGGCAGGGCGGAGGCGTTGACGAAATGCTCCTGAAAGCGCGGCTCAAGGGCGGTCTCAATCTTACCGATCCGGCGCACATTTTCCTCAATCTCCCGGCGGGATTCTCGGTTTAAAAGCGCGATGCGCGCCCCGGTGCCAGCGGCATTTCCTGCCGAGGTCACGCGTTCCAGCGCACAATCGGGGATCATGCCCAGCACCATGGCGTGTTTTGGGCTGATATGCGCCCCGAAAGCGCCAGCCAGCACCACCCGGTCAACCTGATCGACGCCGCGTTTATCCATCAAGAGCCGCGCGCCGGCGTAAAGCGCGGCTTTGGCCATTTGAATGGCGCGGACATCGCCGTTTGTAACGCTGATATTGTTGCCATCTTCGCCCTGCCACAGGCGGTAGGAATAAGTGCGTCCGTCCTGAAAGCAGCGTGTACTGCCAACCTGCTCGGGCGCGCCGATCAGGCCGGACGCATCAACAATGCCGCTCATGCGCATCTCAGCAATGACCTCGATGATGCCTGATCCGCAAATGCCGGTAACGCCGGTTGTGGCAATGGCCGCCGCAAAGCCCGGCTCGTCAGACCACAGCTCCGAGCCGATCACCTGAAAGCGCGGCTCTTTTGTTTCCGGGTCAATCTCCACGTGCTCAATGGCACCGGGGGCCGCGCGCTGGCCGTCGCTGATCTGGGCACCCTCAAAGGCCGGGCCGGTGGGGGAGGAGCAGGCCAGAACGCCGGATTTGTCGCCCAGCAGGATCTCGGCATTGGTGCCCACGTCAATAATAAGCACCAGGTCTTCAGACTTTTCCGGGGCCTCGCAAAGCGCCACCCCGGCCGCATCCGCCCCCACATGGCCGGCAATGCAGGGCAGGATATAGGCCCGCGTACCCGCTGCCAGATCAAGCCCGATATCCGTTATCGGCAAGGCCAGCGCATCAGAGCTGGTCAGTGCAAAGGGGGCCTGGCCAAGCTCATAGGGGTCAAGGCCAAGAAACAGGTGGTGCATGACCGGGTTCATGACAAAAACGCTATCGAGAATATCGCTGCGGCTGATCCCGGCCACCTTGGCGATGTCGGCGAATAACTGGTTCAGCCCATCGCGGACCGCTGCGGTCATTTCAGCCACCCCGCCCTCGTTCATCATGCCATAGCTGACCCGGCTCATCAGATCTTCGCCATAGCGGATCTGCGGGTTCATGATACCTTCCGAAGCCAGCACCTCGCCCGTGCCAAGGTTGCAAAGATGTGCCGCAATGGTGGTGGAGCCAATATCAACCGCCAGGCCATAAACCGGACCGTCATGGAAGCCCGGCCACAGGGCAATAACCTGGGGAATGGCCGTATCATCCGCCTGATGCAAGGCGGCGGTGACCTTCCAGTCGCCTTGGCGCAAGGTCTTTTGCAGACCGGGCAGCAGGTGAAAATCGACCTCGATCATTGCCACCCCGAGCGCGGTTTTCAGGGCGCCAAGCAGCCGCTCACGGTCGCCGGAGGGCTTGTGCATATCGGGTTGTTCAACTTCTACATATTGCAGCCGCACACTGGGGTTCAGGGTAATGTCGTGGGCCTCGGCACGTTTGCGCACCACCTGCTTGTGAACCTGGCTTTCCGGCGGCACATCAATCACCACATCGCTTTGGATGCTGGCCTGACAGCCCAGACGCCGGCCCTTTTTCAGGCCGCGCTTTTCATCATAACGTGCCTCGGTGGCGTTCCACTGGCTGAGCGCATTTGCGGCCACGCTGACCCCGTGTTTGGGAAATTCGCCATAAGCGGGCGTTACCTGGCATTTTGAGCAAATGCCGCGCCCGCCACAAACCGAATCCAAGTCTACCCCAAGTTGGCGCGCCGCTGTAAGCACCGGGGTGCCAGCCGCAAAACGCCCACGTTTGCCCGAGGGGGTGAATATGACAAGAGGATCTTTGGTCATGGATGTTTCCATTATCAGTTACTTGTAGCGCGGCGTTTTGCCGGGCAAAACCGGGTACAACCCGCCAGCCGCCGTTTGCGTCTTTCTTCAAGCTGCCTCCGGCGGGAGTATTTATGCCACGATGAAACGGTGGGGAGTGCAAGCGGCAAAGCTCAGCCGCGTCGCCGCTTGCGTCCGCCGCGTCCACTGGCGGCATCTGTGGGCTTGTTGGCGGCGATCCAAGCGGCCCCGTGCGCATCGTTGTTGGTTAGCAGGTTGGCAGCCTGGATGGCTTGCAGCTCAGAGCCAGGCCGTACTTTGGTTGAGCCCATGCCAAACAGGCTGACAAAGGCCTCATCCGTCATACCTTCGGGCAGAATGATACCGGCGGCGGCTACAATGGCCTTTTTCTCGGCAATCTTTTTCTGGCTGACGGGCAGGGTGACTGGATTCATGATAGCGCTGGTCATGCCCGCCGCCATGGCCATGGGTAAAAATGCGTTGTTGATACCATGCCGGTTGGGCAGCCCGAAGGAAATGTTGGAGGCACCACAGGTGGTATTTACCCCCAGCTCATCACGCAGGCGCCTGACCAAGGCAAAGACCTGCAAGCCTGCCGTGGCCATGGCACCGATGGGCATTACCAGCGGGTCAACCACGATATCATGGGCCGGAATGCCGTAATCAGCAGCGCGTTCGACAATACGTTTGGCCACAGCAAAGCGCACATCCGGGTCTTCGGAGATGCCGGTATCATCGTTGGAAATGGCCACCACCGGCACGTTGTACTTTTTTACCAGTGGCAAGATCACCTCCAGCCGTTCTTCCTCGCCGGTAACCGAGTTCAGCAGGGGCCGGCCTTCGCAGACTTCCAGCCCGGCCTCTAATGCGCCCGGAACCGAGGAGTCTATACATAAAGGTACGTCCACAATGCTTTGAACAAGCTCGATAATATTGCGCATCAGTGGAGGCTCTGTTTCGTTCGGATTGGGGTTGGAATTGTAGACAACCCCGGCATTTATATCGAGCACATTGGCCCCCGCCAGCACCTGTGCCAGCGCGTCACGTTCAACGGTGGAATAGTCACCAGCCTCAAGCTCGGCCGCCAATTGTTTGCGCCCGGTAGGATTGATGCGCTCGCCGATGACGCAGAATGGCTCGTCAAAGCCGATAGTGACGGTTTTGGTCTTTGATTCAACGATAGTGCGGGTCATATGGTTTCCTTTGCGGGGGTGGCAGAGTTGCCGCCATGGTGGGTGGCCCAGCTTGTATTGCTGTTGATACCGCCCAGCGGAAAGAAATGCACGCCCGCAATGCGGCTTTTGGGGTTGGCGGACTTATGGGCGGCAAGGGCGGTGATGGTTTTGCTCGGCTCCATGTGACGGGCCAGTT
>CAYNXK010000033.1:10634-12882 GCA_964401125.1 uncultured Aliiroseovarius sp.
CGGGCCAGTTCAGGCCCAACCATCCTTTGCAATCAGCTCTTTCAGGCGGCTCTGATCAAATTCTGTTTCAAGGCGTGCGGCTTCCTGTTTGGCCACCTCATCTGGCGCCCCAGCAGCCTGACCAATCACCACCTTGCGCCACTCGGCCAGATAAGCATCACTGCCAGCGGCCCCGGTTTTCATTGCCGCCCGGTCTATGGCTTGCTCAAAACGCTCAGAAAGGGGGGCTTTGGCCGCGCGCCGGCCTTTTCCGACAATCACCTGCGCCGGGATATCACGCCAGTAAACAATGGTCACATCAGGCATGTATGCCTCCTTTTATATCTGCTTTTACGTGCAGGAAGCCGGATTATACGGCTGATTTTCAACAAGCTGCGGTTTTGCCGCGACCTGCGCATTATTTAACGCGATAATTTGGGCACCGCCACGGCCTGAGCCATGAAATCTGCTCAACAATGTCATGAATAGTATAACAGGGATTGTCAGATGCCCTGTGGATGCCTACCTTGCGGTTAACTTGAAATGGAGGGCGGTATGTCGCCCAGGCGTCCCAAAGGTGCGGGCCCGTTCCCCAAACCGGTTGAGCCGCCCGCGCCGGACCAAATAAATTCAGGCCCACTTTATGCGGCGCTGGATCTCGGTACGAACTCGTGCCGCATGCTGATTGCCCAACCAAGGGGCGGCCAGTTTCACGTTGTCGATTCGTTTTCAAAAACCGTGCAGCTGGGGCTGGGGCTGGAAGGCTCTGGCAGGCTTAGCGGCGCATCCATAACGCGCACCATTCAGGCCTTGAAGGTATGCAAGAAAAAGATGCAGCACCATAGGGTTAACCATATGCGCCTGGTGGCGACCGAGGCTTGTAGGCGGGCCAGTAATGGCCGCAATTTCATGGCGCGTATTGAACGTGAAACCGGCCTCAAGCTGGAAATTATCAAACCCGAGGAGGAAGCCCGGCTGGCAGTGATTTCCTGCGCGCCATTGGTTTTGCCCAGTACCGAACAGCTTCTGGTGGTGGATATCGGCGGTGGCTCGACCGAGCTGATCTGGATAGATCTTACCGAGGTTGCCCCCCATGAGCGGGCGCGGGCCATCATGAGTTTGCGCAAAGGCTTTGGTAATGTCGGCGGCACAAGCCCGACGGCGCGGGTTATTGACTGGATTTCGGTCCCCTTGGGGGTGGCAACTCTGCGTGAACAGTTTGATGATGTGGAGGATGATGCTGCGCGTTTTGCCCTGATGAGCTGGTATTTTGAAGAACAGCTGACCGGGTTTTCACCCTATGAAGGTGTGCATTTGCGTGAAGGTTTTCAGATTGTCGGCACCTCCGGCACGGTCACTACCGTGGCGGCAACCCATCTGGGCCTGCGCCGTTATGACCGCAACAAGGTCGATGGCCTGTGCATGACTTCCGACCAGGTCGAGCAGGTGATCCGATGCTATCTGGCGGCCGGGCCGGAGGGGCGGCGCAATGACCCGCGCATTGGCCGTGACCGGCAGGCGCTGATCATGTCCGGCACCGCCATATTGCAGGCTTTGCTGCGGGTTTGGCCCACAGACCGGCTGAGTGTGGCCGATCGTGGCTTGCGCGAGGGGCTGCTTTACGCGCAAATGTCAGGTGACGGCGTGCTGCAGGAAGGGCTGTTTTGATGGCGAAAGATACAAAGAATACCAGCGGGCGCGGTCAGCGCGACCTGAAGGTAAAGGTAAAATCGGCGCGCGGGCGCAAAATCAGCTCGACCCGCTGGTTGGAACGCCAACTTAATGACCCGTATGTAAAACGGGCACGGATTGAAGGCATGCGTGGCCGCGCCGCCTACAAAATCCTTGAGCTTGATGACAAGTTTGGTTTTTTGCAGCCCGGCGCGCGGGTGGTTGACCTTGGCTCGGCCCCCGGTGGTTGGGCGCAGGTGGCGGCAGAGCGCGTAAACTCCCTGGGCGAAAAAAAGAGCAAAGCGCAGGGCAGGGTGCTGGGCATTGATATACAAGAGGTTGAGCCAGTACCGGGGGTAGAGCTGTATATCCTTGATTTTATGGCGGATAATGCAGATGATCAAGTTAAGGAATGGCTGGATGGGCGCGCCGATGTGGTCATGTCAGACATGGCGGCGGCGGCTTGCGGCCATAAGCAAACCGACCATCTGCGCATCATGGCGCTTTGCGAAGCGGCGGCATATCTGGCCTTTGACGTGCTGGAGGAGGGTGGAACTTTTGTGGCCAAAGTACTGGCTGGCGGGGCCGAGGGTGATTT
>CAYNXK010000033.1:12982-15148 GCA_964401125.1 uncultured Aliiroseovarius sp.
AGGAGGGTGGAACTTTTGTGGCCAAAGTACTGGCTGGCGGGGCCGAGGGTGATTTGCAAAAGCTGCTGAAGCAAAAATTCACTAAGGTGATGAATGTGAAACCGGCCGCCTCGCGCGCCGGTTCGAGCGAGAAATTTGTCGTGGGCACCGGTTTTCGCGGCGAGTCTTTGTAGGCTATTATTGCGCACGGAAGTAAATTTGATCACAAAATTTACGCAGCATGCGCGTAAAATCAAAAATTTATAGCCTAACAATAGAATCAAAATTAAGTCGTCAGGCTATATCAGCCTTTCGCACCGAACAAAAACCTACCTGCAAGCGGGTAAATTGTTTCTAAAACCGCTACAATTGATAATTTTGCACCAATTTAGCCAAAATTCCTTATTTCCGCCAGATTTTACCGTCAAGTTTCCATTAACCATAAGTCACAAAGTACAATGGCTCTTAATAAGGGCCGCAATGGAGACAAAACATGAAACGCTTGCAAATAACCCTTGCCGGATTGGCCGTTCTGACCCTGTCAGCCTGTGCCAGCAACGATATTTCCAGCCGCACACTCACAGCAAATGGCTCGCTGTTGAGTGAGGCTGCCACGGTGGTTGATGTGCCTTCCTACCGGATTAGTGCGGTGAATGTAGTCGTGCCTGAAAGCCTGTCTGTTTCGGAGGCCAACACCTTCAAGCCACGGGCCGATATCGTCTGGCGTGGTGATCCTTTTGGCAACCGTAATGAGCAGGTTGCAACACTGGTTGAGAATGCCATCAAAGCCGGGGTATCGGAAATGTCAGGCACGCGCGCGGTGGTGTTGAATATTCAGGTCAGCCACTTTCACGCCTTGACCCAGCGTGCCCGCTATACGGTTGGCGGCACCCATGATATTCACTTTTACCTGACAATTCTGGATGCCAAAACCGGCGTGATCATCGAGCCTGCACGGCTGATCAAGACTGAACTGAGGGCGCTTGGCGGAGAAGTGGCTCTTTTGGCGGAAAGCCGTGGGCAAACCCAGAAGGTGCGTATTTCAGAACATCTCAGAATGTTGATTTTGCAGGAAATGGCAAAGCCACGTGCGGTGCTTCCTGTCTGATTATGCACAAGGTCACGGCGTATGAAAGCGCTGCTTGATGCCTGTGTGTTATACCCGACAGTAATGCGTGAAATGTTGCTCGGTGCTGCTGGCGCCGGGCTTTTCACACCGCAATGGTCGCCGCGTATTCTGGAAGAATGGGCGCGGGCGGCGCGCAAATTAGGGCCGGGTGGTGAAACATTGGCGCGCGGTGAAATTGCCCTGTTGCGGGCGCGTTGGCCAAAGGCAGAATACCTGCCTCGGGCGGGCGACATGGCGCGGCTTTGGCTGCCGGATGAAAACGACATTCACGTTTTGGCAGCGGCCATTGCTGGCGGGGCAGACCTGATCATCACCCAAAACCGGGCCGACTTTCCCCGTGGCATTCTGGCCGAGGAGGGGCTGCGGCGTGAGGGGTCTGACCTGTTTTTACTGACTATTTTCAACAATAATTCCGAGGCTATTGCACAGGTGGCCGAAAATACCCGCCGTGAAGCCGAGCGCCTGTCAGGGCAGGCATGGCCCATTCGCAAACTGATGAAAAAGGCGCGGCTGCCACGTCTGGGCAAGGCGCTGGCAGGTTAGAGCGCGTCCAATCCAACTGACTACGATTTGATTGAGCGTGCTCTAGCACCGCCATTCAGCTTCGTTTGCCTCAATAGCCTTGATCCGTATGGCCGTTTTTGGATGGCTCATCAGCCAGGCAGGCATGGCACCGCCCCGGCTGGCGGTCAGGGCATCAAGCTTGCCAAACAGTGATTTTTGCGGCTCGGTGCCGATCCCGGCCTTGATCAGCAGGGCGGAGGCGTAGGCATCGGCCTCAAATTCGTCATTTCGGCTCAGGCGGGCTGCTAGTATTTTCGTCAGGAAACCAGCAATCACAACCCCAAACCCCGGAATAAATTTGCTCAGCACCATGGCAAGGGCTGTGCGCAGGGCGTTTTGCCCGGAAAAGTCGATCATTCGGCGGCGTGAATGGCCCAGTGCCACATGGCCCAGCTCATGGGCAATGACCGAGGCCATTTCCTCACCCGTCACCTCGCCTGAAGTATA
Organism: uncultured Aliiroseovarius sp.; assembly: GCA_964401125.1. Lineage (GTDB taxonomy): Bacteria > Pseudomonadota > Alphaproteobacteria > Rhodobacterales > Rhodobacteraceae > JAAEUB01. Next base: position 15,102 of record CAYNXK010000033.1, read on the forward strand.
TTTTTGAAAAAACCCACGGGTGATAAAAATCCGCCCATCCGGGGCCG
>CAYNXK010000034.1:0-14972 GCA_964401125.1 uncultured Aliiroseovarius sp.
GCCGGAAAGGGCGGCTTCATGCGCGGCATGCCTTTTTTACCCTCAAGGCTTTCCAGCAACGCGGTTTCCTCACCGCAAATATAGGCCCCGGCACCATGGGCCAGGTAAAGGTCAAAATCCCAGCCGGATCTGGCAGCATTGCGGCCCAGAAGCCCGGCCTCGTAGCATTCGTCAATCGCCGCCTGCAGGGCTTCACGCTCGCGGATATATTCACCGCGAATATAAATATACGAGGCATTGGCATTCATCGCAAAAGCCGCAATCAGCGCACCTTCAATCAGCGTATGCGGATCATGGCGCATAATCTCGCGGTCTTTGCAGGTGCCCGGCTCACTCTCATCACCATTGATCACAAGATAGGCTGGCCGGCCATCGCTTTCCTTTGGCATGAACGACCATTTCAGCCCGGTGGGAAAGCCCGCGCCGCCGCGCCCGCGCAGGCCCGAAGCCTTCATCTCGTTGATGATCCAGTCACGGCCTTTCTTGATGATAGCGGCCGTGCCATCCCAATGGCCGCGCGCCCGCGCACCGGCCAGAGAACGGTCATGCATCCCGTAGATATTGGTAAAGATCCGGTCCTGATCTTTCAGCATCTCACCTTTCCTCATCCTGCCTGCGCGCCCGCCAGAGGCGAAAGACCATAACCAGCGCAAAGGCAAACCCCGCCAGCGCCATCAGATCAAACAAGGCACGGGTACGATTGGCCCAGCCATATTGCACCCCGGCCCAGGTTGCTATGACCCAGATCAGGCCGGTGGCCGCAATTACAATTGCTGCCAGCCTGATCTGCTGCCTTTTTTTATGATCCGCCTTATTGTTCATTTTTTCTTACGGCCTAATTAGTACCGCCCTTTTTCACTTTCTTCGAAAATTCAGTGCTGCCACCACTCGCCAATATCTTGGCCTGCTTGATCCATTCATCACGCTCAATGCGGCCTTTGAAACGCAGACGGCTGTCAACCCACTGGATTTCCTTCTTGCGCCAGGCGGCAACCTGATCGAAGTGATAAAAGCCCAGCTCGTTCAGGGTTTTCTCCAGCGCCGGGCCAACACCCTTGAGTTGCTTGAGGTCATCGGCTCCACCGGCGCGCGACTTGGAAAGAACCGCCGGCTTACCATCAGCCGCCACCGGGGCGCGCTTGGGCTTGGCTGCTGCGCTGGTGGCTTTTGCCGCGCTGGTGGTTGTGCCTGCCTTTTTGGCAGAAGCCGGCTTGGTTGTTTTCTTGGTCGCAACTTTCTTGGCCGCAACTTTCTTGACCACAGCCTTCTTGGCCACAGTTTTCTTCTCTGTGGTGCTTTGTGCAGCGCTTTGTGCAGCGCTTTGTGCCGCCTCTGAATCACCTGAAGTGTCCGCTCCACCCGAAGCCTTTTTCTTGGTTTCAGCCACAGCTACCGGAGCCGTTTTTGGTGCAGCTTCCGGTGCAACTGCTGATGCCGATGCCGGGGTATGCAAGGATTCCGTGGTATCAGATGCCCCACAAAAAATCGAACGCAGCAGCAAGGCCACACCAACCAGCAATACTAGCGCAATGATCAGCGCCAGAAAAAAGCCCATGTCCCAACCTCCCTGCAAGATCAGAAAGGCGGCAAGGCCAAGCACTGCGCCAACAATCCAGCTGATTCCCTTGCAGGAAAAAATTCCTTCGTTCGAGTCACTCATTTTACTATTCCCTATCTTTTCCATGGTGGTTCTTTGTTACAAAAACGGGATGGCCGCTACAAAAGCAACCCGGCTGGATTAATTCTGGCTCGTGCCCCGTTACTCTCAAATATGGTGTCAAATTTAGCATCATCCATCACCGTACTTTTCGCTTTTTCTGATATCTTCGGCCAGTTTTTCGGCCAGTGTTTTGGCCTGTATAACCCATTTATCGCGCCTGGCACGGCCTTTAAACCCTTCAAGGTTTTCATCAACCCAGGCAATCTCATCCGCTTGCAAGGCGGCAATTTGGTCAAAATGATAAAACCCCAGCCTGTGCAGCAAAGCTTCCAACTTCGGCCCGACGCCCTTTATCAGCTTCAGATCATCAGCCCCGCCCTTGCGTGCACCTTTCAGGCCTTGTGGCTTTTTCGCTGCAGCCTTGCCTTGCCATGACGTATTAAGAGGCACCTCACTGCCATCAATCCGCCTGATCCCGTCCCCCAGATCATGCGCCCGCTGGGCGCTGGCATTATACTGGGTCAGGCCGCTATCATATTCGGTCAGGCTACTCAGGCCCGATAGCGGCTCGCTGGCATAGCGGCCATTTTGCGGGCCGGGCACCGGGGTTTTGCCAGCCGCCAGCCCATCAAGAATGGCAATAAAGCTTTCAGGTGTCAGATCCTCGTAATAATCCTTGCCGATTTGCGCCATCGGGGCGTTTGAACAGGCCCCGAGGCATTCCACCTCTTCCCAGCTGAAGCGGCCATCCTTTGACACTTCATGCGGCTTCAGGTTAATGCGTTTCTTGCAAATCTCCACCAGGTTTTCAGCCCCGGTAATCATGCAAGAAATCGTGCCGCAAATTTGAAAATGCGCCACGCTACCAACAGGTTGCAACTGGAACATAAAGTAGAAAGTTGCCACTTCCAGCACCCGGATATAATCCATGCCCAGCATATCGGCGACATTTTCCAGCGCCGGACGGCTCAGCCAGCCCTCCTGCTCCTGGGCCCGCCAAAGCAGCGGAATGACAGCACTTGCCTGCCGCCCCTCGGGATATTTTGTTATCTGCGCTTCGGCCCAGGCCTTATTGGCGAGGGTGAAAGCAAAGCTTTCGGGTTGAGCAGAATGCAAGCGGCGCAACATCAGCGATCAATCTCCCCAAACACCACATCGAGCGAGCCGATTATGGCCGCCACATCGGCCAGTTGGTGGCCTTTTGCAAGATAATCCATCGCCTGCAGGTGCAAAAACCCCGGCGCGCGGATCTTGACCCGGTAGGGCTTGTTGGAGCCGTCCGAGACCAGATAGACGCCAAACTCGCCCTTTGGGGCTTCAACGGCAACGTAAATCTCGCCAGCGGGCACATGAAAACCCTCGGTATAAAGCTTGAAATGGTGGATCAGTGCTTCCATGTCGCGCTTCATCTCGGCACGTTTGGGCGGCGTCAACTTACCGCGCGCCAGCACATCTCCCTGCCCAGCCGGCGCGCGCAGCTTATGCACCGCCTGTTTGATAATGTCTTTGCTCTCAATCATCTCAGCCATGCGCAACAGGTAACGGTCATAGCAATCACCGTTTTTACCCACCGGGATTTTGAACTCAAACTCATCATAAAGCTCATAAGGTTGTGCCCGGCGCAGATCCCAGGCCAGGCCAGAACCGCGCGCCATGACGCCAGAAAACCCCCAGTCCAGTACATCCTGCTCGCTGACAACCCCAATATCCACATTGCGCTGCTTGAATATCCGGTTTTCGGTCAACAACCCAGAAATATCATCCAGAAGCGCCGGAAAGGTCTCGCACCAGGCTTCTATATCATCCAGCAATGCGGGCGGTATATCCTGGTGCACGCCGCCGGGGCGAAAATAGGCCGCGTGCAGGCGGGCACCACTTGCACGTTCATAAAACTCCATCAGCTTTTCGCGCTCTTCAAAGCCCCACAAGGTCGGGGTCAGCGCGCCCACGTCATTGCCTTGGGTGGTAACGTTCAGCAGGTGGCTCAGAACCCGGCCAATCTCACAGTAAAGCACCCGGATAAGGCTGGCGCGGCGCGGCACTTCAACGCCACACAGTTTTTCGATTGCCAAGCACCAGGCATGCTCCTGATTCATCGGTGCCACATAGTCCAGCCGGTCGAAATAAGGCAGATTTTGCAGGTAAGTGCGGCTTTCCATCAGCTTTTCGGTGCCGCGATGCAGCAGGCCGATATGGGGGTCAGCCCGTTCAACAATCTCGCCATCAAGCTCCAACACCATGCGCAAAACGCCGTGCGCCGCCGGGTGCTGAGGGCCAAAATTGATGTTGAAATTACGAATTCTCTGCTCGTCTGTCAGCCGGTCGCCGGAGTTTTTCAAGCCATCAATCATGCGCTGACCACCTTTTCAGACCATTCACTGGGCAGCGCGCCCATCAACCCCGTGATGAAATTATATTGCGGTTTCAGCAGGTCACGCAATGCCGCCCGCCTTGCATTATCCAGCGGCAGCGCCGTGCTCTCATTGACCCGTTTGGCAAAATCAGGCTGCTGCGGGGCCAAGTCGAGAAAATCAAATATTCGCTCTATCGCCTCTTTGGTGAACAGATGTTCATAGAATTCCAGATGCAAAGCCTCACGCGGGATCACCTTCAGTAACTGATTAATCGTGCGCCGGTAATTCGAGCGCGCCGCCAGGTCATGCTCGCCCCCTGCCAAATAGGAATCCAGCCGGGTAATGGCCGCCTCCTGACCTACCGCGGCCGCATCCATGCGAATATGCGACCAAACCCTTTCAGCCGGATCACGCATCACGAAGATAAACTTGCTGGGTATCGTCAGCCCGGCCATTTTGCGAAAGGTGCCGGTATTCAGAAGCGCGTAGGACGGGGTAAAATCACCAATCACCCTTGCCCCCTCTCGGCCCTCTCCGAGGAAGCGCAGATAGGCCGCATGATCAGCCTTGGTGCCGTCAAATGTATCCAGCCAGGCCTGAATATCGGCCAGCGAGCGCTCCTGATAGGCAATCACCTGCGGGTCAGTCTCGGCCCTGCGGCGGCCTTGCAGCCACTCAAGCCGCTCAAGCATGCGCTTGCGGTAAAACCCGCCCTTGCCGCTTTCCAAAGCATCCCAGTAATGCAGTTCTTTTACCGCCGGAAAGTAGCATTCCGGATGCTGATACAGCACGTCAAACAGCCATGAGGTGCCTGACTTGGCGGCGCCAACGCAATATATGAACATCTGAGATGTCACCTTAGCCCCCCGCCCCACCATTTTTTCCACTGCTTTTTTTACCGGTTTTTCCACCCGCCTTGCCGCCCTCTTTTTCAGCGCCCGGCAGGATGTATTGGGCACCCTCCCACGGGCTCATGAAATCAAATTGGCGGTAATCCTGGGTCAGGCTGACAGGCTCATATACCACCCGCTTCTCAACCTCATCATAGCGCACTTCGGTGTAGCCGGTGGTGGGAAAATCCTTGCGCAAGGGGTGACCACGAAAGCCATAATCCGTCAGCAAACGCCGTAGGTCGTCATGGCCGGTGAAGATGATGCCAAACATGTCAAACACTTCACGCTCAAACCAGCCGGCACTAAGGTGAAGCGGGGTGATCGAGGCAATGGCCTCGCCCTCCCGCAGCCGGGTTTTGACACGAATACGGTGATTTTGATGCATTGACAGGAAATGATAAACCACGTCAAACCGCGCGCCGCGCGACGGGTAATCAACCGCCGTAATGTCAACCAGGGTGGAAAACTGGCAGGCCCGGTTGGCCTTCAAAAACCCGATAAGGCCAGTCAGGCGGGTCGGCGGGCAAACCAGCGTCAGCTCGTCATTGCTGATCTCGCTTGCCTCCACGCAATCAGGTCTCTTGGCCTCGACCTGGGCGGCCAACTCTCTCAGGGCTTCGCTTCCGGCATCATCCATGGCCTACCTCACAATCGTCCCGGTGCGGCGTATTTTGCGCTGCAATTGCAGAATACCATAAAGCAGCGCCTCGGCAGTGGGCGGGCAGCCCGGCACGTAAACATCCACCGGCACAATACGGTCGCAGCCACGCACCACGCTATAGCTGTAATGATAATAACCGCCGCCATTGGCGCAGGAACCCATGGAGATCACATAACGCGGGTTTGGCATCTGGTCATAAACCTTGCGCAAGGCCGGGGCCATCTTGTTGGTCAGGGTGCCGGCCACGATCATCAGGTCAGACTGGCGCGGGCTGGCGCGCGGAGCGGTGCCAAAGCGCTCAAAATCATAGCGCGGCATGGCACCGTGCATCATCTCAACCGCACAGCAGGCCAGGCCAAAGGTCATCCAGTGCAAGCTCCCGGTGCGGGCCCAATTGATAATATCATTAGTAGTAGTCAGCAAAAATCCTTTGTCGGCAAGTTGGTTAGCCATCTGCCGGGTGGCAACTTCCTTATCGCCCTGCGCGGTGTTTATGCCGAGCTGAACTTTTTCCGGCATCACTCCCATTCCAGCGCGCCCTTTTTCCACTCATAGGCAAAGCCGATGGTCAGCACCCCAAGGAAAACCATCATCGACCAGAAGCTCACCAGGCCAATATCCTTGAACGCCACCGCCCAGGGAAACAGGAAAGCAATTTCCAAATCAAAGATGATGAACAGAATAGCCACCAGGTAAAACCGCACATCAAACTTCATGCGCGCATCATCAAAGGCGTTGAAGCCACATTCATAAGCCGAGTTCTTTTCCGGGTCCGGGTCGCGGACAGCTAAAACCATGGCGGCGATGATAAATAAAAGGCCCAGAGCAATGGCAAGGCCAAGGAAAATAACCAAAGGGAGGTATTCCCGTAGCAGATCGTCCACGTTAGCTCCTTTCATGCACTTTTGCGCATGTGCTTGGCTTATATCGCGGTTTACCGCCGCACTGCGGCAAGGTCAACAGAACCAGTTATGTATTCCTGTTTTACGTATAGGCAGCTCTGGTTCCCATATGGTAAACAGAGGGCAAATTTTCCTGTCACAGCCAGCAGCCATCAATGCGGCAGCTTCTCTGCTGACCAATCAGGCTTGCTGCGGGCAAAAAACGCCGCCACACCTGCGCGCGCTTCAGCACTTTCCCAGCGCGCGCTGAGGGCGGCTATACTCTCATCAATGATCTGGTCAGTGATCGGCGGGCCCAAGCGGCGGGCCAGTGCCTTGGCTTCGGCCACCGCTCCCGGCGCGCAATCAAGATAGGGCGCAACCTCGACTTCAACAGCGGCGTCCAGTTCTGCCACCGGCACCACGCGCGCCAGCACCCCCAGAATCACCGCCTCTTGCGCCCCGAATATCCGGGCCGACATGAAGACACGCCGCGCCATGGCCTCGCCCATGCGCGCCAACACATAAGGGCCAATCGTGGCCGGAATCAGGCCCAGACGGGTCTCGGTCAGGCCAAACTTTGCCCCCTCCACCCCAATGGCCACATCACAAATACAGGCCAGCCCGACTCCACCACCAAAGGCCTGACCCTGAAGCCTGCCGATCAGCGGTTTGGGCATTTCATTCAAGGCCCGCAGCATCTGGGCCAACTTGCGGGCCTCATGGGCGCGGGTTTTGGCATCAGCCTGCATCTGGGCCTGCATCCAACCCAGATCACCACCGGCGCAAAAGCTCTTGCCCGTGCCAGTCAAAATAACCACACGCACCTGCGCATCCGCCCCCAAGGCCTGCGCCGCCGCTGTCAGCTCGCTGATCATCTGCGCGGACAAGGCATTGTGTTTTTCAGGCCGCGCCAGCGTCAGAGACGCCACACCGCGCGCATCGGTTGTAACATTAATGGTTTCATACATCGCTCAGCCCTCCATGCGCATATTTTGCGCCATTTTTGCTGCTTTTTCAATAAGTTCAACGTCCAGACCGGTGGAAAGCCCCAGCCCTCTCAGATGTGTCTGCACCTGTTCCGTGGCCACATTCCCCGCCGCTCCCGGCGCATAGGGGCAGCCACCCAAGCCGCCCACCGCCGCGTCAAACACCCGCAACCCCTTGTCCAGAGAGACCGAAATATTGGCCAAAGCCCGACCGGCCGTATCGTGATAATGCCCGGCTAGCTGATGCGGCGCGGCCACCTCCAGCACGGCATCCAACATTGCTGAAATACTTGCCGGAGTGGCCTGCCCGATCGTATCACCCAGCGAGACCTCATAGCAGCCGATCTCCAAAAGGCGTGCAACCACGCGCGCCACATCAGCCGGGCTTGTGGCACCCTCATATGGGCAATCTGTCACGCAGGAAACGTATCCCCTAACTTTCATTTTTACCGCTTTAGATGCCTCAAGAACCGGCAAAAATCGCTCAAAGCTTTCACTAATCGAACAATTTATGTTTTTCTGGCTAAAAGTTTCACTGGCCGATCCAAAAACTGCAATCTCATCTGCCTTGGCGGAAAATGCCCGCTCAAAACCGCGCATATTTGGTGTCAAAGCCGCGTAAGTTACCCCTTCAATGCGTGAAATTCCGGCCAGAACCTCGGCCGCATCCGCCATTTGCGGCAGCCATTTCGGACTGACAAAACTGGCAACCTCGATGCGTCTGAACCCAGCTTTACTCAGCAGATCAATCAGCGCCACTTTTTGCACTGTCGAAATCATCCGGGCCTCGTTTTGCAGCCCGTCGCGCGGACCAACCTCGAATATCTCGACAAAATCATTCATCTGCCGCACCTTCTTCATGCTGCCCGTCATCTTCCAGCCGAATCAAGGCCGCGCCTGCCTCAACCTGATCTCCCGCCCGCACCAACACCTTGGCCACCACCCCATCGCGGGGGGCGGTCAGCGCGTGCTCCATTTTCATCGCTTCAAGAACTGCCAGTTTTTCGCCCGCCACCACCTTGGCTCCGGCCTTGCACATTACCTCGCGCACGAGCCCCGGCATTGGTGCCTCGATTAGTCCGGCCCTGTGATTTGCGCCATAGTTTGCGTTCTCGGCCCTCTGCAAGGGGTCAGGCAGCTCAAACACCAGACCAGCAGGCCCGAAAAGCGTTACGGCCCCAGCAGAAACCACCACATTGGGGGCACGGTTACCGTCAATTTCCCACTGGCCATTATGGTGCTGGGCCTGAACTTTGGCCCCTCCAATGCTCAGGTGATATTCGCTAGCACTGATGGTTTTTACAACAACTTCAAAATCTTCATCGTTATATCTCAAATGTACCGAGCGCCTGAGAGGTTCCCATAAATGAAAGCCTGACCCGGGGTTTTCAAGCAAACCCAAAGCTGACAGAGCCGCCAGAGCCTTCTGGGCATTCTGGGTATTCTGCGGCCCGTCCTGTGCAGTCAGGGCCGCAAGATCACGCGCAATCAGCCCGGTATCAACCTTGCCCACGGCAAAATCATCATGCCGGGACAAGGCAGTCAAAAAGCTCAGATTGGTCACCAGCCCACCTACTTCCGTGCCTTCCAGAGCCGCCGACAGCCGACGCAAGGCCACCGGGCGCGTGGCCCCATGTACAATTATTTTAGCAATCATCGGATCATAAAAAGGCGTAATATTGTCGCCGGCGCGCACGCCGCTATCGGCCCGTATACCGGCGGGAAACTTCAGGTGTGTCAGGCTGCCGGTTGCCGGTAAAAACCCCGCTGGCACGTTTTCAGCATATAGTCGCGCTTCAAAGGCATGGCCTTGCAGTTTGATATCAGACTGGCGCAATGGCAGCTTCTCGCCGGCGGCCACACGCAACTGCCATTCTACCAGATCAATGCCGGTTACAGCCTCGGTTACCGGGTGCTCAACCTGCAAGCGCGTGTTCATTTCCATAAACCAGAAACGGTCTGGCCTGAGGCCTTCAGAACCATCGACAATGAACTCAACCGTACCGGCACCAGCATAGCCAATGGCCTCGGCTGCCGCTACCGCCGCGTGGCCCATGGCGGCACGCATCTTGGGCGTCATGCCCGGAGCTGGCGCTTCCTCGATCACCTTTTGGTGGCGTCGTTGCAACGAGCAGTCGCGCTCATACAAATGTACAGCTTGCCTGCCGTCACCAAAAACCTGAAACTCTATATGGCGCGGGTTTTGCACGGCTTTCTCAATCAGCACCGCGTCATTGCCAAATGCTGCGCGGGCCTCATTGCGAGCAGAATTCAGCGCTTCGGCAAAGCCCTGCGGCGCTTCAACCAGCCGCATACCCTTGCCGCCGCCACCGGCCACAGCCTTGATCATCACCGGGTAGCCAATTTGCACCGCCTTGCCCGCCAGCAGGGCATCATCCTGATCAGCCCCGTGGTAGCCCGGCACCACTGGCACTCCGGCTTTTATCATCAAAGCCTTGGCGGCATCCTTGAGACCCATGGCGCGAATCGCTCCGGCAGATGGGCCAATGAAGGTCAGGCCAGCCGCCACTACGGCCTCGACAAAATCGGGATTTTCGCTGAGGAAGCCGTAACCGGGGTGAATGGCCTCGGCCCGCATATCCAGAGCGGCCTGAATGATCACAGACCCGCGCAAATAGCTCTCGGCGGGAGGGGACGCGCCAATATGCACGGCCTGGTCGGCCAGTGCCACATGGCGCGCGGCGGCGTCAGCATCGGAGTAGACCGCGACGGTGGCAACACCCAGCCGCCGGGCTGTTTCTATGATGCGACAGGCAATTTCGCCACGGTTGGCTATGAGGATTTTAGTAAACATGGTCTGCTCCTATGCATGGGCCGGAGCGGGGGTTTCCCACCCCCGCACCCCCGGGGAGTATTTGGGCCAAGATGAAGGGCGCATGGCTCACATCCTGAATAGACCGAAGCGGGTCTCTTCGATCGGAGCATTCAGCGCTGCTTTCAGGCTGAGGAACAGCACATCGCGGCTTTTGCGCGGGTCAATGATGCCATCATCCCAAAGCCGGGCAGAAGCGTAAAGCGGCTGGCTTTGGGTCTCAAACATCTCGATTGTCGGGCGCTTGAATTCGGCCTCTTCGGCAGCGCTCCAACTGCCACCTGCCCGCTCGATCCCATCGCGTTTAACTTGCGCCAGCACTCCTGCCGCCTGTGCGCCGCCCATCACCGATATGCGGCTGTTGGGCCATGTCCAGAGGAACCTTGGCGAGTAGGCCCGCCCGGCCATGCCATAATTTCCGGCCCCAAAGCTGCCACCCACCAGCATGGTTATTTTTGGCACGTTGGTGGTGGCCACAGCCGTTACCATTTTGGCACCGTGGCGGGCGATACCTTCGTTTTCATATTTGCGCCCAACCATGAATCCAGTAATGTTTTGCAGAAAAACCAGGGGGATATTGCGCTGTGAGCACAGCTCGATAAAGTGCGCAGCCTTCAGCGCGGCCTCAGAGAACAGCACGCCGTTATTGGCAATGATGCCTATGGGGCAGCCTTTGAGGTGGGCAAATCCGGTCACCAGAGTTTCGCCATAGCGCGCTTTGAATTCATCAAAACGGCTGCCATCCACCAGCCGCATGATCACCTCGCGGATGTCATAGGGAAGGCGCAGATCGGCAGGCACCACGCCGAGAATTTCCTCCGGGTCATAGGCAGGATCCTCTGGGCTTTGCCAGCTCACATTCGCCGGCCGGGTCAAGTTAAGATGCAGCACCGCGCGCCGGGCCAGAGCCAGCGCGTGGGTGTCATCCTCGGCCAGGTAGTCGGCCACACCCGAGAGGCGTGTATGCACATCTCCGCCGCCAAGAGCTTCACTTGTCACCACCTCGCCGGTTGCCGCCTTCACCAAAGGTGGGCCGGCCAAAAATATAGTGCCTTGTTCCTTAACTATAATTGTCACATCTGACATGGCAGGAACATAGGCACCCCCGGCCGTGCATGAGCCCATGACCACGGCAATCTGGGCAATACCCTTGGCAGACATCTGCGCCTGATTGTAGAAAATCCGGCCAAAATGCTCGCGGTCGGCAAAGACCTCGTCTTGATTGGGCAGGTTGGCACCGCCACTATCCACCAAATAGATGCACGGTAAGCGGCATTCTCCGGCAATCTCTTGCGCGCGCAAATGCTTCTTGACGCTCATGGGGTAATAGGTGCCGCCCTTGACGGTGGCATCATTGCAGATGACCATGACATCCTGACCATGCACCTGCCCAATGCCGGCAATCAGCCCGGCACCGGGGGCGGCCCCGCCATACATGCCATGCGCCGCCGTGGCGCCAATTTCAAGAAAGGCGCTGCCGGGGTCAAGCAGGTTTGCCACCCGGTCGCGCGGTAGCATCTTGCCGCGGGAAAGGTGACGCTTGCGCGCGCCATCGCTACCGCCCAAAGCCGCCTGCACTGCGACTTCTGCAATTTTTTCAATCTCTTCGATGTGGGTGGCGCGGTTGGCGCGGAAAGCGTCGGAACCGGGAATGGCCTGGCTTTGCAGTTTCATATCAGCGGATCATCCCTACTTCTATTCCCACGTCCAGTTCTGCCCAAGTCAGGTCGGCAGTCAGCGCCGCATCAAAATTCGCCAACTTATTCACTCGACTCACCTCATCGCCCCCATTAGCTCGCGGCCGATCAGCATGCGCCTTATTTCACTAGTGCCGGCGCCGATCTCCATCAGCTTGGCATCGCGAAATATCCGGCTTACGGCGCTTTCGTTCATGAAGCCCATGCCGCCCATCGCCTGTACGGCCTGATGGCTGACTTTCATCGCCTCCTCCGACGCATAAAGCACGCAAGCCGCCGCGTCCTGGCGCGTTACCTGCCCACGATCACAAGCCCGCGCCACCTCGTAAATATAGGCCCGTGCCGAGTTCATCGCCGTGTACATATCGGCGATTTTGCCCTGCATCAGCTGGAAGTCACCAACCGGGCGGCCAAACTGTTTGCGCTGGGCAATATAGGGCATGACCTCGTCCATGCAGGCGGCCATGATGCCGGTGCCGATACCTGAAAGCACCACCCGCTCGTAATCGAGACCACTCATCAGCACTGCAACCCCGCGCCCCTCCTCGCCCAATACGTTCTCAAACGGCACTTCCACATTGTCAAAGATCAGCTCGGCAGTATTGCTGCCGCGCATACCAAGCTTGTCAAAGTGCGGCCCCGTAGAGAACCCCTTCATGGAGCTTTCCACAATAAAGGTGGTCATGCCGCGCGCGCCGGCCTTCGGGTCGGTCTTGGCATAAACCACCAGAATATCGGCCTCCGGTCCATTGGTGATCCAGAATTTATTGCCGTTCAGGCTGTAATAGCCGTTCTTCTTCTCGGCCCTGAGCTGCATGGAAACCACATCTGACCCAGCCCCTGCCTCAGACATGGCCAGCGCGCCAACATGTTCGCCGGAAATCAGCTTTGGCAGGTATTTCAGCTTCTGCTCATGGCTGGCATTGCGCCTGATCTGGTTCACACACAAGTTAGAATGCGCCCCGTAAGACAGGCTGACCGAAGCCGAGGCGCGAGCGATTTCCTCGACCGCCACCACATGCGCCAGATATGACATGTCGGCACCGCCATATTCCTCAGGTGTGGTCACCCCCAGCAGGCCCAAGGCACCGAATTCGCGCCACAGCTCGGCGGGGAAATCATTCTTCCGGTCAATTTCTGCCGCCATTGGCTTGATGCGGTCCTGTGCGAAACGATGCACCATATCACGCAGCGCATTGACGTCCTCACCTAGATCAAATGTCATTGAAGCGGTAAACATGCAGCCTCCAGCCTTTATTGAACAAGTGTTCATTTAATACCGCGCCCGCCCTGCCCTGGTCAAGTTTTACGCCGCGTCCCCCCCTTCATCTTGGTGAAAATACTCCGGGGGTTCGGGGGTGGAGCCCCCGAGTGCCTGCCATTCCACACTCACTTCCGCCCGAATAATGCGCGCAATCAAGGCGCAATCCTCAAGCGAGAATGTCAGCGGCAGGCGCAAATCAAGCAGCCCGCGCAAAACCCGATCCGACTGCGCCATCACCGGGGCCTTCACATAGTGCCAACTATCGTAGCGGCTGGTAAAACCCGCAGGCTCAGCCCCCCCGAACCATTTCAGCTCAACCCCGCGCGCATCACAGCGCTGCATCACCGCCGCAGCCGCCGCCTCCGGCCAGTCCAGCAGCAAAAACTGCAATGACGACATTACATATTCCTCGGCAGCCGGGCGCAGGGGCAAAACCAGCCCCGGCACTTCCCGCAGCCCGGCCTCAACCACCTTATACCGCGCATTCCATGCGGCGCATTGCCCATCCAGCCTCTTGAGTTGCACCCGCAAAATGGCAGCGCGTAGGTTATCCATGCGTCCTGAAATGTTAGGAGTGACATATTTCAGCGCCTCAAATGCTTTCGCAGGTGGGGCGGCCAAATGGCGCTCATACATCATATATGACCCTGAAAGCAGTATAGCGCGCGCCATCAGATCAGGATCGTCCGAAACCAAAAGCCCGCCCTCGCCCGCATTCAGATGCTTGTATGTCTGGGTGGAATAGGCGGCCATCACCCCATGCCGGCCCGACATGACCCCGTTCCAGCGCGCCCCCAGCGTATGGGCGCAATCCTCGACCACGCGAATATTTGCCGCGTCACAAATCATCATCAGCCGGTCCATATCGCAAATATGGCCGCGCATATGGCTGAGCAACAACACATCAGCGCGCGCAGCCTTGGCCTCAAGATCATCCAGATCAATCAGCAGGTTTTCTGTGACCTCAACAAATTCCGGCACCGCCCCAAGGCTGGCAATTGCCCCCGGCACCGGTGCCAACGTGAAGGCATTTGTCAAAACCCTGTCGCCCGGCTCAACCCCCAGCGCACGCAAGGCGCAAGCCAAAGCATAGCCGCCCGATGCCACAGCCAGCGCGTATTTCGTGCCTATATAGCTGGCAAATTCTTGCTCCAGAAGCGCCACTTCGCCCGCCTCACCCTCAGCCACGTTATAGCGGTGCAACCGCCCATGCCGCATGACACGCATGGCCGCCTCGATCGCCTCATCACAAATCGGCTCCTGCTGGGTGAAACTGCCAGTAAATTGCTCGCTCATAAGGCTGACATTGCGTATGATCCGGCCCAGGTCAAGCCACCTTCAGCCAATCACAGCCCACACTTCCTCCTCAAGACTGGCATAATCATGCAGCAGCCCTTCGGGAGCAAAGCTATCAACCCCATGCCCATCCGGCCCGAACCAGCCATATCACGCCGATATGCCGAGGCTTTCAGATGTTCCGAAAGTTAATAGGGCACCTCTAAAAACTGCACCTGACCCTAGCGCATTCTATAACCTCTCGGACTACAGGCACGAGCATCAAGTCCGGGACCGGCTATCCTTTATGTCTCACCCGCCAGTGGTTTGCCAAGCCGTGAAGGCGTTGCTGATGCGCCGCAACACCGCCTCTGGGGTCTGGGCGGATGCCGCCTTACCGGTCGGAAGAGATTGAAGTGAAGCTCAGGGCCAGAGGCTTTACCAGTTGCACCGCCTGAATGCGTT
>CAYNXK010000035.1:0-14697 GCA_964401125.1 uncultured Aliiroseovarius sp.
GCCAACGCCCAAAGCTTGTACCAGATGGCCTGCCTCAACATTGTTGAGCACAAGAAGGTCGGTAAATGGCAATATTTCTTCAACCGCATCGGGCGAGAAGGGCGCTGCGGAATAGGCAACATAAAGGCCCAACGCCTTCGCAAGCTCAGCCGATTCCACCTGCAGAGATGTCTCGTTCTGCAACAGCAACAAATCACCACGCTTTGCTCGATTAAGGGCTGCTTTAACCTGTGTTAGAGACTGTTCAAGGTTTGCTCCAGAAAATATAACAATGGCATTTTCACCAAGCTCGTCAACATTGACAATGGCGTGACCCGTGGGGGTTTCGACCTTGGCTATATAGCTTGTGTCCACACCAAACCCGGCCAAACGATCAGCCGCCCAGCGCCCATCAGGCCCAACCGCACCAATATGCACAACCTGCGCCCCGGCCAGAGCCGCCGCAACAGACTGATTGGCCCCCTTGCCGCCCAGCCCGATATTGTGGCTGGTTGCCGCCAGTGTTTCGCCAGGCTTTGGCAGGTGTGGCACATGGTAAAAATGGTCGGCATTGATAGAGCCAAGGTTGAAAACTGTCATCTAACCAACCTTGCACGCCGCTATCAGTGCCATGTTCAGGATATCATTTGCGGTTGAGGTGGTAGAGCAGATTTGAATTGGCTTATCTATTCCTGAAAGGATTGGCCCGATAACCGTGGCGCCCGCAAGCTCCTGCATCATCTTGACAGAAATGGAGGCGGAGTGGCGTGCCGGCATGATCAGAATATTTGCCGGGCCGGACAGGCGGCAGAAAGGATACGCCTTCATCGCTTCCATGTTCAGAGCAACATCGACAGTCATCTCGCCATCAAACTCAAAATCCACGCCACGGGCATCAAGAATGGCCGGGGCGCTGTGCATTTTCTCAGCCCGCTCACTGACCGGGTAACCAAAGGTTGAAAAGCTGACAAACGCCACGCGAGGGTCCATTCCAAGGGCGCGCGCCACCCCAGCGGCGCTCTCGGCAATATTGGCAAGGTCTTCAGAATCTGGCCATTCATGCACCAAAGTATCAGCCACCAGCACAATCCGCCCTTTGTGCAGAATAGCCGTCACCCCCACAGCACCGTCCTCGGCGCTGGCATCAAACACGTGGTTGACCAGCTCCATCACATGGGCAGATTTGCGCGTAGCCCCGGTGACCAGCCCATCACCATGGCCATGCGCCAGCATAAGTGCCGCAAAAACATGCCGGTCACGAGCAGCAAGACGGTGGATGTCGTAGCGATCAAAGCCTTTGCGTTGCAGCCGCCCATAAAGGAATGCCTTGTAGGCTGGCAGGTGCTCGGTCTTGGCCGCATTAATCACCTCAAGCTCTGACACCGCATCAGCAAGCCCGGCAGCGACCAGCTTTTGTTTCACATCAGCCTCACGTCCGACCACCACGGCATCACCAAAGCCACCGCGTTGATAGGCTACGGCAGCACGCAACACATGCGGCTCATCACCCTCGGCAAAAATCATCCGCGCCTGCGCCTGACGAGCGCGCACATTAATACCGCGCAAAATGCTGGCAGTCGGGTCCATCCGCGCCTTGAGGTTATTCACATAGCGGTCAAAATCAATGATCGGACGCCGCGCCGCGCCGGAATCGATTCCAGCAAGTGCCACGGCTGGCGGAATAGTATAGATCAGGCGCGGATCAAACGGTGTGGGAATAATATAATCACGGCCAAAAGTCAGCTTTTTGCCGTAAGCAATGGCAACTTCATCCGGCACATCACGGCGCGCAAGCTCTGCCAGTGCCTTGGCGCAGGCAATCTTCATCTCGTCATTAATAGCACGAGCATGTATATCAAGGGCACCACGAAACAGGTAGGGAAACCCCAGTACGTTATTGACTTGATTGGGATAATCAGACCGGCCCGTGGCAATAATGGCATCTTCGCGCACCGCGTGCACCTCTTCCGGCGTGATTTCGGGGTCCGGGTTGGCCATGGCAAAAATCACCGGGCTGGGCGCCATTGAGACAACCATTTCAGGCGTCACCGCCCCCTTGGCTGAAACGCCTAAAAAAACATCGGCGTCCTTCATTACCTCTTTCAATGTGCGCAGGTCCGTGTTGACAGCATGGGCTGATTTCCACTGGTTCATACCCTCGGTCCGGCCCTGATAAATCACTCCTTTGGTGTCACAAACAATGCAGTTATCGTGCTTGGCTCCCATGGTTTTCAGCAGCTCGATACAGGCAATTCCGGCTGCCCCCGCACCGTTCAATACAATGCGGCAATTCTCAATTTTCTTACCGGAAATATACAGGGCATTTATCAGCCCCGCCGCACAAATCACCGCTGTGCCGTGCTGATCATCATGGAAAACCGGAATATCCATCAGCTCCTTGAGCCGCTGCTCGATGATAAAGCATTCAGGTGCCTTGATGTCCTCAAGGTTTATGCCGCCAAAGGTTGGCCCCATGGCGCGCACCGCACTGACAAATTCGTCAACATCCTCGGTATCAAGCTCAATATCAATCGAGTTCACATCGGCAAAACGTTTGAACAAAACCGCCTTGCCTTCCATCACCGGCTTGGACGCCAGCGCGCCAAGATTGCCCAGCCCAAGCACCGCCGTGCCGTTGGAAATGACCGCCACAAGATTGCCCTTGTTGGTATAATCATAAGCTGTTTCAGGGCTCTCCGCGATAGCCTCACAAGGCACGGCAACGCCTGGACTGTAGGCCAATGACAAATCACGCTGCGTGTTCATCGGCACAGTTGGCGTGATCTCAAACTTGCCCGGCATCGGCTCAAGGTGAAAGGCCAGCGCCTCTTCTCGTGTTACTTTGGTATTTGACATTTTAGCCCATTCTTCCGTGTTCTTATCAAGCACAAAGACAGGGCTAGCACCCGTTTCACGTCAGAGCAATCTTGATGCGTCACAAGGCCCGCAGGCATGCACCACTTTTCGCATGCTTTTTGCACTGCTACCCTCTAATCTGCGCCTGACAAAACCAGAGAGATCATAATGGCAAAAATTCTTCTGACCGGCGGAGCTGGCTATATTGGTTCACACACTTATGTTGAGCTTGTTGCTGCCGGCTACGAGGTTTCTATCCTTGATAACTTTTCAAATGCGCGCCGCAGTGTGCTGAACAGGCTGGAAATCATCACCGGTGCGCCAGTGCCCTGTTATGAAGGTGATGTGCTGGACAGCGCTTTTCTTGATCGTGTTTTTAGTGATCAGGATTATGCTGCGGTCGTACATTTTGCCGGTAAAAAGGCGGTGGGCGAAAGTGTTGAGCGCCCGCTGGATTATTTCCAAACTAATTGCACCGGCTTTTCAACCCTTCTGGGTGCCATGAGCAGCGCCGGTATACGGCGTGTGGTTTTCTCCTCCACCGCAACGGTTTATGGCGCGCCTGAGACACTACCCTTGCCCGAAAGCCACCCCTGCCAGCCAGAAAGCCCTTATGCAGCCAATAAACTGATCTGTGAAAACCTGCTAAGACAGATGAAAGTGTCTGATGGTAGTTGGTCATACGGCATTCTGCGTTATTTCAACCCGGCGGGTGCGCATGATTCTTCATTGATTGGTGAAGACCCAAATGACATTCCTAATAATCTTATGCCCTATATTGCCAAGGTTGCTATTGGAGAGCTTGGCAAGGTTAGGGTCTTTGGCAATGATTATAATACGCCTGATGGCACCGGTGTGCGAGACTATATTCACGTGGTTGATCTTGCCAGAGGGCACGTACAAAGCCTGCGTAAACTGATTGATGAAGATGAAAGCCATATCGTTAATCTATCTACCGGCATAGGCTATTCAGTGCTTGATGTGCTCAAATCCTATGGACGTGCCTGCGGCAAGACCCTGCCTTATGAAATCAGCGGGCGGCGCGCTGGTGATGTTGATGGCTTCTGGGGAGACCCTAGCCTTGCGGGTGCATTGCTTGGCTTCAAGGCAGAGCGCAGTCTTGATAATATGTGCCAGACCAGTTGGAGCTGGGTATCTCGGCGAAAAAACACCTGATTCCCCTTTCACCACACAGGCAGCTTCTTTACTCTGCACCACGCACAAGCCGGAGGCGCCCTTGACTGTCGCAAAACCAGCCACAACGCCAATGATGGCGCAATATCTTAAGATAAAAATCGGCTTTCCTGATGCGCTGCTATTCTATCGCATGGGTGACTTCTACGAGATGTTTTTTGATGATGCGATAGCAGCGGCAGCAGCGCTTGATATTGCCCTGACAAAACGTGGCAAACATCTGGGTGAAGATGTCGCCATGTGTGGTGTGCCCCAACATGCCGCTGAAGGCTACTTGCTGAAGTTAATCGGCAAGGGGTTTCGGGTTGCTGTTTGTGAACAGATGGAAAGCCCAAAAGAAGCCAAAAAACGCGGCTACAAGGCGATTGTAAGACGTGAGGTCGTGCGTCTCGTCACTCCAGGTACATTGACAGAAGAAAGCCTTCTGAACGCCCGGCGGCACAATTATCTGGCGGCGTATTCAGAGGTCCGGGCAGATTCTGCGCTGGCATGGGTCGATATTTCTACTGGCGAAATTCATGTTACCAACTGCCCCCGCGTTCGCCTATCGCCAGAGCTGGCACGACTAGCCCCACCAGAAATGCTGGTTTCTGAGGTTATTGCTGCTGATTTAGCTGCGTTAGTGTCTGATTTTGACACTTCTCTTACGCCACTTGCAGCATCTACATTTGACAGTGACAGCGCAATGGATCGGTTATTAAGCCTGTATAAGGTTAGTTCTCTTGATGCTTTTGGTAATTTCTCCCGCGCCGAAATCAGCGCTCTGGGGGCTATACTCTCCTATCTGGAGTTGACCCAAAAGGGCAATATACCCCTGTTGCGCCCGCCATCCATTGAGGTCGCCGCCGCCAACATGCAGATTGACGCGGCGACGAGGCGCAACCTCGAGTTGACCCAAAGCCTTTCTGGAAGCAAGGGCGGCAGCCTGATTTCAACAATTGACCGAACGGTAACGGCCGGCGGCGGACGGCTGCTTGAGCAGCGCATTTCCAACCCTTCACGGTCGCTTTCTGCGATTCACGGCAGGTTGGAAGCGGTCAGGTTTCTGGTTGAGAATGGCAATCTGCGCACAGGCCTGCGTACTATCCTGACCAAATCACCGGATATTTCCAGGGCGCTGTCAAGGTTGGGCTTAGCGCGCGGCGGGCCTCGGGATCTAGGCACCATCCGAGCCGGCCTTAAGGCTGCTGGCAGTATCTCTGCCCTACTTGAAGCGCATGTTCTCCCCAACCAGTTAGCCAAAAATACAGCCGCACTCATTGGCCACGAAGCCCTTTCCGGGCTATTAATCCGCGCTGTGGTGCCCGAGCCACCGCTTCTGGTGCGCGATGGTGGCTTTATCGCCAGTGGGTTTGACGATAAACTTGATGAGTTGCGCAGGTTACGCGATGAGGGCCGGACTGTCATTGCTGAAATGCAGGCTGGTTATGCCGTACAAACTGAAATTTCGACCCTTAAAATCAAACACAACAACGTACTTGGGTACTTCATTGAAACGACGGCCACACATGCGAAAAAAATGTTATCCCCGCCGCTAAGTGATAGCTTCATTCACCGCCAAACAACAGCCAGCGCCGTCCGCTTTACCACCCTCGACCTATCCGCCCTTGAAACAAAAATCCTAAATGCCGGCGCACAATCGTTGGAAATAGAAAAGGTGCACTTTGAAGACCTGCGCCAGACTGTAACGGATGCCGCTGGGGCAATAAGTGAGGTAGCCAGCGCCCTTGCGGAAATTGACCTTTCCGCAGGTTTTGCCGAAATTGCACAAGAGGCTAATTGGTGCGAGCCAAAAGTAGATGAAAGCCGCGCCTTTGTAATTTCAGGCGGGCGCCACCCGGTGGTTGAGGCTGCGTTGCGTAAAAATGGCTCCGCCACCTTCATCGCCAATAATTGCGCCCTGCTTGAAAGTGGCAAAAATGCCGCTATTTGGCTGCTCACCGGGCCAAACATGGCAGGTAAATCTACATTTTTGCGCCAGAATGCCCTTATAGCTCTGCTGGCTCAGGCCGGAAGTTTTGTGCCAGCTCGCGCCGCACATATCGGTACGGTTTCACAACTTTTTTCCCGAGTTGGTGCATCTGATGATCTTGCCCGTGGCCGCTCAACCTTCATGGTAGAGATGGTGGAAACGGCCGCAATTCTCAACCAAGCTGATAGAAGCGCCCTTGTCATTCTTGATGAAATTGGCCGTGGAACGGCAACCTATGATGGGCTTTCCATTGCCTGGGCAACGCTTGAACACCTGCATGAGACCAACAAGTGCCGGGCGTTATTCGCAACCCATTATCACGAGCTAACCCAGTTGGCAGACAAGCTTGAGGGCGTTGAAAATGCAACCATTACCGTAAAAGAATGGCAGGGCGACGTAATCTTTTTACATGAGGTCAAAAAGGGCGCAGCTGATCGATCTTATGGCATTCAAGTTGCCCGGCTTGCCGGCTTACCTGAAGCTGTGGTTGAGCGTGCCCGTGTGGTATTACAGGCCCTTGAAAAAAGCAGCCGGGAGTCAGATCAAAAAACTCTCATTGACGGCCTGCCGCTTTTTGCCGCCTTACCAGCCAGGTCTCAGCCACCATCAGAGCCAACAGAGCTTGAGACGCGCCTAAAGGAAGTTTATCCTGATGAGTTATCTCCAAAGGATGCGCTTGATCTTGTGTACCAGCTCAAGGCTCTTTTAAAAAAGAAGTAAGGCCTTCATCTTGGCTTAAATACTCCGGGGGTTGGGGGGCTGGCCCCCCAATTATGAGCATCCAGACCTATTTTGGCGTTGACGATACCCCCACCTGAGCAGGTCGCAAAAGACGGTCATGCAGCATGAAGCCTTCGGCCATAACCTGAATAATATCACCGGCTTTGGTATCCGACACAGGAGCTTCAAACATTGCCTGATGGTATTGCGGGTCAAACCTGTCCCCAACCTGCGGAGTCATTAAGCTTATTCCATGCTTGTCAAAAATATTTAGCAACTCTCGCATGGTCAGCGTAATCCCCTCGATCAATGCCGACTCGGCAGCCTTTTGCTTATCGCCGGCCGCCTCAAGGGCGCGCTTCAGGTTATCATAAACCGGCAGCATGTCGCGTGCCAGCTTTGAGCCGCCGTATTGCTCGGCCTCCCGCCTGTCGCGCTCGCCCCGTTTACGGGTATTTTCCACATCTGCCAATGCGCGCATGAAACGGTCGCGCATATCATCACGCTCGGCGCGCAACTGCTCAAACTCATCCAGCACATCCAGAGCCTCAGGCTCTATGCTTTCTCCAACCTCACCGGCCTCGGCCATCAACTCTTCAATTGCGGCTTCCACATCACTTGTCATATCTTTCTTAACCTTATTCATCTTTTATCCTCTAACCCCGATCTGCAATCAGTTTACCGACCAGTTGCGCAGTATAGTTCACAATAGGAACCACGCGACCATAATTCAGCCTTGTGGGCCCAATCACGCCGACGGCACCGATGATCTTTCGATCAGAGTTCATATAGGGTGAAACCACCAAAGAACTACCAGAAAGTGAAAAAAGTTTGTTTTCTGAGCCAATAAAAATGCGCACACCTTCGCCAGTCTCGGCCAGATCAAGAAATTCAGCAATATCGCGCTTGCGCTCAAGGTCATCAAACAGGCTACGAATGCGCTCAAGCTCGGCCTCGTCAGCCCCCTCCGAGAGCAAATTGGACCGGCCACGCACAATCAGCCGTTCCTGTCCGTCGCTCTCATTTTCCCAAAGCGCCAGGCCGTCTTCAATCAATGTGCGCGCAAGAACATCCAACTCCTGCCGGCGTAGGCTGATCTGATCCCTGATTCGCACCTTCAGCTCTGCAATAGTCAGACCTTCAGCCAGCGCATTGAGAAAGTTTGCCGCTTCACGCATTGACGAGGGCGTTTGCCCTAGGGGCGGGGTAAACAAACGGTTCTCCACGTGCCCGTCAGCAAAAACCAGCACCACCAGCGCCCTGCTCTGACTAAGTGAAACAAATTCTATATGTCTGATTGGGGCTTCGTGCTTGGGAGTCAAAACAAGGCTGGCGCTGGCAGTAATGCCAGAAAGGGCCGCCCCAACCTTGTCCATTATATTGCCCACATCTGATTCGTTTGATGCCAAAGTAAGGTCAATTCTCTTACGGTCGCCTTCCGTCAACTCATCAACCTCAAGTAAACTGTCCACAAACATGCGCAGCCCCATCTGGGTTGGAATACGTCCGGCTGAAACATGCGGGGAATCCAACAGGCCCATAAACTCCAGATCCTGCATAACATTGCGTATGGTCGCAGCGCTCACATTTTCAGACATGCTACGCGTCAGGGTGCGCGAGCCAACCGGGCTGCCAGTTTCCAAAAAGCCCTCAACAAGGCAGCGGAACACCTCACGTGAGCGCGCGTTCATGCTCGCCAGCAAATCAGACCTGTCATTCATACGCCTTGCCTTTTCAATCCCATCATGGGTATCACGCCACAGAATGCAGCAAAGGGGAATACCATGCGCCCATCTGGTCGTAAGATAGATGAAATGCGCCCGGTTTCAATTGAGACCGGGGTAACAAAACACGCTGAAGGCTCCTGCCTGATCAAAATGGGCGATACGCATGTTTTGTGTACCGCCTCGCTGGAGGCCCGTGTGCCGCCGTTTCTGCGCAATTCAGGGCGCGGCTGGGTGACAGCAGAATATGGCATGCTACCACGCGCCACCAATACCCGCATGCGGCGCGAAGCGGCTGCCGGCAAACAAAGCGGGCGTACGGTTGAAATTCAACGCTTGATTGGCCGGTCTCTGCGCGCAGGTGTTGACCTTTTGGCGCTGGGCGAGCGGCAAATTACCATTGATTGTGATGTTATTCAGGCTGATGGAGGAACCCGGTGCGCGGCTATCACTGGTGGTTGGGTTGCTTTGCGTCTTGCAGTAAACAAGCTGCTCAAGGCTGGCGATATAGTCTCTGATCCACTGGAAAGCCCGGTTTCTGCCATATCCTGTGGTATCTATGCCGGCCAGATCGTACTTGATCTTGATTACCCGGAAGACAGCGAAGCAGGGACGGACGGCAATTTTGTCATGGCCGGCAGCAAGCTAATCGAGGTGCAAATGTCTGCCGAGGGTGCAACCTTCAGTCGTGAACAAATGAATGGGTTGATGGACCTTGCTGAAAAAGGTGTGGCCGAACTTACCGCCCTACAAATAAACGCCACCAGATGACGCGCAAATTTTCCGGGGGTAAGCTGGTCATTGCCTCGCATAATGATGGAAAGGTCCGCGAAATTGACACGCTTTTAGCCCCCTTTGGCGTAGAGATTGTTTCAGTTGGTGCGCTTGGTCTGGAAGACCCGGAAGAAACCGAATCTACTTTTGCCGGCAACGCCCGTATCAAAGCACACTTCGCGGCTGGTAAAACTGGGCTGCCCGCCCTGTCAGACGATAGCGGTATCATGGTTGATGCCTTAGCTGGCGTGCCGGGTGTCTACACTGCAGATTGGGCTGAAACCCCAACCGGGCGCAACTTTCCTATGGCGATGGAAAAGGTTTGGCAAATGCTTGAAGAAAAATCTGCGTCCGAACCGCGAACGGCCAGCTTCAATGCAACCCTCTGCTTGGCCTGGCCTGACGGGCATGACGAATTGTTTACTGGCAAGGTAAATGGCCGCTTGGTTTGGCCAATGCGCGGCAGGCTGGGTTTTGGCTTTGATCCGATTTTCATGCCCGATGGCGAAAACAAAACTTTCGGTGAAATGGATCCAGCAAGAAAACATGCAATCAGCCACCGCGCCGATGCTTTTGCTAAACTCGTGGCCGGGTGTTTTGTCTGAAGACTGGAAAAACGGCGGCTTTGGCTTGTATGTCCACTGGCCGTTTTGCACATCCAAGTGCCCATATTGCGACTTTAACAGTCACGTTGCACAAAATATTGACCACACAGACTGGGCACAGGGATACCTGAATGCCCTGAGCCATTATGCCTCCGAAACACCAGGCAGAAAGCTTGATGCCATCTACTTTGGCGGCGGCACTCCCAGCCTTATGCAGGCCTCAACGGTTCAGGCCGTTATTGATCAGGCCCAGAGGTACTGGCACTTTTCCAATAATATCGAGATTACCCTAGAAGCCAATCCCAGCTCGGTTGAGGCCGCTCGCCTTCAAGAGTTTCGACAAGCGGGAGTAAACCGGGTTTCCCTTGGTATTCAGGCTCTAAACAATGCAGATTTACGCCTTCTTGGCCGAATGCACAGCGCCAAAGAGGCCGTACAGGCACTGGACATCGCCCGTCAAACCTTTGAGCGTATAAGTTTTGACCTGATTTATGCACGCCAGAATCAAAGCCTTGCGAGCTGGGAGTCCGAGCTAACACAGGCAATGGGCTTTGCCCCAGATCACCTGTCACTTTATCAGCTTACAGTAGAGCCAGAGACCGTGTTTGGCGCCCGGCATAGAGCCGGTAAACTTAAGGGCCTGCCGGATGAAGATCTTTCTGCTGATATGTATTTTTTAACCCAAAGTATATGCAATAACAATATGTTACCTCTGTATGAGGTTTCGAATCACTCAAAAATGGGCGCTGCGTCACGTCATAATATGATCTACTGGAATGCTGGAGATTATGTGGGAATTGGCCCCGGCGCACATGGCAGGCTAACCCTACTAAATAGCCGCTATGCAACAGAAACACCGCTTTCTCCCCAACTTTGGTTAAGGAGCGTACTGACAGGGCAATCCGGTGAATCCCGGCGCATATTGCTGTCTGGCAAAGAGCAGGCGTGTGAATATCTAATAATGGGCTTGCGAACCACCAAAGGCATTTCACAAAAGCGGCTTGAAGCCATGGGTGGCGATAGGCTTAACGCCACAAAAATAACCGAGCTTACTGACCTTGGAATGCTTAAATCCGAAAATGGCAATCTGAGGGCCACCGATTCTGGATTGCCGGTTTTAAATGCAATTCTCCGCGATATTGCCCCTGATTAAGCTTTTGGAGAAATTACTGCGGCCAACCTACGGCAAATCTCATCCAAATCATCCAAATTTCCATATTTGATCGTAACCTGACCAGATTGCCCAGATGGCCTGTGGTCAATTGAAATTTTCATCCCCAATGTTGCCGAAAGATCCTCCTCCAACCGCTTAGTATCGGCATCTTTATCCGACTTTTGGGCTGAGGTAGAGCCTTTTTTGTTGCCCTGGCTCTTAGCCAACTTCTCAGTTTGTCGAACAGAAAGACCATGGGACACTACCTGCCTGGCAAGGCCTTCAGGGTCACTGGCGGTAATAAGCGCGCGGGCATGACCTGCTGTCAGCTTATTATCCCGCAACAGGTCTTGAACTGAGTTGGGCAATGCCAGCAAGCGCAGGAGGTTGGCAATGTGCGAGCGACTCTTCCCTAGGGCCTCGCCCAACTTTTCCTGAGTATGCCCAAATCGGTCCATCAGGTCACGATACCCGGCAGCCTCTTCAATTGCATTCAGGTCCGCACGCTGAATGTTTTCAATAATAGCAACCTCAAGGGCCTCAGCATCAGAATAGTCTCGAATCACGGCTGGCACCTGGTGAAGACGGGCCATTTGCGCCGCACGCCAGCGCCTTTCTCCTGCAACTATCTCGTAACTATCTGGTATATTAGGGTTTTCTCTAAGAACTAAAGGTTGAATAACGCCTTTCTCACGGATGGAAGCAGCCAGATCAGACAAATCCCCCTTACTAAACTGCCGCCGTGGCTGATCAGGGTTTGGATGAATTCTTTCTATCGCAACAAAAAGGCCTGCCTTGTGTTCATGTCCTAAGTTCTTATAGGATTTATCGGCCGTAACGTCAGCCATAAGCGCCGATAGCCCCCGCCCCAGGCCAGTTTGTTTTCTGCTTGTCAATTTTTCCTCCTTCTTAAGTTGCAGCCAACAGCTCTCTTGCCAAATCCCGATAAGCCTCGCTGCCCTTGGACTTTGGATCATAAGTTAAAACCGGCATTGCAAACGACGGGGCCTCGCTTACCCGAACGTTGCGTGGAATAACGGTTTTGAAAACCATCTCTCCAAGGTTTTTACGTGCATCTTCTTCAACCTGCCGCGACAGGTTATTACGCTTGTCGTACATCGTCAAAACGATACCCTCAAAGCGCAGCCTGGGATTTGCTGTTTGGCGGACCTCTTTGACTGTAAGCATAAGCTGCGATAACCCTTCTAAAGCAAAAAACTCGCTTTGCAGCGGCACCAAAACCGAGTGCGCCGCAACCATTGCGTTTACCGTCAGCAAGTTCAACGATGGTGGGCAATCAATCAAGATATAATCAAGATCAAAACCATCCATCGCTGGCTGCCGAAGGGCATCATGCAAAAGGAAACTCCGTTTTTCATTTGAAACCAACTCAATGTCGGCCGAAGACAGATCTGTTGTTGCCGGGGTTATCAGTAGGTTTTCAACGTCCGTTTCCCGAATCACCTCATCAAGAGTCGCCTCACCAAGCAATAGATCATAGGTATTGGGGTTGCGGGAAGCAGCGCCAACACCCAGCCCAGTGGAGGCATTGCCTTGCGGGTCAATATCAACCAGCAAAACCCGCCGCCCTTCTGCCGCCAAGGCCGCGCCAAGGTTGATGCTCGTTGTGGTTTTACCCACGCCACCCTTCTGGTTGGTGACCGCAATTATTTTAGCAGCCCCGGCCCGCCTAGAATCATTCACGCCTGATATCTCCCAAGACCAGCACCACACCATTCTCATCTGTTTTGCTCGGAACGGCGCGGATGTCAAACGACCAATGCGCCCGCGCCTCTTCCAGTTCATGTAGGTATCCACCACTCTTCATAAAAACTGCAACTCCCTGTTTTTTCAGGTGCCTCTCGGCAAGAATAAGAAGTGTGTTAATAGGTGCAAGCGCGCGTGCGGATATTATATCGGCGTTGGATTTTTGTGCTTTTTCAACGCGTTCATCCAACACTCTTGCATTTAGCCCAATTTCCCTCACAAGAGTTTGTAGAAAAACTGCCTTTCTCTTATCGCTTTCTATACAGATGACCTCAAGGTTTGGCATAACCTCCTTTGCAAGGCAGGCGATAACCATTCCGGGAAACCCCGCGCCGCTTCCCATGTCCCCCCAAGTTTTTGCCTTTTCAGGCGTAAACTGAAAAATCTGTGCGCTATCAAGAAAGTGGCGCGTCCAAATGTTTGGCAGCGTAGAAGGTGCAACAAGGTTAATTGCCTTGTTCCATCTTCTAAGTAAAGCGGCATACACATCCAGCCTTTCCATTGTTTCACGTGAAACATTTGTCGTCTCCGCAAAGAGGTTTCGGGACTCTGCCTCCGTAATCATGCTCTATTCACTCGCTGGCTTTGCTTTATACGCCCAAGGATTAGCGTTAAGGCGGCTGGGGTAACGCCTTCAATCCGCCCAGCCTGGGCAAGGGTTTTGGGGCGAGAGCTCTGTAACTTATCAGCAACCTCATTCGACAGGCCCGGCATGTTCAAAAAATCAAGTGCTTTTGGGATTTCCTGCGCCTCGTCTCGCTTTAGTGCCTCAACATCCCTTGCCTGCCTTTTAATATAATTAGCATACAAAGCGTCTTTAGAGACCTGAATGCGAATAGCCGGGGAAATATCTTGCAGGTCTGGGTCAAGCTTGACTACATCAGAAAAGTTAACCTCCGGAATGGCTAAAAGCTCATACGGACTTCTGCGACTTCCGTCCATACGAACCTTCACCCCAACCTGTGATGTCTGCTGTGGGGTAAAGGTGTTTTTTCTGAGTGCTTGTGTAGCAAAATCCAGAGCAGCGGCCTTCTTTTCAAAAATCCGCCTCCTACCATCACTAACACAACCTATTGAAACCCCTATAGGCGTTAGCCTCTGATCAGCATTATCTGCGCGCAAAGAGAGTCGGAACTCTGCCCGGGAGGTAAACATACGATAAGGTTCCGTTACACCCTTAGTAACCAGGTCGTCAATCATCACACCAATATAGGATGACATACGTGAAAACAGCGTGGGCGCCCTGCCAAAAGCCTTGTGCGCAGCATTCAAGCCCGCAACAAGACCCTGCGCTGCGGCTTCTTCATATCCTGTCGTTCCATTTATCTGCCCTGCGAGAAACAAGTTTGGCACATCATCAACCTCTAATGTGGCCGAAAGTGCGCGCGGATCCACGTAATCATACTCGATCGCATAGCCGGGCTGCATAATAGTTGCTGCCCCCAACCCTCTGATAGAGCGTATATATGCCTCTTGAACATCAAGCGGTAATGAAGTGGATATTCCGTTTGGATAAATAATATTGGTGTTAAGCCCTTCTGGTTCAAGAAAAATTTGGTGCGCTGTCTTCTCTGAAAACCGGATAACCTTATCTTCAATAGATGGGCAGTAGCGCGGCCCAGCGCCCTTAATTTCACCGCCATACATGGCAGACTTTGTCAGGTTTTCCCGTATTATTTCATGGGTTTGCTCGTTTGTATGCGTGATACCACAGGAAATTTGCCGCAATGCCGGTTTATCAGACAGAAATGAGAATAGTTCTGGGCTTTCATCTCCAGGCTGACTTTCAAGCAAGCTCCAATCAATCGTTTGGCCGTCAAGCCGTGGGGGCGTTCCTGTTTTCAAGCGGCCAAGCGGTAAGCCAAGCCTATCAACGCTCTCAGCAAGGGTGATTGATGAACTATCACCAACCCGACCACCGCTCTTGCGTTCCTGCCCAATATGAATAACGCC
>CAYNXK010000036.1:0-6106 GCA_964401125.1 uncultured Aliiroseovarius sp.
ACCGGGCGAGCGATGCATCTGGGAGACAATCACCCGTTCGGTGCCGTTGACAATAAAAGTGCCGTTTGGCGTCATCAGGGGCATGTCGCCCATGAACACATCTTGCTCTTTGATGTCCTTGACCGATTTGGCGCCGGTATCCTCATCAATATCAAACACGATCAGGCGCAGGGTCACCTTCAGCGGCGCCGAATAGGTCATGTCGCGCTGCTGGCATTCCTCAACGTCGTATTTCGGCTTCTCCAACTCGTATTTCACGAATTCCAGCACAGCGGTCTCATTGAAATCCTTGATCGGGAAAACTGACTGGAACACCCCTTTGATGCCCTCGCCATCGGTGGGCGTTGGCTGGTCGCCAGAGTTCAGAAACAGATCATACGAACTTTTCTGCACCTCGATCAGGTTCGGCATTTCAAGAATTTCGCGGATTTTACCGTAATATTTACGAAGTCTTTTTTGGCCAAGGTAGGATTGCGCCATGGAATAAGTGCCTTTCATTTCTCAACAAGTCATCAGCCGTTGGGCGACGGTGATGCCAGCTCAGAGAGGGTTTGATTCAAGCCAATTCGTGGAAACCTTCCCAAGGGCTTCCTCCCGACCATATGAACCTTGCCTTGGAAAACGCCCGTATTCGGCGGGCACTTACCAAGAAAGGTTCGGCTGGACCCCGAAAACCGCGGGATCCAGCCATTTTCTCAACCTAGATGCGTGATACCACGCAGCCTGCCTTAAGCGACTTCAACCTCGGCACCAACGGCTTCCAGCTTGCCTTTGACTTCCTCGGCTTCGTCTTTCGAGACGCCTTCCTTGATCTTGCCACCGGCTTCGACCAGGTCTTTGGCTTCTTTCAGGCCCAGACCAGTGAGGGCGCGCACTTCCTTGATCACGTTGATCTTGGAGCCGCCAAAGTTCTTCAGAACCACGTCGAACTCGGTTTTTTCTTCTTCAGCAGCAGCACCACCATCGGCAGGGCCAGCCATCATCACAGCGCCACCAGCGGCGGGCTCGATGTCGTATTCATCCTTGAGGATGGTTTTCAGTTCTTGGGCTTCAAGAAGCGTCAGACCAACGATGCTT
This sequence comes from uncultured Aliiroseovarius sp., assembly GCA_964401125.1. Lineage (GTDB taxonomy): Bacteria > Pseudomonadota > Alphaproteobacteria > Rhodobacterales > Rhodobacteraceae > JAAEUB01. The sequence goes on from CAYNXK010000036.1 coordinate 1,078, forward strand.
TCTGCCAGTTTTTTCAGATCAGCCATTTTACTGTTTCCGTTCTTTCATTTGTGTTCCAACGTGCGGGGTCTTCCCTACGCTGGCCATAAGTTGCTAAGCTGCCGCCTTGTCCTCAATCGTAGACAAGATCGACGCGATGTTAGAAGCAGGTGCGCCAATGGCACCGGCAATGTTGGCAGCAGGCGCAGCAATGCAACCAACGATCGAAGCAATAAGCTCGTCACGTGAAGGCATGGCGGCGACGGCTTTCACACCGGCCGGATCCAGTTCCGTCTCGCCCATGGCACCGCCAAGAATAACGAGCTTGTCGTTACCTTTAGCGTAGTCCTGAACCACCTTGGCTGCTGCCACGGGGTCTTCGGAATAGGCGAATACGGTCATACCATTGAGCAGGTCAGCGATCGAAGCGTTCGCTTTCCCCTCAAGGGCAATTTTGGCGAGCTTGTTCTTGGCAACGCGTACAGACCCGCCCGCTTCACGCATTTTCGCGCGCAGGTCCTGCATTTCGGCAACTGTAAGGCCCGCGTAGCGGCTAACCACTACAACGCCAGAGCTTTCAAAGATCTGGCCGAGTTCTTCGACCGTTTTCTCTTTTTGTGCTCTATCCACAGTTTCACTCCAATTATGGAGAGGTTTCCCCCTCCGGCTCATTCTGGGAGGATCATTTAATCCGCCCACTTCGGGTCCAATTTCAGGGTCCCGAGGCCAAAATCACCCGAGGGAAGCCCCCGTGGAATAATGTCTCGCTTCCCATCTCAGGAAGGAATTAACGGGGCCTTTTCTTGGGCCCAAACCCTCCGTCTCGGACAGGACAGGGCGAATGAACGCCCCGCCATTGACCCCACACTGAGCGCAGAGCCAAATTCTTTCAGACGGCCGCAGTTCTTTCAGAACCGCTTTCCCGTCTACGCAGGTCGCTTGCGCGACCCACTTGCCTAATTCCCCGTGGCGTTATCCACACTCAACGTCACTCCCGGCCCCATGGTCGAGCTGAGAGAAATCTTTTTCATGTAAGTGCCCTTGGCACCGGAAGGCCGGGCTTTTTGCACTGCATTCACAAAGGCGCGCACGTTTTCAACCAGCTTGGCCTCATCAAACGAGGCTTTGCCGACGCCTGCATGCACCACACCGGCCTTTTCAGCCTTGAACTGCACTTCGCCGCCCTTGGCCTTTTTTACGGCCTCGGCCACATCCATGGTTACCGTGCCCACCTTGGGGTTTGGCATCAGGTTGCGCGGCCCAAGCACTTTACCCAGACGGCCAACAACCGGCATCATGTCAGGGGTAGCAATGCAGCGGTCAAATTCGATTTTGCCACCCTGGACAATCTCCATGAGATCCTCGGCACCAACAATGTCGGCTCCGGCTGCCTTGGCCTCATCGGCTTTGGCGTCACGGGCAAATACCGCCACGCGAACATTTTTGCCGGTGCCATTGGGCAAGCCAATCACGCCGCGCACCATCTGGTCCGCATGGCGCGGGTCAACACCCAGCACCAGTGAGATTTCAACGGTTTCGTCGAACTTGGCGTTGGCGTTGGCCTTGATCAGGCTCACGGCTTCTTCAACTGACAGGTTATTCTTGCCAGCAAATGCCTCACGAGCGGCGCGGGTACGTTTTCCCAGTTTTGCCATCTTACTTCACCTCAATGCCCATGGAACGGGCCGAGCCCATGATAATTTTCATTGCTGCCTCAATATCGTTGGCGTTGAGGTCAACCATCTTCGCCTCGGCAATTTCGCGCAGCTGCTTGGCGGTAATCGAGCCAACAACATCGCGGCCGGGATTGGTAGCGCCGGATTTCAGCTTGGCCGCTTTACGCAGGAAATACGAAGCCGGCGGCGTTTTGACTTCTATGGTGAAGGACTTGTCTTGGTAATAAGTGATGATGGTCGGGCAAGGTGCGCCCTGCTCAAGGTCTTGCGTCCTGGCGTTGAATGCCTTGCAGAATTCCATGATATTAATGCCGCGTTGACCCAGCGCTGGGCCGACGGGCGGGCTTGGGTTGGCCTGACCTGCAGGAACCTGCAGCTTCATCGTGCCGACTAATTTTTTGGCCATGTGGCCTCTCCTTTTTCAACAACAGCGAGACGCGTCCCGCATGTCTTGGGTTGGCGTGGTGCGGATCTGCGGGCGCGCCCGCATGCCTCCCACGCATTTAAACACGGGCTACAATTGCTTGGTAACCTGCGTGTATTCCAGCTCGACCGGGGTGGCCCGGCCAAAAATTGATACCGACACTTTCAGGCGTTGGTTATCATCATCCACACCTTCAACCATGCCGTCAAAACCCTCGAACGGCCCGTCGGTGACGGTGACTTTCTCGCCAGTCTCGAAGTGGATCAGGGTGCGCGGCGAAGCCTCGTTTTCCTCAACCCGGTTGAGAATCGCGTTCACCTCGGCATCACGCATCGGCATTGGCCGGCCTTGCGGGCCAAGAAACCCGGTGACCCGGTTGATCGATGTGACAAGGTGATAGCCCTCATCCGACATTTCCATATGCACCAGCACATAGCCCGGCATGAAGCGGCGCTCGGCAGTGACTTTTTTGCCGCGGCGAATTTCAATCACCTCTTCAGTTGGCACCAGAACCTCATCAAAGTCCTGATCCAGCCCCTTTTCGGCAACAGAGACCTTGATCTGTTCGGCGATCTTTTTCTCGTAATTCGAGAGAACGCTCACCGAATACCACCGTTTCGCCATTGCTGCCTGCCTTGTGTCACTGACGGTTTCCCGCCATAAAATTCCATTGTTTCAAGCGGTTATACTACCGCAACTTAGCTTCCAGTCGGAACAAAAAGCGGCGCGCAAGTCGAATCATTGCGCGCCTGTCCAGAAAGGTCCGCCCGAAGTACCGCCGAAAGGCCGCTACTTCAAGGCTTTATTCACTCTGTTCTGACTGGAAACACAAGTATGAGGGGCAAACAACCCCATGCCGCCAGAGCGGGTTTTTTCAGGGCGGCCGCCACTCGCTCAGATAGGTCTGGTGATGCCGGCGCTCACAGGCCTCAAACAGGCGCTCAAAGGAGCCTTGCGCCGCTTGTGTGACTTCGCCTGCTTTTGCATCAGCCGCCCATCAGGCTGTCGGTGGCGCTGCGCTCGGCCATTGGAATCTGGGGGGGCTTCTGTTGTACCAGCCGCGTGGCTTTCACCCCGGAAATTGGCCCGCGGGCAAACATATCTCCCTCGGCGCGCCAGCGTGATAGGCCGGGATGTTGGGAGAAAGACCTGATTAAAGGTCAAATGCCTTGAACACCCGGCTTGGGTGCAATTCACCGGCCTTGTAGGTGCCAACAGCAACCGCCTGACCATTCAGTGAGGCCCAGGCTTCGTCACCATATTCAGCGTCAGAAGTTAAGACCATGCCGGGATTGCCGTGGCGCAGGCGGGTAGCAGCCTCCTGAGTGCAGCGCAGCTCTGGCAAATCTACCAGCCCATCTTCCAGTGGGCGCAGGTAGCTGTCCAGCTCACCAGTATGAGCCAATTTCTCAATCATATCCATGTTGATCCCGTCTTCGGCATCAAACGGCCCGGACCAGATGCGGCGCAGGCTTTGCACGTGGCCATAACAGCCCAGACAGGCCCCCAGATCACGGGCAATGGCGCGCACATAGCCGCCCTTGCCGCAGGTCATTTCCAATTCCACATGGTCAGAGTCCGGGCGCGAGATCATCACCAACTCCTCCACCCAGAGCGCACGGGCGGCAATCTCCACATCCGCGCCATCACGGGCCAGCTTATAGGCGCGCTCGCCATCAATTTTAACGGCGGAGAATTTTGGCGGCACCTGCATGATATCACCCCGAAATTGCGCCAATGCGGCTTCGATTTCGGCATCGGAAGGCCGGGTTTCACTGCTGGCGGTGACTTCGCCCTCAGTGTCATCCGTGTTGGTGGCCTGCCCCAGCCGCACCTTGAAACGGTAGGCTTTCAGCGCATCGGTAATGTAGGGCACGGTCTTGGTAGCCTCGCCCAGCGCGATGGCCAGCACCCCGGTTGCCTCCGGGTCAAGCGTGCCCGCATGGCCGGCCTTTTTCGCCTCCATCGCCCAACGCACCTTGTTGACCACAGCACTTGAGGTCCAACCTGCGGGTTTGTCTACCACCAGCCAGCCGGAAATATCGCGGCCTTTGCGTTTTCGTGCCATCTATACGCCTCAAATTTAGTCAGATTGGGGTGCTATCGCGCTACGGTGGTCTCGTCAACCAGCCCAACAATCGGCCCCATGGGCAGGCCAAGATCAGAGCGGCCAAGCATCGGTGCATACAGGCGCGAAACCTTGCCATCAAAGAACAGCGCGTCCGGCAAACCAAGGTGGCTTTGAAACAGCCGGGCGAACTCAAAGAAAGTTACGGGCCTGTTTGCAATGGCAAAAACCGCGCGGCTGCCATCCGCAGATGTGCCAACCCCGTTGCGGATATTACGCGATGTGCTATCGGGCCTGAAACGTGGGTGCAAAGCGCCATTGATGACCAGCATCGGCCCGGATTGGCTGGCATAACGGCAAGTAGGGTTTTCAGCAATGAAGGCTGTGCGCTCAAAAACCCTCAAAGTCTCGGAAATGCAGAATACCCCGTTTGGCAGCAGGCCGAAATTGCCGTAACCGCCGCCATCGGATAGCGGGCCTTCCTGTTCGCCATTCTCAATGTAAAGGCCCACAGGCCGCCTGTCAGTATGATACATGCCGGCATTCATGGCAAAGCTCAACCTAGCCCCGTTCAGCCCGGCCTCAACGGCGGCAAAGCTGCCAAGCGGCAGGCCGTCAGCGCCCCGCAACCAAAGACGCAGGTCGGCACCTGCCTGCACTTCGCAAATTGTATAGGGCAGGTTATCATGGCTGATATTTTTGCAAATGGCGGCAGTACTGGCGATGGCGGCCTGGCTTTGGATAAGCGTTAGAAATGCCAGCATGGCGGCACCAACGTATCCGGTGCGCCGCATCACCCGCCCTCATCCTCGCGGTTAATGTCGCGCTGCACATTCTCCTGCGCAAACAGGCGGCGGCTCTCATCCATCTGGTCAAAGGTTT
>CAYNXK010000036.1:6206-13958 GCA_964401125.1 uncultured Aliiroseovarius sp.
TGCACATTCTCCTGCGCAAACAGGCGGCGGCTCTCATCCATCTGGTCAAAGGTTTCATCAATGAGAAAACGCAGGTCCGGGGTGAATTTCAGCTTTACCGCCTTGCCGATGGCGCGCCTCAGCTCGTGCTTGTTGCGCACCAATGCCTCAATCGCCTCGCGCCGGTTCTTGCCACCAAGGGGCAGCACATAAGCGGTGGCGATTTTCAAATCGTTCGAGGTGCGCACTTCTCCCACGGTAATGGACAGGCGGTTTAGCTCCGGGTCATGCACAACGTTCTGCGAAAGCACCTCAGAAAGAGTGCGCCGAATCAACTCGCCCACCCGCAACTGGCGCTGCGTTGGGCCGCCGGGTATATGATTGCCGCGAAATGCCATATACGCCCTGTATGCCTGATTTTGCCCACCTGCAACAGGGTCTTTGCCTTGCTGTGCCTGAAAGGTTACCTTGCCGCAAAAATGGAGCGTTAAAATGAGCGAAGATTACGCAATTGTGGTGATGGGGGTGTCGGGCCGGATGGGCCGGATGCTGGTGCAGGCCGTATCTGAGGCACCGGGGGCGCGGCTGGTGGCAGCCCTTGAGCGTCCGGGCCATGACTGGCTGGGGCGCGATGCGGGCGAGGCCTGCGGGCTGGGTGCGCTTGGCGTAAAGGTTACGGATGACCCGCTCGAGGCGATGGCCAAGGCGCAGGCCGTACTGGATTTCACCGTGCCGGCTGCCACAGTCGAAATGGCCGACCTTGCAGCGCAGGCGCGTGCTGTGCATGTGATCGGCACCACCGGGCTGAGTGCTGCTGATCTGGCGCGGCTGTCTCTGGCGGCGCGCCATGCAATTATCGTGCGCGCCGGAAACATGAGCCTTGGGGTCAACCTGCTGGTGCAACTGACCCGTCAGGTTGCCGCTGCCCTGGATGAAGGTTTTGACATTGAGATCATTGAAGCCCACCACAATCATAAGGTTGACGCCCCCTCCGGCACCGCCCTGATGCTGGGCGAAGCTGCAGCAGAAGGGCGCGGCGTCAACCTGAGCCAGGTGGCCGACCGGGGGCGCGACGGCATGACAGGCGCGCGCATTCCCGGCCATATTGGCTTCTCCGCCATAAGGGGCGGTGATATTATAGGCGAGCATGACGTGGTTTTTGCCGGGGCGGGCGAACGCATCACCCTACGCCACGTGGCCACCGACCGGACAATTTATGCGCGCGGAGCCCTTAAGGCAGCCCTCTGGGGGCAAGGGCAGAAACCCGGCACATATGACATGCTGGATGTGCTTGGCCTTGGCCTCTGAAACGGACATAATCCGCAGAACGCCCCTTCATCTTGGCAAAAATACTCCCGCCGGAGGCCTTAAATCTCTCCGAGCATAGCGAGGCCCGGCCCAATTGGCGCAGGCACATCTTTGATGTTCCGAGCCAAGCGGGAGCCTCTACCTCAGATCACAACAGCGTTAATCAGAATGGCGCTAAAAATCCACCGCAATACCATTTCTCTCCCAATCACCAAAACGCACAGGTTCCGGCCCGTTGCGGCCCCCAAGCTCATTGGGTAATGTAGTGCCAGCTTCTTTGCGCTTGCGCTCGGCAGCTTCAGTCAGGGCACGCCGAGCTTCCGGGGGCAGGTTTCGGGGGGGCAAGTTTCGGGGGGACAGGTCTTTTATCTCATCCGGCATGGCGTGTTCCTTGTAGCGGCTCTGGCAATAATATAAGCCGCGCAAGCATGAGTGCAAAGGGCTGTTGATGAAACATGAAATAAAAGATGCGCGTACGGTAGCGTTACAATTGATCAGCGATGTTACCAGCCACCGGTGCCGGCTCTCAGAAGTGCTGCCACGTCGCCTGGCCCCGCTTGCGCCGGAAGACCGCGCCCGGGCGCAGCGTCTGGCCCTGACCACCCTCCGGGTGATGGACCGCGCCGACCGTATGCTCGGGCCATACCTCAAGCGCCGACCGCAAGACCGGGTGATGAATATTTTGCGCCTTGGCGTGGCCGAACTTTGCGAAGATGGCTCGGCAGCGCATGGCGTGGTCAATGCCGCGGTTGATCTGGCACGAGCAGATAATCGCTCGACACGCTTGGCCGGGCTGGTCAACGCCGTGCTGCGCAAGGTAGTGGGTGACGCCGAAAAGTGGCACAGCCTACCACTGCCCCGACTGCCAAAATGGCTGCGCAAACCCCTGCTGGCAGATTACGGCAAGACGGTGGTAGAGGCCATGGAGGCAGCACATTACGCTGGTGCCCCGCTGGACCTGAGCGTGAAGGGTGAGGCCGCGCAAGTGGCACTGGCACTGGGCGGCGAGGTCTTGCCCACCGGCTCGGTCCGACTGGCCAGCTACGGCCAGATATCCGTTTTGCCGGGGTTTGCAGCCGGTGATTGGTGGGTGCAGGATACAGCTGCGGCCATGCCCGCACGCATTCTGGCCGCAAAACCTGGCGAGCGCGTGCTTGACCTTTGTGCAGCACCCGGCGGCAAGACCTTGCAACTGGCAGCAACCGGCGCGGCTGTAACGGCGCTGGATATTTCCGAGAACCGCCTGCAACGGCTGCATGAAAACCTGACCCGATGCCGCTTGCAGGCCGAAGTCGTGGTGGCCGATGCGCTGGAATATTCTGCTCCCGCCTTTGACGCCATCCTGCTGGATGCCCCCTGTTCGGCCACCGGCACCATCAGGCGGCACCCGGATCTGCCGCAGGCCAGGGATGGCAGTGACTTTCCCGCCCTGTTTGCCTTGCAGGCCGCGCTGATCGACAAAGCGCTGGAGCTTCTCAAACCTGGTGGGCGACTAATCTATTGCACCTGTTCCTTACTGATTGATGAGGGCGAGGAGCAACTTCGCGATGCCTTGATCCGGCATCCTGATTTGCGAATGGACCGCGAATCCCTGAACCAGCCCGGCATTGCACCGGAATGGATTGGCGAGGAAGGCGGGTTACGCCTGCGGCCAGATTTCATGGCCGATGCAGGTGGAATGGATGGATTTTATATTGCGGCCTTCGTCAAGCCGCTCTGATATTTTCGCCGATGACAGACGCACATTGCCTCTGTATGCTTACAGCTAAGAACTCCCGTTAAAGGCAGCCATTTGAACGAGGCAAATCCGTGTCGCAAAAAGAGACCTGGTCCGGGCGCAAAGCGCGCCTTCTGAACCGCTGGCATGCCCGTCGGGCGGCGCGGGCGCGGCCTGCAACCGGCTTTGTTTCGCAGCCGGAACCGCGCAGCATCGGCTCTTACGCCCGCGGCAAGCAATTGGTGGCCGGTAACCTTTTGTTCGCTGGCCACCTGATCAACCAACCAAAAGCAAGCCTGTGGCAGGTCAAAGTGCCAAATGATACTTTTGCCAGCGAGCTGCACGGCTTTGCCTGGCTTGATGATCTAGCGGCTTTGGGCGACCGGGAAGCCCGGCTTCTGGCGCAAAAATGGCTGCTGGACTGGATTGGGCGCTATGGCAACGGGCGCGGGCCGGGTTGGACCCCTGATTTAACCGGCAGGCGGCTGATTCGCTGGATAAATCACGCGCTGTTCATACTCAACGCGCAGGAGGCGGAGGCAACCCTCGCCTTTTACCGCTCGCTGGCGCAGCAGACAATATTTCTGTCAAGGCGCTGGCAGGCGGCCTCCCCCGGCGTGGCGCGTTTTGAGGCGCTGACCGGGTTGATTTACGCTGGTCTCAGCCTGTCGGGCATGGAGGATTATGTGGCACCGGCCATGAAGGCGCTGGCGCGCGAATGCACCGAGCAAATAGATGCGCAAGGCGGCATTCACACCCGCAACCCCGAGGAATTGCTGGAAGTGTTCACCCTGCTGACCTGGGCCGCCTCGGCGCTGAGTGAAAGCGGGCGCATGGCTGCGGGCGAGCATCTGGCGGCGATCGAGCGCATTGCACCAACCCTGCGCGCCCTGCGCCATTCCGATGGCGGGCTGGCGCGCTTTCATGGCGGCGGGCGCGGCCTTGAGGGGCGGCTGGACCACGCGCTGGCCAATTCTGGCGTGCGAGCAGCAGCCATGGTCGGGTTGGCCATGGGCTATGCGCGGCTGTCGGCGGGGCGAACCAACTTGATCATGGATGCCAGCAAGCCGCCGCGCGGACCAGCCTCGGCCAATGCTCACGCCTCTACTTTGGCGATAGAGATCACATCAGGCCGCCGACCGCTAATTGTCAATTGCGGCTCTGGGGCAAATTTTGGCGAGGAATGGCGCCGGGCCGGGCGGGCTACGCCTTCGCATTCGGTGCTGGGGCTTGATGGCCTGTCCTCGTCACGCCTTGGCCCCATGCGCAAAGTTTCTGGCATCAACCGCGAGATTCTGGCCGAGACCCCCCATGATGTGCGCCTGCAAAAGCTGGCCGAAGAAGGCTCGACCGGGCTGGTGGGTGCCCATGACGGATATGTGCCCAGCCACGGGTTGAACCATAGCCGGCGGGTTGATCTCAGCCATGATGGGCGTGGTCTTTTTGGCGAGGATACGCTGGCGGCCATTTCCGAAGTTGAGCAAAAACGCTTCTCCACCATACTCGACAAAAGCAAGTTGCAGGGCCTGCCTTACACGATCCGGTTTCACTTGCACCCGGATGTGGATGCAGCCCTTGACCTAGGCGGCAGCGCCGTATCCTTGGCACTTAAAAGCGGCGAAATCTGGGTATTCCGCTATCAAGGCCCGGTTGAGATGCGCCTTGAAACTGGTGTTTACTTGGAAAAGAATCGCCTGAAGCCACGAGCGGCGCAACAGGTGGTTCTCACTGGCAGGGCTTTGGATTTTGCCACCCGTATCCGCTGGTCTCTGACCAAGGCGCAAGATACACCCACCGCGATTCGTGACCTTGAGATGGATGATATAACTTTGCAATCTTACTAGCCTGAATAGGACCAACATGCCCAATATACCCCCCATTCGCCGCGCCCTGATCTCGGTTTCCGACAAGACAGGGCTTGTTGAGCTGGCCCGTGCCCTGGCGGCACGCGGGGTTGAGCTGCTTTCAACCGGGGGTACGGCGCAGGCAATGCGCGCCGCCGGGCTGGTGGTGAAAGATGTGGCTGAGGTAACAGGCTTTCCTGAAATGATGGATGGTCGGGTTAAAACCCTGCATCCCAACGTGCATGGCGGCCTCTTGGCTGTACGCGATGATGCAGCGCATCTGGCCGCAATGGAAGCGCATGGCATTGACCCCATCGACCTGTTGGTGGTCAACCTGTACCCGTTTGAAGAGACCGTAAATTCTGGGGCTGATTATGACACTTGTGTTGAGAATATCGACATAGGTGGCCCGGCGATGATCCGGGCGGCGGCTAAGAACCATGCTTTTGTGACCGTAATTGTTGATGTTGAGGATTATGACAAACTGCTGGGCGACATGGACAAGCATAACGGCGCCACCTGCAGCAAGTTCCGCAAGCGCCGGGCGCAAATCGCTTACGGGCGCTGTGCCGCCTATGATGCGGCGGTCAGCACGTGGATGGCAGAGGCTATTGGCGTGGAGACGCCGCGCCGCCGGGCCTTTGCCGGCAGCGTTAAGCAAAGCCTGCGCTACGGTGAAAACCCGCATCAGGTTGCGGCGTTTTATAGCGATGGCAGCGGGCGGCAAGGGGTTGCCAGCGCGCGCCAATTACAGGGCAAAGAGCTGAGCTACAATAATATCAACGACACCGATGCCGCCTTTGAGCTGGTGGCCGAATTTGACCCCGGCGAAGCCCCGGCTTGCGCTATTATAAAACACGCCAACCCCTCAGGTGTGGCGCGCGGGGCCAGCCCACTGGAAGCCTACAAGGCAGCGTTTAACTGTGACCGGGTCTCGGCCTTTGGCGGCGTCATAGCGCTGAACACAGAGCTGGATGCGGCCACGGCGCGTGCCATCACTGAAGTGTTTACAGAGGTTGTGATCGCCCCTGCCATCAGCGCTGAAGCCCGCGAAATATTCGCCACCAAAAAGAACCTGCGCCTGCTGGTGACTGGCGGCCTGCCAGACATGCGCGCCGCCGGTCTGGTCTGGCGGCAGGTGGCGGGCGGCTTGCTGGTGCAGGGCAAGGATAACGGCTTTGTCAGGCAGGATGATCTGCAAGTTGTGACCAAGCTGGCCCCCAGCAAAGCCCAGATGCAGGATTTGCTGTTTGCCTGGAAGGTCGCCAAACATGTGAAGTCAAACGCCATTGTCTACGCCAAAAACGGTGCCACGGTGGGCATCGGTGCCGGCCAGATGAGCCGGCTGGACAGTGCCATTATTGCCGCCACCAAAGCCGAGCGCATGGCTGAGTCTCTGGGCCTGCCGGCAAGCCCGGCCAAGGGCGCTGCAGTGGCCTCTGACGCTTTTTTCCCCTTCGCTGATGGCCTGCTGGAGGCGGCAGCGGCGGGGGCGTCATGCGTTATTCAGCCGGGTGGCTCCATGCGTGACGCGGAGGTAATAGCCGCCGCCGATGAGGCCGGTCTGGCCATGGTGCTGACCGGCATGCGGCATTTCAGGCATTAGAGCAGTTTTTACCATCCTGATCCGCCTGAGCCGATCAGGTTTTTTGCAAAGACCAAATGGCGGCACGCCGGGCGTACTGGCTGTACGCACCAGCGGCGGCGCGCCGGTATTTGGGAAAATCTGCTCTAATCCTCACGCACTACAAAAACCGATTGTTTTGCATGGCGCACAACCCTGGCTGCATTGGGGCCAAGCAGGTAGTCCTGCATTTCAGAGCGGTGCGAGGCCATGACGATCAGATCGCAACCCAGCTTACCAGCTACCTCAAGGATTTTCTTATAGATGGTTCCGTGAATAACATGGGTTTCTGCCTTCAGCTCAGCAGGCACCTGAGCCGCAACAAGAGCGGACAAAGCCTTTTCGGTTACCTCGGAAGCTTTCTCGGCAAAATCAGCGGGAAAATATGACCCGACCATAGCCATGCCAAAATTTGGAATGACCGTCAGCACATGCATATCCGCGCCGTCAGCTTTAGCCAGCGCCACAGCCTGCGGCATGGCCTTTCGCCAAGAGCTTTCATGGTTGAGATCAACGGCTAAAAGAATTGACTTTGTCATGATTTCTCTCCTTCGGCCTGTGATCTGGCAGCCTGTGGTCCGGCAGCACTCATCTTAGCCTTGCGCGCCCGGCCCAGTTGCAGCTTGGCAATAAGCAACAGCAACAAAAGCGCCGGGATGTAGAACAGCTCTTTTGGCAGGCGGTCAGCATCGACTTCAATCCGCTCAACCACCCAGTCGAGATCAACGCCCTTGTCCTTGGCGTAACTGCCAAATGCAACGTTATCGACAATGACAGTGCCGTCATCCTGAATGGCAAACGTGATGCCCGCATGCCTGGTCATACGGGTAGCACCATCACCATCCGACCTTAGCCCAAGCGGGATCAGCAGCGTTGTCCCTGTCATTTTTTCGGTTATGAAATCTTCGCCGGACACCCGTATTCGCAGCGCCTCTCCATCACCTGCCGCATCGGCCAAGGCAATGATTTTGGCGGGATCCTCATAGATATAAGGCGGGTCATACATGTCCAGCCAAAAGCCCGGTCGGAACAGGGTGAAGGCAATCAGCAGCAGGGCAACAGTTTCCCATAAGCGGTTCTTGTGCAGCCACCAGTTTTGCGTTGCGGCGGCAAATAGCAACATGGCCACCACCGCGATAATGAAGACGAATATGGCCTTCAAAAATGTCACATCAATCAGCAACAGTTCCGTGTTGAAGATAAACAGGAACGGCAGAACGGCAGTACGCATGTCATAGGAAAAGCCGATGATGCCGGTCTTGATCGGGTCGCCCTTGGAA
>CAYNXK010000037.1:0-13846 GCA_964401125.1 uncultured Aliiroseovarius sp.
GCCGACCTGCTTGATCAGGCGGCAGTTGAAGCCTTGGTGCCACAAGCCGCCACAGCCCTTGGCGGCGCTCTTAGCCTGCTCATAAACAACGCTTCAATCTTTGAGTATGACAACATTACCAACGCCACGTCCGAGAGCTGGGACCGCCACATGGGCAGTAATCTGCGCGCGCCGTTCTTTCTGACACAAGCCTTTGCGGCGCAGGCACCCGTAGCCACGGCGGATGCAGCCGGCGAAGCTCAGGCCAGCGCGTTGGTGGTCAACATGATCGACCAGCGTGTACGCAAACTGACGCCTGAATTCATTACCTATTCGCTGGCCAAATCGGCCTTGTGGGTGCTGACCCAAACAACGGCACAGGCACTGGCCCCGCAGGTTCGCGTCAACGCCATAGCCCCCGGCCCAACCCTGATTGGCGCGCGGCAAAGCGAGGCGCATTTCACCCGGCAGCGCCAAAATACCATTCTTGAGCGCGGCGCAAACCCTGATGATATAACAGCCGCGCTGGGGTATTTTGTTGATTCCCCTGCCGTTACCGGGCAGATGCTGGCAGTGGATGGTGGCCAACACCTGGCCTGGAAGACAGCCGACATTATTGGGGTTGAGTAGCGCTCTGCGATAACTTGTGCACTTGGCAGCATGCCAGGCAAAGCCCTGTAACATTTCCGTCATGTTTTCAAGTGTTTACCAGATGGTAATATTTCTATCGTTTAAAAACAACGCCCTACAGTACCGCCTAAAAATTAGGCAATCCGACAAACCCTGCTAAACTTAAGGAAAATTTCGGGCTGAGTTCAACTTGTGCCCAGGGTTATCCACAGAAAATGTGGGGAAGTTTTCTCTTGCATCCGGCAAGCTATGGTTGCAGGCAGGCACGAATCTCGGTGGGTTAGGTATGAATAAGGAAACCAGCACAGATAAATCCGATATGCCCGTTCCGGGCCATGATGTCGTGCATTCCTATCTGCGCCTGCTCGACAACGCGCCTGGTGTCTACCGTATGCTGGATGCGCAAGGCAGGGTGCTTTATGTGGGCAAGGCCAGGGCGCTAAAAAAGCGCGTTGCCAGCTATGCCAAGCCCACGGGCCACACCCCGCGCATTGCCCGGATGATCTCACAAACCGCCTCGATGATGTTTCTGACCACGCATACTGAAACCGAGGCGCTGCTGCTCGAACAAAATCTCATTAAACAGCTCAAACCTCATTTTAACGTGCTGCTGCGAGATGATAAAAGCTTTGCAAACATCCTTGTGACCAAAGACCACGCCTTTGCGCAAATCAAAAAGCACCGGGGCGCAAAAAAGGAAAAGGGCACCTATTATGGCCCGTTTGCCTCTGCTGATGCGGTCAACCATACGCTAAACCAGCTGCAAAGGGTGTTCCTTTTGCGAAATTGTACCAATGCGACTTTTACCGCCCGCACCCGGCCCTGCCTGCTTTACCAGATCAAACGCTGCGCCGGGCCATGCGTTGGCAAAATCAGCGAAGCCGGTTACAAGCTGCTGGTTGATGATGCCGAAAGTTTTCTGACGGGCCAAAGCACCCAGATGCAGGCTACTTTGGCCGCAGATATGACCACCGCAAGTGCAGCGATGGAGTTTGAGCGCGCCGCTGTTTTGCGCGACCGCATCCGGGCGCTGACCCAGGTGCAACAAAACCAGAGCATCAACCCGCAAGGCGTGACCGAGGCCGATGTGATCGCGTTGCATATGGAAGGGGGGCAGGCCTGCGTTCAGGTGTTTTTCATTCGCTCGGGCCAAAACTGGGGTAACCGCGATTTTTATCCGCGCACAGGCGCCGGGACTGGGGCGGGTGTCGGGGGCAAGGAAAGCGCCGGGGCTGGCGAGGTGCTGCAAGCCTTTATTGGCCAGTTTTATGACAAGAAAGACCCGCCGCGCTTGATTCTGCTTTCAAACCCGCTGGACGATCAGGATCTGATGGCCCAGGCTTTAAGCGAAAAATCCGGGCGCAAGGTCGCGCTGGCCGTGCCGCTCCGAGGCGAGAAAAAAGCCCTTGTTGCCGGGGCGCTGCGCAATGCCCGCGAGAGCCTCGGGCGCAAGCTGGCCGAGACGGCCACGCAGGGCAAATTGCTCAAAGGATTGGTTGAGGCCTTTGACCTGGCCGCCCCGCCTGCCCGGATTGAGGTCTATGACAATTCCCACATCTCTGGCGCGCATGCGGTTGGTGCCATGATCGTGGCCGGGCCAGAGGGCTTTGTGAAAAGCCAGTACCGCAAATTCAACATCAAGGGCGAAGACCTGACACCGGGCGATGATGTGGGCATGATGAAAGAGGTGCTGGCGCGGCGCTTCAAGCGGTTGCTAAAGGAAGACCCAGAGCGCACCGGAGAAAACTGGCCGGATCTGTTGCTGATAGATGGTGGTGCCGGGCAGGTCAGTGCTGTGGCCTCTATCATGGCTGAGCTGGGCGTAGCCGATATTGCCATGATCGGGGTTGCCAAAGGCGAGGACCGCGACGCTGGAAAAGAAGAATTTCACCGCCGTAAGGGCCGGCCTTTCGCGTTAAGGCGCAATGATCCGGTGCTGTATTTTGTCCAACGCCTGCGCGATGAAGCCCACCGTTTTGCCATTGGCAGCCACCGCGCCAAACGCGCGCGCGCCATTGGTGCCACCCCATTGGATGAAGTGCCGGGGGTTGGCGCCAGCCGTAAACGTGCATTGCTGGCGCATTTTGGCAGCGCAAAAGCCGTCAGCCGCGCCGGGCTTGAGGATTTGCAGGCGGTAGAAGGCATCTCGGTGGCGCTGGCCGCATCAATCCATGGATTTTTCCATGAGAACGGCTAAAGCCCGGTGACCAGCGGCTTTAGGTTCTTCAAGTGCCGGGAAATTAACAATTTTTGCTGCCTTGCGTGTGGTATCATACAGGCAGGGTCAGGGGTGGATCCGGGGCAGGGAAACTCGGGGAAAACCTCCAGCAGTTCGGTACGCGCCTGCGGAGTCAACGCTTTCAGCGCCTCTGTCCCGGCATGCAGGCTTTCGGTTGCGGCCCCTTCGGCGATGATGATTTCATGGCGGTCAAAAACCAGATGGAAATATTCCACCTCATCAATATTGTCGTCGACAAAAATGCCCGGTAACTCGGTCAGCCGAATCGCTGCGACCAGCACCTCGCGCTGGCCAAACATACGTTCAGCAATGGCTGAGTTGACCAGCATCCGGTGATGACGTGACACCAGCAGGTCGCGCCGTGGCAGGCCTTCGCCAAGGGCGCCGGCCATGATCCGTACCGGGTGCAGTTTTGGATTGCATCGCAACGCCGCTCCGGTGATTTTGCGACTGAGACTCAGGCGCAGATCGGCGGCGCCACCGTCCACCGTCACCACCCGCATGCCCGGATGCAGCTTCTCAATCGCAACCGGCCCGTTTTTGGTTTCTACCAGCGTGCCCCGGGTCAGGCAGATAATTTCCTTGTAGTCCCAGCCAACCGTATGGCTTTTGTAGCTGCCCAGCGTCGCCCCGACCGTGAACTCAGAATTCGGGCCAGGCACAAAATACCATTCACCGCCGGTCTGGAAGAAATTGAAGTTTTCCACATGCGCGTTGCCGCTGGTATCTGTGAATGAGACGTCAATGGAATAGGGCAGATGCGTCGTGGACATGGCAGCGCCACCATCAATGCTGATTGTCTCATCAGAATCCGCCCGGCCTTGAAACGCCCCGTCATTATCAGTGAATTCGGCGGTATGCGAGGTGTTATATTGTGCATTATAGTAGGTGCCGGTCCATTTGAACGCTACTGCTGTGAACTGGGGCATGGTCAGGCACTCCTGTTGTGTTGGGGCATTGCAGGGCTTTCACCGGGCCTGCGGCAAAAATAAACCCTTGAGGGGCTACCTGTAAAATATGGAAAAGTGATCATGTTTACCCTCTGACATCTGCCGGGCAGCCCGGCTGCGTCCGTATAATGGGGGATTAAGGCTGAAAAATACGTTAACCGGGGCCTTGGAGCAGCATCAAAATGATGTAACCGGTTTCAATCATCGCTTTCACCCCGGCACCATTGCGGCTAGAGATTTTATATGAAGTGGAACCTGCCCAATACCCTGACCATCATGCGCCTGATCGCAGTGCCGCTATTGCCAATCATGTTTCTCTACTTCACCCGGCCCTGGGCCGACTGGTTCGCGCTGGGGATTTTCATATTTGCTGCTCTGACTGATTATCTCGACGGCTACATCGCCCGCGCTTGGAAACAGGAAAGCGCCTTTGGCGCGGCGATGGATCCGATTGCCGACAAAGCGCTAGTGCTGATCGCGCTTCTGGTCATCAACGGTTATGCCGGGGTAACGGCCTGGATCCTGCTGCCCTCGGCGCTGATCGTGTTCCGTGAAGTATTTGTCTCGGGCCTGCGCGAGTTTCTCGGTGACAAGGCCCGCGCCCTGAAGGTCACATGGCTGGCCAAGTGGAAAACCACCGTGCAGATGGTGGCCATTGCAATTCTGTTCGCCAAGGGGGTGTTTGAGCATTACCTCGGTATGCAGACCTACGGCATGGATGAGGCATTGGTCTACGATATCCTGGCTGGGGTTGAGGAAGATTTTCTCGGCCTGCGCTGGAAACTGCAAGGCATGATCTGGACAAGCTGGGGCGGGGTGACCCTGCTGTGGCTGGCAGCGGTTCTGACCTTGATAACCGGGCTGGATTACTTCCGGAAATCACTGCCATTCCTGCGTGATGCAGATGAAAGGGGTACAGATGAAAGTTGAAGTCATATATTTTGCCTGGGTCCGTGAACGTATTGGCCTGCCGCGCGAACAGGTTGAGACAGCGGCCCATGATGTGGCCGGGCTGATCAAGGAACTCAGCGCGCGCGAGGAGCGCTATGCGCTGGCATTTTCCGACCTGTCAGCGCTGCGGGTGGCCATAGATCAGGAACTGACCGAGTTTGATGCGCCCCTGAAAGATGCCAGCGAAGTGGCTTTTTTTCCACCTATGACCGGAGGTTAGTCAATGCTCGCCATACAATCCGCCAGCTTTGACCCCGGCAAGGTGCTGAATGACTTTACCGCCAACACCGCCTCCGCCGGTGCCGTGGTCAGCTTCACCGGCATAGTGCGCAACGATAGCGGCAGCCTCAGACACATGGAAATAGAGCATTACCCCGGCATGACCGAGAGTGCCATTGCCGCCATGATGAGCACGGCACAGAAGCGCTGGCGCCTGAGCGATTGCACAGTAATTCACCGCTACGGACAACTGGCACCCGGCGAGATCATCATGATGGTTGCCACCGCCGCCCACCACCGGGTTGAAGCTTTTGAAGCGGCTGATTACCTGATGGATTACTTGAAATCCCGCGCCCCGTTCTGGAAAAAAGAAGTCAGCGCCGATGGCACCACCTGGGTTGAAAGCAAAGAGACCGATGAGGCAGCGCTGAAACGCTGGTGACTAAGGTCAACTGCCCAGCCCTTGCCTTGCCTTGCCCACCGATCTTTCATCTTGGTCAAAATACTCCCGCCGGAGGCCTTAAATCTGCCGAGCATAGCGAGGCCCGGCCCAACGGGAGGCGCGCCCCGGCAGGGGCCGGCGACAGGCGGGAGCGCCACGTTTAGCCTGACGGACTTTATTTAGAGCGTACCCAATCTAACTGAAATCATGAATTTATCCGACATGTCTAAACCCCAGATCAGGCCATAATCCTTTGATTATGCCGCATATGTCACTGATTCGGTATATATTTTTCAATATAGGCCCGCAGCTCTTCGGTTTCTTCGCGGGCATCGCGCAAGCCGTCCATGGCGGCGCGGGTTTCGGCTTCGGTCTGGTGCAGCTTACTGGTCAGCTCAGCCTCGCGCTGCTGCATGTAGGTAATTGCCTGATCGCGGGTTTCCTCTGCCTCGTGCAATGCCTGAGCCATCTTGTCCAGCTCACCCATATCGCTCCCGGTCACTTTTGAAAATCGGTGTACCAGCCAATGAGCAAACCAGCCCAAAACAAACGCCACA
Organism: uncultured Aliiroseovarius sp.; assembly: GCA_964401125.1. GTDB lineage: Bacteria > Pseudomonadota > Alphaproteobacteria > Rhodobacterales > Rhodobacteraceae > JAAEUB01. The sequence continues at coordinate 5,968 of CAYNXK010000037.1, forward strand.
AACAAGATAATAGCGGTGACAATGATGAACTCTGTTCTACTCACTGCTCTCTCCCTCTTGAGGTTCTTCCGTAGGTTCTTCTGTAGGTTCTTCCGGTTGCGCAACGCCATCTCCGGCGGTGTTTTCCGGTAGGATCAGACGGAATTCAATGCGCCGGTTTGCCTCGCGGCCCGCTTCAGTGTCGTTATCCGCGATCGGGTTTTCTTCGCCATAACCATGGGCGGTCAGGTTGCTGGTCAGAACCCGGCGCGCCAGCAGCGCGTTCAGCACCGCTTGGGCGCGCGATTTTGACAGGTTGCGGTTCATCTCCTCGCGCCCCTGACTATCGGTGAAGCCACCAATTTCCATGGCAATATCTTCACATAAATTCATGATTCCGGCAATTTTGTCTACTGTTACCCGCGCCTCCGCAACGATATCTGCCGAGCCGGGGGCAAAGGTGATCTTTGAGGTCTCCAGCGCCGCATTTATCTTACCCACACATTCGGCAGGGCTGGGTTTTGCTGCCACCGGGTCGAGCTCTTCCAGATAGGCCACGCTGATCCGAAAATCCTGCGCCTCGCCCAGTTTTTCTAAAAGAATGCGTGAAATTTTTGAACCGGCTGCCACATCGCCCGTATTGCCACGGATATCAATCACATCCGGCTGCACCACCACAACGCCATTGGACAGAAAGCTTAGCGCCTCAAGCCCGGCCAGAACTCTGGTAGACCAACCTGCGGGCAGGTTTTCATCCAGCCGGGTGGCCGCATGTACGGCGGCAACACCAAAGTGGGCACGGGCAAAGCTCTCGGCCACATCCCGCTGAATCTCGCTGCTCAGGCGGCCGCGCAGCTGCACCTGCCCCTCTGGGCTGAGGGTAGCGACAAACTCGGGCGGCCCGGCATCACCTTCGCCGCTGCCATCAATGGCGACCGGCTCGGGCAAGACCGCGTGCAGCGAGAACACATCAGGCAAAGCCGCCTCCAGCTCGCTTGTTACCTTGTCAAATACTGTCTGAGCTGTCGCATCCGGGGCAACAAGGGTAATGTCAGCATCTGAAAACGTGACCGATCCACCTTCCAGCACTCCGATTGCGGCAATGCTCATGGCAACGGCTTGTGGCCACTCGGGGGTCGGCACGCCAAGGCCGATAATGCAGCCTGCCTTGCCGGTCATACCTACGGCATGGGCGGCGCTGATAATCACGTCACGGCCCTCGGAAGAATGCGCCGAGCAGGTGTCAAAATGCGCGCCGTGCTCATCAATCAAAAAGCGCAGCGTAAACGGCATAATTACCGGGCGCGGGGCTGAAATTCTGACCGTAAGCCCAAGGCCACCGGGGGCCGAACGTGCCAACAAGGTCTCTAGGCTGCGTTTCTCAGCAACACTGGCGGCAAACGCGGTGATGGCAACCTTGTTGGCAGCCATGGATATTTTTGATTGCGGCAATTTTTCCAGCGCAAACAAAGCGTAATCCAGTGTTTCATCCCAGTTATCAGGGGTAGGGTGGTCCGCAGATTCCAGCAGGTCTGTCACGGCCGCATTGTCGGCAATCCGGCTGATCCGTGCGCTCAGAACCGCGCGGTCAGTGGTGGCCGGAATCAGCCCGATAAGCGAAATACCCTGCCTGTTACGCAGAATTTCAACCGAAAATCGCGGTGGCACGAGCGGTGTGGCGGCCATAACCTCGCTCTGGTCAACCATCCGGGCGCTATCGGCCACGTTGCCAATCACTGAAATCGCCTGAAACCTCTCAATTTCACTGCGCGCAGTCCCAGACAGGATAATTTGCAGGCCATTTGTCTCAACAGAGGCCCACTCAATGCCTTCCAGCTGAAAGCGGTTTTCCACATTGTCTTTGGTATGGCTCTCGATACTGAGAGCCGCGAGCCAGGCCACCAGCAGGGCAGCAATGCCGGCCAATATGGCAATGCCAATGTACAGGGCGTATCGGGAAAGGCGCATTCTGGGGTCAGGTTCCACTGATTGGTTATTCGCTTGTCTCTATGCAATCACACTTGGCAATGCAATCAAAGCAACAGCGCTACGGCGAGAAACAGCACAGGGATCAGCCCGGCATTGCGGTTCGTGCGAAAAAGCCGCAGGCAGACCTCTGCGTTATGAATATCCAGCAGGCGTAATTGCCAGGCCAGATGCCAGCCAAAAACCCAGACCCCGCCCAGCGCCAACACCAGCGCCAGTAGCATTTCCGGCTCAGGCAATGCCAAAATAATCGCCATGGCCATCAGCATGAGGCAGGCAAACATGAAGCCTCGCAGCCAGCGCTGCGTGTTCTCACCAAACAGCCGAGCGGTGGATTTCACGCCCATCAGGGCATCATCCTCGCTGTCTTGATGGGCATAAATGGTGTCATAGAACAGGGTCCAAGCGATACCGGCCAGATAAAGCAACACCGGTGGCCAACCCAAACTTCCCGTATGGGCCACCCAGGCCAACAGCGCCCCCCAGTTGAAAGCCAGGCCCAAAAACACCTGCGGCCACCAGGTAAAGCGCTTGGCAAAGGGGTAAATGGCCACGGGTAGGAGGGCGATAAAGCCCATCAGAATAGCGGCATTATTAAAGGTCAGAAGAATCAACAGCGCCACCAAGGCCTGAAGTGCCATCCAGCCCAACGCCTGCCTTGTCGTGACCTGCCCGGAGGGGATCGGACGGCTTGCGGTGCGCTTAACCTGCCCGTCAATATGGCGGTCGGTAATGTCGTTCCAAGTGCAGCCGGCACCGCGCATCAGCCAGGCCCCGGCAGCGCAGCCCAGAAATATCCACAGATCTGCCCAGCCAAATCGCCCGCTATGACCCATGGCCAAAAGCAGCCCCCACCAGCACGGCAACAACAACAGCCATGTGCCTATCGGCCGGTCGGCGCGCGAAAGCCGCAGGTAGGGCCGCAGCGGCTCAGGCGCATGTATATCCACCCAATTGCCGCGCACGGCATCTGCAACCTGGCCTTTTGGCTCTGGATTTTCTGCATTCCGGGCCATAGGTTCGCCTCATGAAAAAGTCACGCATCAGGCTCTATGTAGATCACCCGCTGGGGCAGGGGCAATCGGTTCCTGTTGACACAGCGCAGGCGCATTACCTGTTTGGCGTCATGCGGCTGAAGGCGGGCGACCGCGTAGCGCTGTTCAATAGCCGCGATGGCGAGTTCCCGGCGGTGATTGAAACAACCGGCAAGCGACGTGGGCTTTTGCGTTGCGAAGCGCAATCGCGGCCCCTGCAAATGCCGCCCGACCTGTGGCTGATCTTTGCCCCGATCAAAAAGGCCCGCACCGATTTTATTGTCGAGAAAGCCGCCGAAATGGGCGCAATCCGCATCATGCCGGTGCGCACGGACTTCACCAATGCCGAGCGTATACGGCGCGACCGCTTGCAAGCCCACGCAATTGAAGCTGCCGAGCAATGCGGCGGCACCTATGTGCCGGAAGTAAGCGACATGGTGAAGCTTGAGCGCCTGCTGGCGGACTGGCCTGAAGAGCGCCAAATCATGTTTTGTGATGAAACCCTGCTGGGGAGGAGGCAGACCCTCGCCGGGGCCTCTGGCAAAAAATGGGCCATTCTGATTGGTCCCGAGGGCGGTTTTTCCGCAGCCGAACGCAGGCGCCTGCACGCCATGCCACAATCCCACCCCATCAGCCTTGGCCCGCGCATCTTGCGGGCTGATACGGCAGCGGTGGCAGCCCTGACGCTGTGGCAAAATACGCTAGGGGACTGGCGGCCCTCGAATGGAGAAACAAAATGAGCTTTATCCGCAAGCAAGCCCGCGAAAACCTGCTGCACTGGCGCGAGGCCATAGCGGGCGGGGCGGTGGTGCTGCTGGGCCTCTACTGGCTGGCCAGTTCAATTGGCTTGCTGCGCTGGTTTTCGGGCGCCATCATTGCAATCGGCCTGGCGCTGCTGTGGTCTGGCATTCAGCGCGCGCGTTTCCGTGGCGGACATGGTGGCCTTGGTGTCGTACATGTGAATGAACGCCAGATCACCTATTTGGCGCCGGTTGGCGGCGGCTTTGCCTCGCTTGATTTTCTCTCACTGGTCGAAATAGCCCCGGACCGCGCCGGCCTGCCGGTCTGGCGTTTTCATTCACCCGGAGAGGTTCTGAGCATCCCGGCCAGCGCCGAGGGCACTGATGCGCTGTTTGAAGCGCTCGCCGCCTTGCCCGGTGTAAATATGCAAGCCGCTATCCGCGCCAGCACCGGCAAGCCCGGTAAACCTGTTGTGATCTGGCACAAACCCGGGCAAATATTGGGAAAAGACTGGATTGACAGCAGCCGCTAAAATAGACACCAGTAGGTTCGGAAAACAGCGAGCAGGAAGTCAGCCATGTCCATTCTTCAATCCGGCAACGGACCAATAGAGCATCCCGGCCAGTTGGCTGAATACCTTGAGATCGGCTGCAAACCCAAAAAAGACTGGCGCATTGGCACCGAGCACGAGAAATTCGGCTATTGCAAAGACACGCTGAAGCCCTTGCCCTATGAGGGGCCGCGCTCAATTTTGGCAATGCTTAAGGGGCTGCGCGACCAGTTTGGCTGGCAGCCCATATATGAGGCTGACCACATCATTGGGTTGGAGCTGAATGGCGCCAATATCAGCCTTGAGCCGGGCGGGCAGCTTGAGCTTTCCGGGGCACCGCTGGAGACTATCCACCAGACCTGTGACGAGCTGAATGTGCATCTGCGTGAAGTACAAACCGTGGCTGACGGCATTGGCGCGCGCTTCATCGGGCTGGGGGCGGCGCCAGACTGGACCCATGCCGAAATGCCAGTCATGCCCAAGGGGCGCTATAAGTTGATGACCGATTATATGGGCAAGGTCGGCACACATGGCACCCAGATGATGTACCGCACCTGTACGGTGCAGGTGAACCTCGATTTCGCATCCGAGGCTGACATGGTGAAAAAGTTCCGCGTTGGTTTGGCGTTGCAGCCGCTGGCCACGGCGCTTTTTGCCAATTCACCGTTCTTTGACGGTAAACTGAATGGCCATAAAAGTTGGCGCGCCCGCATCTGGCGCGACCTTGACGCCGCTCGCACCGGCATGTTGCCGTTTGTGTTTGAAGACGGGATGGGCTTTCAGCGCTATGTTGATTACGCGCTGGATGTGCCGATGTATTTTGTTTACCGCGATGGCAAGTACATCAACGCTCTGGGCCAGTCGTTCCGTGACTTCATGCAGGGTAAACTGCCCGCCCTGCCCGGCGAGTTGCCGACCATGAGCGACTGGGCCAATCACCTGACAACCATCTTCCCGGAAGTGCGCATCAAGCAATATATGGAAATGCGCGGGGCCGATGCCGGGCCGTGGCGGCGGATTTGCGCCCTGCCGGGCCTCTGGGTCGGGCTGCTCTACGATCAAGGGGCGCTGGACGCGGCCTGGGATCTGGTCAAGGGCTGGGATGCAGGCACCCGCGAGGCGCTGCGCATAGCGGCCAGTGTGGATGGCTTGCAAGCACAAGTGAACGGCGTAAAAATGCAAGAGCTGGCTTGCGAAGTACTGGCCATCGCCAAAGGTGGCCTGCGGGCGCGCGCTAAACCCGGCTTCAACGGCATGGTGCCGGACGAACGCCATTTCCTGAACGCGCTGGAGGATTCGGTGGATGATGGCAGAAACCCGGCAGATGAGCTGCTGGAGCATTACCACGGTGACTGGAACGGTGATATCAAGCGGGTCTTTTCCGAATATAGCTACTGACATCCCAGAGCGGCAGAAAGCCATCAGAACCGCAGCCATCACCTACCTTTTAAAGCCTTCCAAACGCTTGCCTGAAATATCCACCTCAGGCCCCCGGCTCCCGGCCTGTCACCGGCTCAGCCCCCCATGCAGCGTTGGCACATCCAGCGCGGCAAAGCCGTAATGGCGCAGCCAGCGCAGGTCGCTATCAAAAAACGCCCGCAAATCCGGGATGCCATATTTCAGCATTGCAATACGGTCGATACCAAGGCCAAAGGCGAAGCCCTGCCACTTGTCAGGATCGACATTGGCGGCTTGTAAAACCTTCGGATGCACCATGCCAGAGCCAAGAATTTCCATCCAGTCATCACCCTCGCCCACCTTGAGCTGGCCCTTATCCCATGAGCAACGCAGGTCAACCTCGGCGCTGGGTTCGGTGAAGGGAAAGTGCGAGGCACGGAAGCGCAGCTCGACATTATCGACCTCAAAGAAGGCCCGGCAGAACTCTTCCAGCACCCATTTGAGGTTGGCCATGGAGATGTCTTTATCAATGGCCAGCCCCTCGACCTGATGAAACATCGGCGTATGGGTCTGGTCATAATCCGAGCGGTAAACCCGGCCTGGCGCAATCACCCGTACCGGGGCGCCGTGTTGTTCCATATGGCGAATTTGTACTGGGCTGGTATGGGTGCGCAGCACGTGTGGCGGGCGCTCATCGCCCTCGGCGCGGTGCATGTAAAACGTGTCAAATTCCTGCCGTGCCGGGTGGTGTGGTGGGATGTTCAGGGCATCGAAATTATACCAGTCAGTCTCGATTTGCGGGCCTTCAGCCACGCTAAAGCCCATATGGGAAAAAATCGCTGTGACCTCATCTGTGACCTGGCTGACCGGGTGAATGCTGCCATGGCGCACCGGGCGTGTCTGGTGTGCCGGCAGGGTCACATCCAACCATTCCGTGCGCAAGCGCTCGTCCAAAGCGGCATCTGCAAAGGCTGCCCCCCTGGCGGCAATGGCCGAGATGATCTCGTCTTTCAGCGCGTTCAGCTTTGGCCCCACCAGCTTGCGCTCATCCGGTGTCATGCGCCCCAATTCACGCATTTTCAGGGCAACCTCGCCTTTCTTTCCCACAGCGGCCACGCGGATATTCTCCAGCGCCGCCTCATCGGCCGCTCCGATTATGGCATTGATGTATTTCAGCCTGAGATCGTCCATGCGGCCCCCCTTGTTTGACGTTGCCCCCTGCTACGCAATGAGGCCCGAGAACGCAAGAAGCCGCGCGCCCGCCAAGGCCCACGGCTTCTTAAATTTCTTACCGGAAATTCCTCACCTGGAACCAGGTCTCAGGCCAGCGCAGTCTTGGCCTTGTCAACGATGGCATCAAAGGCTTCGGGTTCGTGTACGGCCAGATCGGCCAGAACCTTGCGGTCAACCTCGACACCGGCCAGAGCCAGCCCGTTAATGAAGCGCGAATAGGTCAGCGCCTCGTCACGGGCACGCACAGCGGCATTGATACGCTGAATCCACAAAGCGCGGAAATTACGCTTACGAACCTTACGGTCGCGGGTGGCGTATTGGTTGGCTTTGTCAACGGCTTGGCGTGCTACCTTAAAGGTATTTTTGCGGCGGCCATAATAGCCTTTCGCGGCTTTGATGACTTTTTTGTGACGCGCATGCGTCGTGGGGCCGGATGTTGTGCGGGGCATTTGTCAGACCTCCTTAACGCGAATAGGGCATCATCGACTTGATGGTTTTCTCATCAGCAGTCGATAGCGTGGTGGTTCCGCGAGCATTGCGGATGAATTTTCTTGAGCGTTTGATCATGCCGTGGCGCTTACCGGCCTGACCGGCCAGAACGCGACCAGAGGCCGTCACCTTGAACCGCTTTTTGCAGCTCGATTTTGTCTTCAACTTGGGCATTTCCGTCTCCTTATCTTCAGATCGGTTTTACGCACGACTCGGCATGCCACTTGGCCGGACGCGCATCAAGAAGCGCCGTATAGGGGGGAATGCCGGGCCTGACAAGGGAATTCGGGCAACTTAACGGAGCAGCGAACCAATTACCCGGACAAAAACCTGCGGAACTTCCTGGATTGTGTAGCCCCCCGGATTTTGTGTAACCGCAAGCACCACCAGCCCGCCACCAATCAGAACCAGGATAGAGCCGGCCCTGGGCGCGCGGCTGTCAGAAAATGCCCCGACAAGAGAGGGGATC
>CAYNXK010000038.1:0-2230 GCA_964401125.1 uncultured Aliiroseovarius sp.
GCTGCCTACATGCAGGCTGGGCGCGGTGGCGTCAAAGCCGATATAGGCGGGCACTACGCCGCTGATCAAAGCCTCGTCCAGCCCCTGATAATCGGTGCAATCGGCCAGAAAGCCGCGTGCCATCATTACGCGCATGAAATCTGATTTTGGGTGGTAGGTCATGTGGTTTCGGTCCATTCTCTAGGCTGGCGTTTCTATATAAGGGGCGAAGGCAAAGGGGAAGAGGATGTTGAAAGCCGGCCAAAAATATGCAGAGAAATCCGGGCCTGTCTGGGCGCTGGGGGCCATGTCGGGCACTGCGCTGGATGGGGTTGATGCGGCGATGCTGCAAACTGACGGCGAGAAAATATTTGCCTTTGGTGATGTGGCCTACCGGGCCTATACGCCGCCTCAGCGCGCCGTTCTGCGGGCTGTTTTGGGCTGCTGGCCGGGGGGCGAGGGCGTTGAGGCCGCGGCAGAAATTGTTGAAACCGCCCATGCGGCCTTGTTGTCGGGTTTTTCCGGGGCCACTCTGGTGGGTTTTCACGGCCAGACATTGGCCCATGAGCCGCATGGGCGCGGCACGCATCAGATTGGCGCCGGGCAAGTGCTGGCCGAGGTGCTTGGCTTGCCGGTGGTCAGCGATTTTCGCAGCTCTGATGTGGCCATGGGCGGGCAGGGCGCGCCGCTGACACCATTTTTTCACTTCGCTCTGGCACGCTGGATCAAGGCGGCGGCACCGCTGGCTTTTCTCAACCTTGGCGGGGTTGGCAACCTGACATGGCTTGATCCGGGCTGTGCCAAACCCGAGGATGAAGGTGCGCTGCTGGCCTTTGATACCGGCCCGGCAAACGCGCCGCTGAATGATTTGATGCTGGCCCGGCTGGGGCAGGAATATGATGAAAACGGCGCGCTGGCCGCTTCCGGGCAGGCGGATCAGGGCCTTGTGGCAGGGTTTCTCGAAGATGGATATTTTCTTAAAATACCGCCAAAATCTCTGGACCGGGGCGCTTTTGCCGCGCTGGGGCAGGCGGTGAGCCGGCTGGGCAACGCCGATGCGGCAGCTACCTTGGCCGCCTGCGCCGTGGCCGCTGTGGCGCGCGGCATGGAGCATTGCCCAACCCCGCCGACGCGCTTGCTGGTCGCCGGTGGCGGGCGGCACAACCGGGCGATGATGGCCGGGCTTGAAGCGGCGCTTGATTGCCCGGTGGAGCCGGTCGAGGTGGTCGGTCTGAACGGTGATATGCTGGAAGCACAGGCATTTGCCTATCTGGCGGTGCGGGTGTTGCGTGGCCTGCCCACAAGTGCGCCGGGCAGCACCGGGGTGGCGGCAGCCATTGGCGGCGGGCTGATCAGCCGCCCCCCAAACCAAAGCTGAAATACGACCTGAAAAGTGTCGCCAATAAACCATTGTTGCAGGCGCAGGCAGCGTAGAATGCCGTAGAATGCCGTGAAACACAGCCAGTGATGAGGGCGCGCGCAATGCTACAGGTTTTTCGCACTTCATGGGCCTTACTGCTGGGCATGATGCTTTTGATGGTCGGCAACGGCGTTCAGGGCACGCTGTTGGCGATTCGCGGCGCTATTGAGGGCTTTTCAACTTTTGAGCTGTCGCTGGTGATGTCGGCCTATTTTGTCGGCTTTCTGGGCGGCTCAAAAGCGGCCCCGGCCTTGATTCGCCGGGTTGGCCATGTGCGGGTGTTTGCCGCCCTTGGCTCGTTCATCTCGGCGCTGCTGATCTTGTTTCCGGCGCTGACGGACCCTTGGATCTGGATGGGGCTACGGCTGGCTCTCGGATTTTGCTTCTCCGGCGTCTATGTCACTGCCGAAAGTTGGCTGAACAACGCCGCCAGCAACGAAAACCGTGGCAAGGCGCTGTCGCTATACCTGTTTGTCATGATGGTGGGCATTATCGTGGCCCAGGGCTTGCTGGTATTGGGTGATCCGTCGGGCTATGTGCTGTTTATCATCCCCTCGGTGTTGGTGTCTCTGGCCTTCGCGCCGATCCTGCTGACAGTCAGCCCGACGCCGGCTTTCGAGACCGCAAAGCGCATGACCCTTGGGGCGCTGTTTGCCATCTCGCCACTGGGCTGCGTTGGTATTTTTTTGTTGGGCGGAGTGTTTTCTGCAACCTTTGGCATGGCGGCGGTGTTTGGCAGCCAGGCCGGGCTGAGCGTGGCGCAGATTTCCGGCTTTGTGGCAATGATCTATCTGGGCGGGCTATTGCTGCAATTTCCCATCGGCATGATCT
>CAYNXK010000038.1:2277-13768 GCA_964401125.1 uncultured Aliiroseovarius sp.
TCAGGCATAGCTGCGCTGGCCGGATTGCTGCCGCTGATCCTGCCCGGCTCTTTCATGGCCCTGTTGCTGGCAGCCTTTATTATAGGTGGCATGACCAACCCGCTTTATGGGCTGCTGATCGCCTATGTGAACGATTATCTTGAGCCTGAGGATATGGCGGCGGCCTCATCCGGGCTTATTTTTATCAACGGTGTTGGCGCGGTTGCCGGGCCTGTCATCATCGGTTGGGCCATGGTTTGGTTGGGGGCGGGCGGGTTTTTTGTATATACCACAATACTATTAACGCTGTTGTTGGGCTACGGAATTTGGCGCACCACCCAGCGCGCCGCCCTTGATGTTGAAGAACAAGGGGCGTTTATTACGGTCTCGCCCTCGGCCTCGCCAGTGGCGGTGGATATGGCCCAGGAAGTTTACATTGAAGCGGCACAGGAAGGTGAAGAAAATGAAAAGTGACGCAACATTCATAAAAACTGTTGCGTATCAGCGAAACTTTTGTAACGTCAGCCTGTGAGGAAGCAGCAGGGAGGGCAGACATGTCCGAACCCAAAGATATACTGGCCTTTTGGTTGGATGAAATAGGCCCCAAAGGTTGGTACGAAAGTAGTGAAACTCTTGATCAGGCTATCTGTGATAGGTTCATGCAGGTATGGGAAAATGCCAAAGCGGGTGCCTATTCCCTGTGGCAGACATACCCGACCGGCACACTTGCCTATCTGATTCTGATGGACCAGTTTCCCCGTAATATGTTTCGGGATGATCCACGGGCGTTTTCATCTGATGCGGCAGCACTGGAGGCAGCAAAATCTGCGGTGAAAAAGGGCTGGGACATGCGCGTGGATGAGCCTGGCCGGCAGTTTTTCTACCTGCCCATGATGCATTCGGAAAACTTGGTGGATCAGGACCGCTGCGTGCGCCTGATGCTGACGCGCATGCCTGAAAGTGGTGCCGGAAGCCTGTTGCACGCCAAGGCACACCGCGAAGTGATCCGCCAGTTTGGCCGTTTTCCTCATCGCAATGCGGCTCTTTTGCGCCAAACCACTGCGCCGGAAGCGGCATTTGTTGCAGAAGGTGGTTACGGGGCGGTGTTACAGCGTATGAGTGCTTGAATTTAGCACCTTGTTGCTGCTTTGAAAAATATGGTTTAATGGTGAACTACATATTTTCAGGAGCATCCCATGGCCGAAAAAATCTTTGATCTGATCATAATAGGGGCTGGCCCCGGCGGCTATGTAGCGGCCATTCGCGCGGCTCAGCTTGGCCTGAATGTGGCGGTGGTTGAACGCGAGCATCTGGGCGGTATCTGCCTCAACTGGGGCTGCATTCCTACCAAGGCGTTGCTCAGATCGGCTGAAATATATCACCTGATGCAGCGGGCGGATGAGTTTGGCCTGAGCGCGGGTAAGCCGGGGTTTGACCTTGCGGCAGTGGTGCAGCGCTCGCGCAAAGTGGCGGCGCAGCTTGTCGCGGGTATTGGCCATTTGCTGAAAAAGAACAAGGTTACGGTGATCATGGCAGAGGCAACATTGCCTGGGCCGGGCAAGGTTTTGGTCAAAACTGATAAGGGAAGCGAAGAATTATCAGCGCCCCATATCATCCTTGCGACCGGGGCGCGGGCACGCGAATTGCCGGGGCTTGAGGCTGATGGCGATCTGGTTTGGACCTACAAACATGCGCTTGATCCGCCGCGCTTGCCAAAACGGCTTCTGGTCATTGGATCGGGGGCAATCGGCATTGAATTTGCCAGCTTTTACAATGCATTGGGGGTTGAAGTTACAGTGGTGGAGGTGCTGGACAGGGTGCTACCGGTGGAGGATGCCGAAATCTCGGCCTTGGCCCGGAAGGCTTTTGTTAAGCAAGGTATGGTAATCATGGAGAACGCCATGGTGAAAAGCCTTGATCGCGGCAAAGGAAACGTTACCGCCCATATTGAAAGCGGCGGCAAGGTTGCCAAACATGATTTTGATACGGTGATCAGCGCCGTTGGCATTATCGGTAATGTCGAAGGGCTGGGGCTGGAGAAGCTTGGCGTTAAACTGGACCGCAGCCATGTGGTGACCGATGCTTACTGCCGCACTGGCATTACTGGGCTGTATGCCATTGGTGACGTGGCTGGCGCCCCATGGCTGGCTCACAAGGCAAGCCATGAAGGTGTTATGGTTGCCGAGATGATCGCCGGTCAAAAGGTGCATCCGGTAAAGCCTGAAAGCATTGCCGGCTGCACTTACTGCCAGCCGCAGGTAGCAAGTGTGGGCTATACGGAAGCCGCGGCGATTGAAGCGGGCCATGAGGTCAGGGTTGGGCGTTTTCCTTTCATGGGCAACGGCAAGGCAATTGCTTTGGGCGAGCCGGAGGGGCTGGTAAAAACCGTGTTTGACGCCAAAACAGGCGAGCTTTTGGGCGCCCACATGATCGGGGCCGAGGTTACGGAGCTTATTCAAGGCTATGTGGTCGGGCGCACGTTGGAAACCACCGAGGCCGAGCTGATGCATACGGTTTTTCCGCATCCGACCCTGTCTGAGATGATGCATGAAAGCGTGCTCGCGGCTTACGGCCGTGCCATTCATATCTGAGGCCAACATGGCGCATGAAAAAAGCTCGGCCGGACTGGAATGCGCCGGGCTGGAATGCATTGGCTACGCTTATGGCGCGGCACCGGTTGCGGTTATGACAGCGTCACTGACCGGCGCCGGCATTCCGCTTTTCAGGCAGGATTACCACATGGGAAATGTGGCACAGCATATGAGTGTTGCCATGGGGGCATGCGTTTGCAGGTGCCGGTGGCTTATGCTGATGAAGCGCAGGCTTTCATTGCCGCTCATCCGCCGCTGATTTGCAAGCCGCTGGGCTGGCGCGTCAAAATTATTTTGCTGGTGATCGTGTTGCTGCTGGGTGGTGCGGCAATGAGCTTCTCGGCCTTTTTTCCGACCACGACCAGCCGGGCGGGCGAACAGCGTTCCGATAGCGGCGAGCCGGACGATGCCTGAAACCGGCTGATATAGGTTGGTAACACCATTCAGTCTGGTAAAAGAAAAGCCCACGCAACCGGGTGGCGCGCAGGCTTTAATACATACTTATAGGGATTTAGCGGGTGATTTTGCCGCCGCCCATTTGCCAATGGCCAAGGCTACCGAGGTTGTGCACTTCGCTAAAGCCAAACGAGGTCATCTGCCGGGCGGCCATGCCTGAGCGTGCACCGGAGGCACAATAAAGCGCAATCACTTTGTCGGTGCTGAGTTCCGGGTGGAAATCAGGGCTGGACGGGTCGGCCTGCATGCGCAGAACCGCCAGTGGAATATGCAGCGCACCCTCGGCTTTGCCTGAGGACGCGATCTCCTTGTGCTCACGCACGTCGATCACGGTAATGGTACCTTCAGCCGCACGCGCAACGATGTCTTGCGGGCTAAGTTTAGGTGTATTGTTGGCCGCGCCGCGGCCTCTCATGAAATTCAGCATTTTGTATTTCCTTGTTCGCGCGGCCTGCGGCCCCAGTTCCTGTGTTAGCTGAAGATGTAGGGCGTGTATCCACATCTTCAATAGGTATACCTGTATAATATTCAAAAATTGGAATGTGACAAGTTATTTTTTATGCGCAATAGATATTCCCTATTTGTTCTCATTTTTTGATTGGCGTCAACGATCTGATCGCTTATCTCTTAAGGAAACCTTAAGGGGCAAGCATGGCTGAACATAAATATATCTCTGTGCGCGGCGCGCGTGAACATAACCTGAAGTCAATAGATGTGGATATACCGCGCGACCAACTTGTTGTTATCACCGGGCTTTCCGGCTCAGGAAAGTCCAGCCTCGCCTTTGATACGATCTATGCCGAGGGCCAAAGGCGCTATGTCGAATCGCTCTCGGCCTATGCGCGGCAATTCCTTGATATTATGGAAAAACCCGATGTTGACCATATTACCGGGCTTTCGCCGGCCATTTCCATCGAACAGAAGACCACGTCAAAGAATCCACGCTCTACTGTGGGCACCGTGACCGAGATTTACGACTATATGCGCCTGCTTTTTGCCCGCGTCGGCACGCCTTACAGCCCCGCCACGGGCAAGCCCATTGAGGCCCAGCAGGTGCAGGATATGGTGGACCGGGTGATGGCGCTGCCCGATGGCACGCGCGCCTACCTTCTTGCTCCGGTTGTCCGCGACCGTAAAGGTGAATATCGTAAGGAATTCATTGAGTTGCGTAAGCAGGGCTTTCAACGTGTCAAGCTTGACGGCAACTTTTACGAGCTGGAAGATGTGCCTGATATCAACAAGAAACTACGCCATGATATTGATGTGGTAGTGGACAGGATCGTGGTGCGCGAAGGGCTGGAAACCCGGCTGGCCGATAGTTTTCGCACCGCACTTGATCTGGCCGACGGCATTGCCATTCTGGAGACCGCGCCGCCTGCGGATGAGGCCGCACCGGAGCGCCTTACCTTTTCAGAGAATTTTGCCTGCCCGGTATCGGGCTTTACCATTCCAGAGATTGAGCCGCGCCTGTTCAGCTTCAATGCGCCCTTTGGAGCCTGCCCTGAATGTGACGGCCTTGGCAAAGAGCTGTTTTTTGATGAGCGTCTGGTGGTGCCTGACCGCACTTTGCGCCTGTATGATGGCGCGCTTGCCCCCTGGCGCAAAGGCAAATCCCCATATTTTTTGCAAACAATTGAAAGTATTGCGCGCTTTTATGAATTTGATAAAAACACACCCTGGAAAGACTTGCCGGCACATGTGCAACATATTTTTCTCTATGGTTCCGGTGATGATGAGATCAAGTTCCGCTTTGATGAAGGTGGCCGGGTATATGAGGTGACGCGGCCTTTTGAAGGGCTTATTCCCAATATGGAGCGCCGCTACCGCGAGACCGATAGCAACTGGATACGTGAGGAATTTGAACGCTACCAGAACAACCGGCCTTGCGAGACCTGCGCCGGCTACCGGCTGCGGCCTGAAGCCCTGGCGGTGAAAATTGGTCCCGCCAAAGGCGGGCAGGGGGAGTTGCTACATGCCGGCGAAGTCGTGCAAATGTCGATCCGCGAGGCCTTTGACTGGTGCGCACAGGTGCCGGCCAGCCTCTCCAAACAGAAAAACGAGATTGCCCGGGCTATATTGAAGGAAATTCGCGAACGCCTTGGTTTCCTAAATAATGTTGGGCTTGAATACCTGACTTTGGCACGAAATTCCGGCACTTTATCGGGTGGTGAAAGTCAACGCATCCGGCTGGCCAGTCAAATCGGCTCAGGCCTGACGGGGGTTTTATATGTGCTGGATGAGCCTTCGATTGGCCTGCATCAGCGTGATAATGGCCGCTTGCTGACCACGTTAAAAAACCTGCGGGATCAGGGCAATACGGTAATTGTGGTCGAGCATGACGAGGAGGCAATTCGTGCCGCCGATTACGTGTTTGATATTGGTCCCGGCGCCGGAGTGCATGGCGGTAAGATTGTTGCGCAAGGTGTGCCCGCCGACATCATGGCCAACAAGGCATCAATTACTGGCCAGTATCTTACCGGCGCACGTGAAATTTCCGTGCCCAAGGTGCGACGCAAGGGCAATGGGAAAAAGCTGAGTGTTATCAAGGCGACAGGTAACAACCTTAAGGAAATGACTGCGCATTTCCCGCTGGGAATGTTTGTTTGTGTCACCGGAGTTTCCGGTGGGGGCAAGTCAACATTGACTATCGAGACCCTGTTCAAAACCGCAAGCATGCGCCTTAATGGGGCGCGCCAAACCCCGGCCCCTTGCGAGACCATCAAGGGGCTGGAGCATCTTGACAAGGTGATCGACATTGATCAACGCCCGATTGGCCGCACGCCGCGCTCAAATCCGGCCACCTATACCGGAGCGTTCACCCCGATCCGCGATTGGTTTGCCGGTTTGCCCGAAAGCCGCGCGCGCGGCTACAAGCCGGGGCGGTTTTCCTTCAACGTCAAGGGCGGGCGTTGCGAGGCTTGCAAGGGCGATGGGCTGATCAAGATCGAGATGCACTTTTTGTCTGATATTTATGTGCAATGCGAGACCTGCAAGGGGGCACGGTATAACCGTGAAACTTTGGAAGTTCGCTTTAAAGGCAAAAGCATAGCCGATGTTCTTGATATGAATGTCGAGGATGCTCAGGGGTTTTTCAAGGCCGTGCCAAGCATCCGCGACAAGATGGATGCCCTGATGCGTGTCGGGCTTGGTTATATCAAGGTCGGCCAGTCCGCCACTACGCTTTCTGGCGGTGAGGCTCAGCGGGTAAAGCTATCAAAAGAGCTGGCCAAGCGTGCTACCGGGCGCACGCTTTATATTCTCGATGAGCCGACCACGGGGCTGCATTTTGAGGATGTGAAAAAGCTGCTGGAGGTGCTGCATAAATTGGTCGAGCAAGGTAATTCGGTGGTGGTGATCGAGCATAACCTAGATGTGGTAAAAACCGCCGACCATATTATTGATATTGGCCCCGAAGGGGGCGATGGCGGCGGTGAAATTGTTGCTTTTGGCACGCCAGAGCAAGTAGCCAAGGCCACAGCTAGCCACACCGGGCATTATTTAAAAGATGTGTTGAAGCGCGTGAACGAGACACGCTCTAACAGGTAATAATCTCTGCCATTTGGTGCTTCTCAGGGGCCGCGTCGCGTCATGCGTGCGGCTTGGCGGGCGCGTCTGGCCGCTTGCCTTGCCTGACGTGCCTCTTTGCGTTCCGCCTGAGTCATCTGCTCGGGCTGGCTGTCGGTTGCCGCATTGCTTGGCTGTGCATTTTTGTTGCGATGTTGTGAAAACTTTTTCATCCCGGCGCTCATGCCGCGACTGACAGCCTTACGCATGAACATGCGCATCAGCATTCGGATAATCTGGTCTGCACCCATTGTGATCTCCTTTACTGTTTTGCTCAGCTTATTACAAAACCATGGCCCTTTGCGGGCAGCGGCCTGATTTTTCTGCCCTCAATCCTCAAACAACTCTGATTGGCCGGTTTCGGCCTCATCAAGCTCGTCATCGCTCTCCAGACCCGGCATCTGCCCCGGCGGTGGGCGATTTTCCAGAAGGCCGGCCGCACGCAACTCTTTCAGCCCCGGCAGGTCGCGGGCACTTTCCAGCCCGAAATGGTCGAGAAACTCCTGTGTTACTACAAAAGTTACCGGCCTGCCAGGTGTCATCCGGCGGCGGCCAAAGCGGATCCATTCCTGTTCTATCAGTAAATCTACGGTACCACGAGATACTGAAACGCCGCGAATTTCCTCGATCTCGGCCCTGGTTGCTGGCTGATGATAGGCAATGATTGCCAGAGTCTCAATGGCGGCACGGCTGAGCTTTCGCACCTCAACCGTTTCTTTTTGCATGAGAAAACCCAGGTCAGGGGCGGTGCGCATGACCCAAGAATCACCGATGCGCATCAGGCGCACACCACGCCCCTCATAACGTTTTTTTAAATGAACCAGCGCTTCGGCCGCATCCGAACCATGGGGCAGGCGGGCCGTCATTTCGGCAACACTAACCGGCTCGCTTGAGGCAAAAAGCACTGCTTCTACCATGCGCACCTGCTCTGTCATTGCCGGGGCTTCAAACAGGCTTTCTTCCTGATTTTTGACGTCCTTACTCATCACTTGTACTTATCCTGCGTATCTGAATGGCGGCAAAAGCCTCGCTCTGGCGTATTTCGATAGCACCCGCCTTGGCCAATTCCAGCGTTGCTGCAAAATTGGCCGCGGTGGCGCTGCGCCTTCGAGCTGGGTCAAGCTGCCAGCCCTCGGGCAGGTAGCTGGTGAGGTCGGTCCAACTGCCGGCATAACCAATCAGCCCGCGCAGCCTTTCCAACGCCTGTTCCAGTGTCATGATCGCCTCACGGTCCATCACGAAGGGGCGGAACTCGTCCTTGGTGCGGATGCGCGCGTAACCCTGCATCAGGTCCATCAGGCTGGCGGAATAGGTTACGCGGCGGCGGCGCATCACATCTTCGGGCAGGCCACGGGCAAAAAAATCGCGGCCCAACTGGTCGCGGGCCATCAGTCTGGCGGCAACATCGCGCATGGCTTGCAGGCGTTCAAGCTGATAGGCCAGATGCGCCGCCAGCTCGGCTCCGCTTGGCCCATCTTCACCCGGCTCGGATGGGAGCATCAGGCGGGATTTGAGAAAGGTCAGCCAGGCGGCCATCACCAGATAATCCGCCGCCAGTTCAATACGCAGATGTTGCGCCTTGTGGATAAAGCCCAGATATTGTTTGGCAAGTTCCAGCACTGAAATCTTGCGCAGGTCGACTTTTTGGCTGCGGCCAAGACTTAGCAGCAGATCCAGCGGGCCTTCATAACCATCAACATCAACAATCAGTGCCTCGGATGCCAGGCGCTCAGAAACGCTTATGGCGTCACTTTGAAACTCATCCTTATCCATTGGTTTTCTGGCCTGTCATCAGGGCGTAAAATTCAGCTTCGGCGGCGGCAATGTCAATGGGGTCCGGGTTGTGGCGCCAGAAGATGGCTTTATCGGCGCGGGCTTGTGCTTGCGGTGACATGAGCCCGCAGGCGGCGATTACTGCCTCCATTTCGGTGCGCTCACCATTGCAATGCAGGATCATGTCACAGCCCGCATCCAGAGCCGCACGGCTGCGCGTGCCCATGGGCCTTCAAGCGCCGACATGGAAATATCATCACTGATCAACAGCCCGTTAAAGCCAAGCTCTCTGCGGATCAAGGCAATTACTTCGGGCGAAGTTGTGGCCGGGCGTCTGGCGTCAATATCACTATAAACCACATGCGCCGTCATGGCGATAGGCATGCCTGAGAGCGGCTCAAAGGCCATGAAATCAGACCAGCGCAGCGTCTTGAATTTGGTGCCGACACGGGGCAATTCCTTGTGGCTGTCCTGCTTGGCACGGCCATGGCCCGGGATATGTTTGACCACCGGCAGCACCCCGCCATCCAGCAGCGCCTGCGCCACCATACCGGCAATTTCGGCAACCTGTACCACATCTTCGCCGTAGCAGCGGTTTTTCAGAACCGGGTGGGTGTCGGTGTTGGCAATGTCAGCCAGTGGGGCGCAATTGCCGTCAATTCCCACTGCGCGTAACTCATCGGCAATCAGCCGGTAGCGCAGATACATGGCGCGCACAGCGTTTTTTTTGTTTAGTCTGACCTGCTCAAGCGGCGGCAGCCAATCGCGCCAATGCGGCGGCGTCATGCGTGCGACCCGGCCGCCCTCTTGATCAATAAAGATCGGCGCATTCCGCCCTACAGCCTCGCGCAAGGCAGAGGTCAGCGCCCTGAGTTGCTCCGGGTTGGCCACGTTGCGGCCAAACAGGATAAAGCCCCAGGGGTTTGCCTCACGCAGGAACGCGGCTTCATCCGGGCCAAGCGTCAGGTCACTACAACCCAGGATATAAGCGCCCTGACCCGCCATGGCCTAGCGGGTGACTACAGGAATGCAGGCCGCCCGGTCAGCCATCAGAACGGCACAGAACCGGCGCGCTTGAGAATGGTCGTCAAAACCCAACGCCCGCAGACGATAGAAGTCTTTTCCGCCAGAACTTGCCTGCTGGATCACTCTGGTTTTGCCAGCCATATAATCCTCAAACCTAACACTCAGCGCCGCCCATTGGCTGCGGGCAACTTCAGGGCTGTCAAAGGCGCCAAGCTGTACCAGCCTTGTGCCAACGGGGATGTCGGCGGCGGCAATCTCGACTACAGCCAGCGAAGCCGGGGTGCTGGCCGCCGCACCATCACCTCCGTCAGTCCCGTCAGGAATAGCCGCCTGTGCCGCTTGTGCCGCTTGTGTTGTGGAAACCCGCTGGGAAAAGTCTGAGGGCCTGAGCCGCGGGCGGGGCGAGCTGGCAATGCCGGGCGCTGACGCTGCAATGATCTCTGGGCCAAGCACCAGGGCGGCTACCACCTGATTGACCACCTCCTGAGTTAGGTTTGAAGAGATGGGGGTTACCTGCGTCAGATCATCAACCAAAGGTTGCTCATTCTCAGCCAGTAGATCAGCCTGTGCCGAAACTTCTATTTGATCCGGGGCATTCTCGTCAGGGATCAGGGCTGAAACCTGTGTATTCGGGTTGGCCGGAATATCTTCCGGTTGCAGCCGGGTATTGCGCGGGGCCAGTTCCAGCCGGTCTGCCGGAGCCTGAGCTTGCCCTTCAGACGGAATATCGTTTACGGAAAAGCCCTGAAATGCTGCAGTTTCCCCGCCCGGATCATCGGGCTGAATGCGCATAGGTCCCTCAAGGGCGCGCACAATCGGCACGCCGGTTACATCGCGCACCGCCAATTTGTAGCCCCAGACACCAAGCCCGGCCAGAAGCGCCAGTGAAAGCACCGCGCCAATGATATTCATGAACGAGCCGCTGCCCTGCCGGGGTGCGGCTTCCTGCCTTGCAGGCGCGCCCGGATGCGCTTCATGCGCCTGCGCCTTGCCCCAATCTACCTGTGTCATGCCTGCCTTTCCGCCGGAGCCGAGGCTGCCCCCCGGTCCGTTCACTGCTTTGCCTCATTGCCCCGACCTTGGGGGCAAACCTGCCGGGCTGCGCTTGTTATCAGCGCATTTCCTCGGCTGGTGTTACGCCTAGAATACCAAGACCTGCAGAAATAACAACGTTAACGGCCATCGGCAGGGCGATTTTTGCCGATGTGGCAGCCGCATCGCCCTCCTGAAGGAACCTCAGCGCCGGATTGTCGTTGCCACGGTTCCATAAAGCATGGAAATCTCCGGCCAGATCATAGAGATAAAAAGCCACCCGATGCGGCTCGTGAGTACGGGCGGCAATCTCAACAAGGCGCGGCCATTCGGCCAGTTTTTTAGCCAGCGCAAGTTCGGCGGCATCAGAGATGGCAGAGTCCGACGGTGCGCTGACCCCCATGGCCTCGGCCTTGCGCAGCACCGAGCGCACCCGCGCATGGGCGTATTGCACATAGAAAACCGGGTTATCCCGGCTTTGCTCCAGCACTTGTGAGAAGTCAAAATCAAGCGGTGCGTCATTTTTGCGGGTCAGCATGACAAAACGGGTAACATCAGCCCCAACCTGATCGACCAGATCACGCAGGGTCACGAAGTTACCAGCGCGTTTTGACATCTTGAAAGGCACGCCATCTTTGTACAGCCGCACCAGTTGCGTCAGCTTGACATCAAGGGGCACGCGGCTCTCTGAAAGCGCCGAAACCGCGGCCTTCATGCGTTTGACATAGCCGCCATGGTCAGCGCCGAACACATCAATAAGCTGGTCGAAGCCTCTGGAAACCTTATCATAATGGTAGGCAATATCGGGCGCAAAATAGGTCCAGGATCCGTCTGACTTCATGATGGGCCTGTCCACATCATCGCCATGGGCTGTTGAGCGGAACAGGGTCTGCACACGCGGCTCCCAATCATCGGGCATCTTGCCCTTGGGTGGCTCCAGCGTGCCCTTGTAGATCAGCCCCTTGGCGTTAAGATCCTCAATCGCCGCCTCGATCCGGCCCGAGCCATACAGCGATTTTTCGCTATAAAACACATCCATTTTGATGCCCAGAGCCGCCAGATCGGCGCGG
>CAYNXK010000039.1:0-13701 GCA_964401125.1 uncultured Aliiroseovarius sp.
CAATTTGTATCGCTGCCTTTGTTATATTCTGGATTTAACGAGTCCTGAGCCTAGAAAGCTTCAGGGCTCTCAGATATCGGCAAACATATTTTCGGCATCGGCAAAGTCGATCTGGTCTTCCTCACGGGTGCCTTCATTAATGTCGACGATCTCAACCTTGCCGCTTCCATGGCCAATAACTATGATGTCACAAATATCAATGAACAGCCCGTTTTCAACCAGCCCCGGCACCTGATTGAGCACCAGTGAAAGTTGCCGGGGATTGGCGATGCGCTTGAGGTGCAGATCAAGAATGTAATTGCCCTCATCGGTCACGTAAGGGGCGTCACCATTCATGCGCAATGTGGCCGCCTGACCGAGCACATCAAGCGAGATCAGCATTTCCTCGATCAGTGCCTTGGTGGTCTGCCAGCCGAACGGAATAATCTCGACCGGCAAAGGAAATGCCCCCAGATGCTCCACATGTTTGGAAGGGTCAGCGATAACAATCATCTGGTCTGAAGCGGTGGCCACGAGTTTCTCCTGCAGAAGCGCGCCGCCGCCGCCCTTGATCAGGCACAGATCGTCATCAAACTCGTCGGCGCCATCAATAGTCACGTCAAGCCAGCGGGCTTCATCAAGCGAGACCACTTTTATGCCCACCTGCCGCGCCAACTCGGCGGTACGGCTTGAAGTTGGCACACCGGTAATTTTCAGCCCCTCGTCGCGCACCAGCTCGCCTAGGCAACGTACCATCCAGGCCGCGGTGGAGCCGGTGCCCATGCCAACCCGCATGCCGTCTTCAACAAACTCAACCGCCCGCTTGGCGGCAACAAATTTGGCGGTATCTATTGGTGACAATTCCCCAGACATGGTGATGCTCCTCTTTGACTTGGCTGTTTATAGAAAACAATTGCGCCGGGGGCGAGAGGGGAAATGAAATGGGTGCTCCGGTTCAGCCAGAGTTTTTGTACCTCCCTCAACATATGCCACCTGAATTGGCCCTGTCCGTGTCCGAAGCCTTTCGCCCGGAATTTCGCATCAGAGAATGCGCAAAACACTTTAATGCTCACTTGACTTCACAGGGCCATGCCCCAACTTGCCATAGTATAGCGCAGGGGAGTGAATTTGATTGCAAAATTCATGAAGCATGCGCGCGCGTTCAATAACTTATAGCCTGGCATCATAATCAAAATTGTCGTCAGGCTATAATCCCGGTATTCAGCTAAGGCGCAATAATGAGAAGAATATTTTATATCGCTTTGGGCTGGGCCTCGTTTAGCCTTGGGGTGATCGGAGTTGTGCTGCCTGTCCTGCCGACAACACCGTTCATGCTGGTGGCGGCTTTTGCCTTTTCCAAAGGCTCGCCACGGGTGCGCATGTGGCTGATGAACCATCAAAGATTTGGCCCACCGATCCGTGATTGGGAAACCCGCGGGGCCATTTCGCGGCGCGCCAAAATCATGGGTGTTGGGGCCATGGTGCTAGTCTTTACCATCAGCCTGATCATGGCGTTGCCGGTCTGGGTGCTGGCCCTGCAAGCGGTTAGCCTTACCGCCGCCGCCACATTCATCCTGACAAGACCGGATTAAAGTATTTCGCGCATTCTCTGATGCGAAGTACCGGGTGGACTACTTTAACCTGAAACTTGTCATTTTTCAGGTCGCCACGGCACTTGTATCTATGGCAGGGTGGCTTAGCTGAAACCTGCGCAAGGCCAGAAATGTTTCTATCAGTTTTTGATATGTTCAAAATTGGCGTTGGGCCCTCATCGTCCCATACGATGGGGCCGATGCTGGCAGCTGGGCGATTTCTTGATCTGCTGCGTGCATCTCCCCTTCAGCCAGTCGGGCTGCGCGCCTCCTTGCACGGAAGCCTTGCCTTCACCGGCATCGGCCACGCTACTGACCGCGCCATCACCCTGGGTCTGGCAGGCTTCAAGCCGGAAACCTATGATGCGGATCTGGCCGGGGCAGCGCTGCACCAGATCAGGGCCGAGAAAGCCGTACATCCCCATAGCCTGCCGCGTATGGTGTTCGATCCCGACCATGATCTGGTGTTTGACTACAATCACCCCCTGCCCGGCCACACCAATGGCATGACATTGATGGCCAC
This sequence comes from uncultured Aliiroseovarius sp., assembly GCA_964401125.1. Lineage (GTDB taxonomy): Bacteria > Pseudomonadota > Alphaproteobacteria > Rhodobacterales > Rhodobacteraceae > JAAEUB01. Next base: position 2,095 of record CAYNXK010000039.1, read on the forward strand.
CGACAATCAGGGCGATGCTCTGGTACAGGAGACCTATTATTCTATCGGCGGCGGCTTTGTGGTAACCGAGGCGGAACAGGCCCGCGCCGCACAGTCGGCCATGCACGATACCGCCAGCCACCCTTATCCGTTTGACAAGGCTACCACCATGCTGGCAATGGCGCAAAAATCCGGCAAGAGCATTACCCAAATGAAGCGCGCCAATGAACTGCACCATGGCAGAGCGCACAACCTCGATAGCGGTCTGGCACGGATATGGGAGGTGATGGATGCCTGCATTACGCGCGGGCTATGCGCCGAGGGCATCCTGCCTGGCGGGCTGGAGGTGAGGCGCCGGGCCTACACTATTCACCAGCAGCTGTTGGTCGAACGCGGGTTGAACCTGACCGCCCCCCACACGGTTACCGACTGGCTGAACGTATACGCCATAGCCGTAAATGAGGAAAATGCCGCCGGCGGCCAAGTGGTCACGGCCCCCACAAATGGCGCGGCCGGGGTGGTGCCTTCAGTGATCCGCTACTGGCTTGACCATGTGCCTGGGGCAACACGGGCGCGGGTGCCGGAATTCCTGCTGACTGCGGCGGCGATTGGCGGGCTGATCAAACACAATGCATCAATTTCCGGGGCCGAGGCTGGCTGTCAGGCAGAAATCGGCGCCGCCGCAGCCATGGCTGCGGCCGGGCTGGGGGCGGTATTGGGGGGCAGCCCGGCACAGATTGAGAATGCCGCCGAAATTGCGCTGGAGCATCATCTTGGCCTGACCTGCGACCCGGTCAAGGGGCTGGTGCAGGTCCCTTGCATTGAACGCAACGGGCTAGGGGCGGTGAAGGCGGTGGCGGCGGCCTCACTGGCTTTGCGCGGCGATGGCCACCATATTGTGTCGCTGGATGCCTGCATCCGCACGATGTTTGAAACCGGGCGTGACATGAGCGAGCGGTACAAGGAAACCTCGCTGGGCGGGCTGGCGGTGAATGTACCCAATTGCTGAAGCTGCGCGCCTGCTGAAGTTGCCCCATTGCCGGCCTTGCCTCAGCTCAGGGCCGCAATTGCTGCCGTCAGAGCCGCGCGGGGCAGGATTACCAGCATGCCGGGCGCATTAAAGCGCAGCCGTACCTGCCCGCCGGCGCTGACCGCATTAGAAGTGCCGGTCCGCTGCCAAGGGCTGAACCTGAGCGCCTTGACCGGATAGGCCAACCCCTCGGCATCCGCAATAATCTCTGCCAGCGGAAACAGCGAAAACCGCATGCCGGGGGGCAAGGTCAGGATCAGTTTCTCTGGCACATGAAAACAAATGTCGGTCTCGCCCAGTAAAATGCACTTTTGCCGGACATGGCGCACGAGGCTGTTGAGGCAGGCAAGCTCATGGTCCAGCCGGGCACCCATGAAGCCAACCCCAAGCAATAGCGGTGCCTGTACAAGACCCAGTATTTTATCAAAATCGGTGCTGTCTTGTTCACTGACGCGGTGCAAAATGCCCGGCGGCAAGGCGGCGCGCGTGGCCGAATCAAGAGAATCCATATCGCCGATAACCAGCTCCGGCAGATGTCCGAATCTCAGCGCCACCCCAGCGCCGCCATCGGCTGCAACCAAGTTTGGCGCCAGCGTCAAGGATTCCTCAAGGGTTTTGCGGCTACACTCCCCCCCACCTAACACGGTGACATTGTTGCGAAATTGGAAATTCATGCTTTTCATGCCTTATATTGTATCCAAACTGGAAACAGAACACATTCTTGCCGCGAAAAAATACCGCAAATTTCGTGGAATTGTGCGATTTTAAGAACCAGTACGTGGTAAACATAACCTTGCTGGATCGGGGGAGAAAGCGAGTAGAAGATGGTGAGCGAGAGTAAAATTCTCACGGTATCATATGGCACATTCTCGTGCACACTTGAGGGTTTTGATGACCCGTTTTCGACCATGCGTTCGATTGCGGAGTATTTCCGTGATCTTGCCGCAGGCGACCGCTATTTTGGTGCCGAGCCGCCAATACCGGATGCAGAAATGCTGCACCGTATTGCCGAGCGCGAAATCAAGCAGCGGGTAGAGGCCCGCATTGAGGACAACAGCGTTGTCTTGCGTCAGGCCAGCTCGGATACTCCGGCGCAGGCGGCCACTTTGGTTGCCGGCGAAGTTCTGCTTGCAGAGGCCGAGACCACCCAACCTGCCACTAAACCCGACGAGGTTGAGGTTGAGGCTGAGGCTGTCGTTGAGACTGAGGTTATACCTGTCTCTGAGGCTGCATTTCAAAAGTATCCTGATGAAGAGACCCCAGCCTATAAGCCCACAGCCCAGGTAGCCGATATAGAAATCAAGGCAGAACCTGTGCAAGATATTGATCTGGAGGGCGATTCTATTGCCGCAAAACTTCAGCGCATCCGCGCGGTGGTTGACCAGCGCGCCAGTGGCAAACCCGATGGCAAACCCAGCGAAGAGCTTGAAGATGGTCTGAGTGATGACTTTTATGCTGAAGTTTCGCAACCTGACCTTACGCCAACTGAAGTGGAGCCGGAGACAGAGGCAGAAACCTTTGCTGATGATGCTTTTGAAGCTGAAGAGTTCGTGGAGTTTGAAGCTGAAGCCGGCACAGATATTGAGGCCGCAACCGGGAACGAGGAAGCTGACGATAGCCTGATTGCGGACCTGTCAGCGGTTCTTGCTGCTGATGAGGCAGAGGCCCCTGAAGAGGACGCCCAGAAAGAGATATCTGCCGAGACTTTGGAGCTGGAAAATATTGGCGCGCTTGCAGATGACAGCGACTTTGAAGATGATGACTTTGAAGATGAAAATGTCTTTGCAAAAGAAAAATTGTCGCCGCCTATGGCAATTGCCCGTGTGGTCAAGGTGCGCCGGGCTGAGGTGAAGCCTGCTGAGCCGGAAGATATGGGTGAAGGTGATTCGATGCTGTCACCGGAGGACGAAGCCGCCTTGATGGCGGAATTGGCCGAAGTGGAGCGCGATGCGGGCACGCAGGTAGAGCTTGATGTGGAAGCTGAAGCTGAAACAGATGATACTCAGGATACAGCGCAAGCCCTTACCGCTTTTGACGACGCCGAGATTTCCGGTGCCGAATCTCTGGACCGCATTCTTGCACAAACCAATACCAAAATTGAAAGCGACGAAGCCAACCAGAAACGTACATCAATCGCCCACCTGCGCGCTGCCGTTCAGGCTAACCGCGCTGATAGTGAAGTAGGTGACCCCTCAATAAAAGATACTGCTGAGGACATACAGGGCAACTATCGTGAAGATCTGGCGCGCGTGGTACGCCCGCGCCGGCTGGGTGCCGGAAGCGGGCAGGCTTCACGCCGTCTGGCGCCCTTGGTGCTGGTATCGGAGCAACGTGTGGATGAGGCTCAAGCTGAAGAAAAGGCCGAAACCGGGCAAACCCTGCCCAAAACAATCCGCCCGCGCCGCATTGTCAAACCTGCGGCTGAAGCGGAGCTTTCCGAAGATACAGAGGCCGCGTCAGACGCAACCAGTGGCTTTGGCAAATTTGCTGCTCAGGCAGGTGCCGGGGACATAGCCGAATTTCTGGAAGCGGCTGCCGCATATCAAACTTTTGTTAAGGGTCAGGAAGTATTCTCGCGCCCACAAATTATGAAAATGGCGCTGAAAAATATGCCGGGCAGCAATCTCAGCCGGGAAGACGGGCTGCGCGCCTTTGGCAAATTGATTCGGCAGGGCGTGATTACTAAAATACAACGTGGCCAGTTCAAAATCTCCGAAAGCAGCCGCTTTCGACCGGATCAGGAGCGTGCCAGAGCCTGACCTTTGGCACCTGAACCAAGAGGTTCGTAACCAGTGCAAGGCGGAGTGGACCTCGGTTTACTCCGCCTTTTCTTTGTCATTCTCTGGGTTTGTTGGCGGCACCGGATCATAAGGCGGCGGGTCCTGCGGGTAGCTATCCGGGTCCGCATCCGGGTCAGGCGCGCCAACACCAAGAAAAATGCTCTTAAACGGCAATATCCAGGCAATACCCAAACTGACATAGATAAAAAGCTCCAGCAGGAAGGGTGGGCGGTCGAACAAGCCGACCACATTCACCGCAATAATGATGTAAAGCGGCATGCCAACCAGCAAAATCAGCAGTGAAAGGCGTTTGCGGGTTTTGTAGGAAAAGGCCATATAAGATTATTCCGTTTCTAGAGAAATGCCGGGCCGAACGTGCCTGAATTTGGGGTAAACTCGGCTGCAAGTCAAACTAAATGCCTTGCCTACTTTGCCAGATCAATCCGCAAACGGGTCAGCAACAAGGATGCTGTCCTCACGTTCGGGCGAGGTTGAGAGCATCGCCACCGGACATTCGATCAGCTCCTCAATGCGGCGCACATATTTGATGGCGGCAGCTGGCAGCTCAGCCCAGCTACGTGCGCCCTCGGTGGTGCCCTGCCAGCCCTCCACGCTTTCATAAACCGGCCGCACGCGGGCCTGCTCATCGGCGGCGGTGGGCAGGTAATCAAGGGTTTTGCCATCCAGCTCATAAGCCACACATATTTTTAACTCGTCAAAGCCATCAAGCACATCAAGCTTGGTCAGGGCGATGCCATTGACGCCGGAGGTGGCGCAGGTCTGGCGCACCAGCACCGCATCAAACCAGCCACACCGGCGTTTGCGCCCGGTAGTGGTGCCAAATTCATGGCCACGCTCGCCCAGCTTTTGGCCGTCAGCATCGTCAAGCTCGGTGGGAAACGGCCCCTCGCCCACCCTTGTAGTATAGGCTTTTACGATACCTAGCACGAAATCAATTGCGCCTGGGCCAACGCCGGTGCCGGTGGCGGCCTGCCCGGCAATCACGTTTGAAGAGGTAACAAAGGGGTAAGTGCCAAAATCTACATCTAAAAGCGCTCCCTGTGCGCCCTCAAACAAGATGCGCTTGCCGGCCTTGCGCGCCTCGTTCATCACCTTCCAGACCGGCCCGGCATATTCCAGAATGGCCGGGGCGATTTCTTTTAAGCTGGCAATCAGGGCATCACGGTCAATGGCCGGAAGCCCCAGCCCCTTGCGCAGGGCGTTGTGATGTACCAGCGCCCGATCAACCCGCAAAGTCAACGTTGCCTCATCTGCAAGGTCGGCAACCCGGATCACCCTCCGCCCCACCTTGTCTTCATAGGCGGGGCCAATGCCGCGCCCCGTCGTGCCAATCTTAGCCACGGCGTTCTGGTCTTCACGGGCCCGGTCAAGCTCGCCATGAAACGGCAAAATAAGGGGGGTATTTTCAGCAATCATCAAGGTTTCAGGCGTTATTTCAACGCCTTGCTCGCGCAATCCTGATATTTCCTTAAGCAGGTTCCACGGGTCAAGCACCACGCCATTGCCAATGATAGAAAGCTTGCCGCCACGTACCAGCCCCGAAGGCAGCGCATGCAATTTGTAGACCTTACCATCAATCACCAACGTATGGCCGGCGTTGTGCCCGCCCTGAAAGCGCGCGATTACATCTGCGCGCTCAGACAGCCAGTCAACTATCTTGCCCTTGCCTTCATCGCCCCATTGGGCGCCAACCACCACGACATTTGCCATTACACATAACTCCGAACTGAAGGAAATTCCGCGCCCGTATAGCGGCAGGGAGCGGGCGGTGAAACCACTATTTCGCCGCAGCACCGAATGCAGCGCTGAACATGGGCCACCCATTTGGTGCATTTCTTGTAAAGCGGGTTTGGTATCGGCATATTGTTTTTCCAGTTTTTTACCTTGGGTTTGGTGGGCATTGGTCTCCGTTGGTCCATCATGCGCCGTGCCCTATCGGGCAGTATGATGTAGATGACTACCCCGTTGAATAAAAAGGCTAGGGGGTTGCGGGCGGGCCGGTCAGCGCATAGATACCTCGGACAGATAAACCAGCGTTGGGAAATTTGGGCAATACTCCATGGAAAATGTCATCCTCATCATTCACCTGATCCTGTCACTTTCGCTGATTGGTATCGTATTGCTGCAACGCTCTGAGGGCGGGGGGCTTGGTATTGGTGGCGGCGGTGGCGGCGGCGGTGGTGTATCGACCCGTGGGACGGCAACGGCTATGGGAAAGATCACCTGGTTTTTGGCGATTTGCTTCATCATCACCTCGGTGACCCTGACCATTCTTGCGGCGCAAAAAGCAGCCAGCGGCTCGGTTATTGGTGATGGGACTGAAACCAGCTCCCCCGCCGACCCGCTTGGCAATCTAGCTTTACCGAATATTGAAAACTTGATGCCGCCCACAGCAGAAGAGCCAGTAGCGCCACCACGGGCCGACTGACTATAGCTACCAGACCTTGATGCAGGTGGTTGTTTTGCCGCATCATCTTGGGGCACCATTGCACAAGCACGCGAATCCGGTTATGACTCAAACCCCGTGAGGTATGGATTCGCGCAAGCGGGTTTTTTCACAAAACAACATAATCACGGGGGGCAGTCAGGCCTATGGCGCGTTATATTTTTATTACCGGCGGTGTGGTTTCTTCCCTTGGAAAGGGCTTGACCTCGGCAGCTTTAGGCGCGCTTTTGCAGGCGCGTGGTTATAGTGTGCGGTTGCGCAAACTTGACCCGTATCTAAACGTTGACCCCGGCACCATGAGCCCATTTGAGCACGGCGAAGTTTTTGTCACCGATGATGGTGCCGAGACCGATCTCGACCTAGGCCATTACGAGCGGTTTACCGGAGTTTCAGCGCGCAGCAGTGATTCTGTCTCCTCAGGGCGGATTTATTCGACGGTTCTAGAGAAAGAGCGGCGCGGTGACTACCTTGGTAAAACCATTCAAGTCATTCCGCATGTTACAAATGAAATCAAGGACTTCATCAATATTGGTGATGGTGAGGTTGACTTCATGTTGTGTGAAATCGGTGGCACAGTCGGCGACATCGAGGCGCTGCCCTTCTTCGAGGCAATCCGCCAGTTCAGCCAGGACAAGGGGCGTGATCAGTGTATTTTCATGCATCTGACGTTGGTTCCCTATCTGGCAGCAGCAAAAGAATTGAAGACCAAGCCAACCCAGCACTCGGTCAAAGAACTGCGATCGATCGGCATTGCCCCGAATATTCTGGTTTGCCGCTCCGAGCATGAAATTCCGGAAAAGGAACGCGCTAAAATTGCTCTGTTCTGCAATGTGCGCCATGAAGCGGTGATCCCGGCCTATGATCTAAAGTCGATCTATGAGGCCCCCATGGCCTACCACAATGTTGGCCTCGATCAGGCGGTGTTGGACGCCTTTCGCATCAGCCCGGCACCCAAGCCAGACCTTGCCCGTTGGCGCGATGTGGAAGACCGCATTCACAATGCCGAGGGCGAAGTGCGGGTGGCAATCGTTGGCAAATACGTGGCTCACACAGACGCCTACAAGAGCATAGCCGAGGCGCTGACCCATGGCGGTATGGCCAACCGGGTGCGGGTGAAGGCCCAGTGGGTAGACGCCGAAGTTTTTGAGAACGAAGACCCCGGCCCGTATCTGGAAGGCTTTCATGCCATTTTGGTGCCGGGCGGCTTTGGCGAGCGCGGCACCGAGGGAAAAATTCGTGCCGCCCAGTTTGCACGGGAACACAAAGTGCCGTATCTTGGCATTTGTCTGGGCATGCAGATGGCGGTAATCGAGGCTGCCCGTAATCTGGCCGGAATTAAAGATGCTGGCAGCGAGGAATTTGATAGTGAGGCCGGAGAAAGCCGCTTTACCCCAGTTGTTTACCACCTGAAAGAATGGGTGCAGGGTAATTTCAAAGTGACCCGAAAAAAGAGCGACAACAAGGGCGGCACCATGCGGTTGGGCGCCTATACGGCGATGCTGGCTGAAGGCTCGAAAGTGGCGGAAGTTTATGGCAAGAACGAGATAGAAGAGCGCCACCGCCACCGCTATGAGGTGGATGTGAAATACCGTGCGCAACTGGAGGCGCATGGGCTGAAGTTTTCTGGCATGTCGCCGGATGGGGCTTTGCCAGAAATTGTTGAATGGACAGATCACCCGTGGTTCATCGGGGTGCAGTTTCACCCGGAGCTGAAGTCAAAACCCTTTGCGCCCGCCCCTTTATTTGCAGACTTCATCCGCGCAGCGATTGATGTTGAGCGACTTGTCTGAAAGGGAGAAATGCGATGCAAAAAGGCTATTGGATTGGCCGGATTGATGTAGACGATCTGGATGCTTACATGGAATACGTCGCGGCTAACGCCGCCGTCTTTGCCAGGTTCAAGGCAAAGTTTCTGGTGCGCGGCGGTAGGTTTGAAACCCGCGAAGGTGCCAGCCGAAGCCGCAATGTAGTGATTGAATTTCCCAGCTACGCCGATGCTCTGGCCTGCTATGACAGCCAAGAATATCAGGCAGCCAAAGCCCTGCGCGACCCTGTTAGCAGCGGTGATCTGATAATTATTGAAGGCTATGACAGCCCCTGATACCAGCCGGGGCTATCCGGCAACCGAAAACACTGAATTCAAAACATCAGGCCAGAAACCCACAACCTGCTGGGCAAACACATCTAACAGCCTTATATGAGACTTATGTTTGCATCTCTCCTCAAGCGCCTCGCCAGTACATCCACGCTTTCTGGCCCCGCCCCCCTGAAGCCTGAAGATGCACGCCTTGCTCTGAGCGCCTTACTGGTGCGCATCGCGCGCTCAGATGGCGATTATGCTCAGGTTGAAATCAACCAGATCGAAAATATTTTGGCCACACGCTATGGGCTTAATGCCACGGCCACCAATGAACTACGCCGTGAGGCCGAATTGCTGGAAGAAGAAGCCCCCGATACGGTGCGCTTCACCCGCATCATCAAGGATGCCGTGCCTTATGAGGAGCGTGAGGCAGTTGTGGCTGCGGCCTGGCAGGTGGTGCTGGCCGATGGCGGCCGGGCCAATGAGGAAGATTCTCTGATGCGCCTGATTGCCAGGTTGTTGGGCGTAAATGACCGGGACAGTAATATTTCCCGGCGCAAAGCTGCCGGGCTAGAGGGGTAATAATGCGTGTCCAAGTTTCCTTGAAACAGAAACATCACTTTGTCGGCCATTTGTAAAAGATGGCACTGCCCCCCACGATGCTAACATTGCCAGTCGGGGGGTGCCCGGGGGATTGCCGGGGAGGAGCGCATGCCAGGCCTTTTATGCTTCAGGGCTGTGCGATTGACAGTTTTTTTCTAGTAGTCGGCGCAGAGTTTCGCAGAGTGGCACCCGTTCATCCGCATGGAGAAACGCCCCAAGCTCGACCTCGCGCCCATTACCTTTCAGGGTCAGGTAATTTGCTACTGGCCCGCCGCTTTTGTGCAGGGCTAGTGTGACCCAATAAGGGTTGGCCTGCCATTCCTGATAGCATGCGCGCGGCCCGGTGCGGCTGAGGTGGATATGGTCGGACCAAATTGACAGCTCTTCGATGATCTCACCGTCGCGATAGCTTTTCTCCAGAAAAAACCACAACAGCCACAGCACGAACATGGCGAAGGGCAGAATGCCCCAGACCACGGGAGAGCCGAGCAGTGCCAGTTCCGGGATGATCAGCACTGCGAAGGCCCCGCCAATGACAATGACAAAACCCCGGCGCGGCAGCGAGCGATAAGGCCAGAGGTGCAGGCGCGCCAGAGGGGCATTGCCTGCCGCATATGAAAAGGCCCCGGCAGATACCGGGGCCTCGCTTGGCTTTATGTCCCATTCCCAAGGCATGGTTAATGGCTATGCCCCTGTCCCGGCTGCCTGTCCCAATCCTCCTGCTTCGGAAGTTGTTCAAACGTGTGTTCTGGCGGTGGGCAGGGCAGGGTCCATTCCAGCGTGTCGGCATATTCGTTCCAGTAATTGTTCTCGGTGATCCTTTTGCCCGCCAGAAGCGTGTAGAAGATGATGCCGATGAACAGAAGGAACGAGGCGAAGGATAGGAACGCACCCCAGCTTGATACATAATTCCAGAGAGCAAAGGCCTCCGGGTAGTCGATATAGCGACGTGGCATGCCTTGGCGACCCAGAAAGTGCTGCGGGAAGAAGGTGATGTTGACACCGATGAAGAACATCCAGAAATGCAGTTTTCCGGCCCATTCCGGGTATTGCCGGCCCGACATTTTGCCGATCCAGAAGTAGATGCCGGCAAAGATGGTGAAGGCCGCTCCCATCGACATGGTGTAGTGGAAATGTGCCACCACATAATAGGTATCATGATACAGCCGGTCGACCCCGGCCTGACTTAGGACAACGCCGGTCACACCACCCATAGTGAACAGCATCAGAAAGCCGATGGCAAACAGCATTGGGGTTTTGAATTCAATCGAGCCACCCCACATGGTAGCAATCCACGAGAACACCTTGATGCCGGTAGGCACCGCGATGACCATGGTTGCCAGCATGAAATAGCTCTGCTGGGTCAAGCTCATGCCCACCGTATACATATGGTGCGCCCAGACCACGAAGCCCAGCGCGCCAATGGCGATCATCGCCCAGACCATAGGCAGGTAGCCAAATACCGGCTTACGCGAGAAAGTAGCAAATACGTGGCTGACCAGACCGAAGCCGGGTAGGACCACGATGTAAACTTCCGGGTGACCGAAAAACCACAGGATATGTTGGTAAAGTACCGGGTCCCCCCCGCCGGCCGGGTCGAAGAAGGTAGTGCCGAAATTTCGATCGGTCAGCAGCATGGTGATGGCCCCGGCCAGCACCGGCAGGGCCAGCAGAATCAGCCAGGCGGTAATGAAAACTGACCAGGCAAACAGCGGCACCTTGAAAATGGTCATGCCCGGCGCGCGCATGTTCAGAAATGTGGTGATGATGTTGATGGCACCCAATATAGAACTGGCCCCCGACATATGCACCGCAAAAATCGCCAGATCCATGGCATAGCCATCCTCAAAGGTGGATAGCGGCGCATACATAACCCAACCGACGCCTGCGCCAAGCTGGTTATCGCCACCGGGGCTGAGCATCGAGGCGACGCCAAGCGATACGCCTGCCACATACATCCAGAAGCTCAGGTTGTTCATGCGCGGAAACGCCATGTCAGGCGCGCCAATCTGCAAGGGCATGAAATAGTTGCCAAAACCGCCAAATAACGCCGGAATGACCACAAAGAACATCATCAACACACCGTGATAGGTGATCAAAACATTCCAGAGATGGCCATTTGGTGTGCAAGTCGCGGCGGCATCAGCAATGAAGCGCATGCCCTCGATGCACATATACTGCACCCCCGGCTCCATCAGCTCAAGGCGCATATAAACGGTGAAGCTTACCGCGATAAATCCGACAGCACCTGACACGAACAGGTACAATACACCAATATCTTTGTGGTTGGTGGACATGAACCAGCGCGTGAAAAAACTGCGGCTATCTTCGTGGTCATGGCTTTGGACGGCTGCGTCTGCCATAGAACTCTCCCTGTTTTTCAATTCCGGCGTGAAAAAGAGGGCTTTTTGCCACCGAATTACAATGGTTCTAGTGCGCTAAGGGGGCTGGGGCAATCTCAACTGCGACAAATTGTCAAAAAAATCCGCCCCGAGCATGGCCCGGAGCGGATATTCATTCAATAGACGTTACCTGTCACCTCATCCCGCCACCTAAAGCGTCTCGCCTTATACCCGTTGGCCGTCAGTGGATTGCACGGCAATCCATGAGAGGCTGAGGCAGGGATAAGGCGAGACGTTGCGTACCTTATCAATGTTTCGCGCGCCTC
>CAYNXK010000040.1:0-13549 GCA_964401125.1 uncultured Aliiroseovarius sp.
CACGGCTATTCTCGATTGGATGGCAGATGAAGGCGAGGCCATGTCTGCCTGCTTGGTGGGCGAGCCGACCTGCCCTAATCATATGGGCGAGATGATAAAAATCGGGCGGCGCGGCTCTATGACCGCATTTTTCACGGCAAATGGCGTACAGGGCCACGCGGCTTATCCGCATCGTGCGCGCAACCCGGTGCCGGCTCTGGCCCGCCTGATGGCGCGACTTGATGCCCATATACTAGATGACGGCACGGCGCACTTTGATGCCTCCACCCTTGCAGTTACCACCTTTGATACGGGAAACCCCGCCACAAATGTCATCGCCGCCACGTGTCGCGCCACGGTTAATATCCGCTTCAATGATAGCCAATCCTCTGAAGGCATCACCGCATGGCTGCGTCAGGAAGCAGATAAGGTCGCCTCCGAGACCGATATTGAGTTTAGCATGAAAACCAAAATCTCGGGCGAGAGCTTCATAACGCCACCCGGCGCTTTGTCAGACCTTGTGGCGGAGGCGGTTCAGCGTGAGACCGGCATCACACCAGTATTATCGACCTCCGGCGGCACCTCGGATGCGCGCTTTGTCAAGGATCACTGCCCGGTGGTCGAGTTTGGCCTTGTGGGTAAAACCATGCATCAGGTTGATGAGCGAGTCGAGGTGGCACAAATTCACCAACTCAAAGCAATCTACACCCGGATTATCAGTGCCTATTTCACCTGAAAGTCGCTATCAGGCGCGCCTGGTCGTGATGCTGAAAGAGCCACATCCGGGCCGCGTCAAAACCCGGCTGGGGGCAGGTATTGGCATGGTGCAGGCCGCATGGTGGTTTCGTCACCAAAGTACGCGGCTCATGCGCCGGATCACAAGCCCGCGCTGGCAAACCATTCTGGCGGTCTCACCTGACCGCGAAGGCCTAACCTCGCGTGTCTGGCCCGCCTATTTGCCGCGCATTCCACAGGGGCAGGGCAACCTTGGCACGCGCATGGGGCGGGTATTTGACACCTTGCCACCCGGCCCAGTGGTGATCATCGGGGCCGATATCCCGGGCATTACCAAAGGCCATATAAGGACCGCTTTCGCCGCATTAGGCTCACATGAAGCCGTTTTTGGCCCGGCCGGCGATGGTGGCTATTGGCTTATTGGCTTGAAACGTGCGGCGCCTACGCCCATATCGCTGTTCACTGGTGTGCGCTGGTCGACCCGGCACGCCTTATCTGATACGCTGGGAACAATTCCCAACCTCACTTATTCCCTGATCGCAACGCTGGACGATGTGGATAATGCCACAGATCTTGCCGCAATCAGCCCTTTACAGGCATTTAAATGAAGAAATTACCTACCAAAGAACAAATCCTTAAATGGGTTTCCGACAATCCCACTCTGATCTCCAAGCGCGATATTTCGCGGGCCTTTGACGTCAAGGGTTCTGCCCGCATTGACCTCAAACGCCTACTGCGCGAATTAGAGGCCGAGGGCCACCTGAGCCCTCGCAAAAAAACCAGCCGCAGCCCGGATAATTTACCGCCTGTCTCGGTGCTGCAAGTTACCGGCGTAGACAAGGACGGCGACCTTCTCGTGCGCCCGCTGGAATGGCAAGGCGAAGGCGAAGCGCCGCGTATTCTGTTCATCCCTAAAGACGGCGAGGAAGCGTTGAAAGAGGGCGACCGTATTCTTGCCCGCCTGACCGAGGTAAGTGACGAGGATTACCGCTATGAGGCGCGCCTGATCCGCCGCATCGGCAGCAACCCCGTGCGCCTGCTCGGGGTCTTTCGCAAAGGCTCGGATGGTGGGCGCATTCAACCCATCGACAAGGGCCACGACAAGGAATGGCAGGTGGCAGGGCGTGACGATGGCGGCGCGCGTGACGGCGAGCTGGTCGAGGCGCAGCAAGCGGGGCCGCGGGGCCGCATGGGTCTGCCAAAGGCACGCATTATTGCCCGGTTGGGGGACCCGACTGCGCCGCGCGCCGTATCGCTGATTGCCATCCACCAGCACGGCATCCCTGATACCTTCCCCGATGAGGTTATTGCCGAGGCTGATGCGGCGCGCCCCGCTGAACTGGACCAACGTGAAGACCTGCGCGCCCTGCCGCTGGTCACCATCGACCCTCACGATGCCCGCGACCATGATGACGCCATTTATGCGCATCCTGATGAGGACAGCAAAAACCCCGGCGGCCACGTGGTTTGGGTGGCCATTGCCGATGTGGCGCATTACGTGACGCCGGGCAGTGCGCTTGATATTGAGGCCCGCAAGCGCGGCAATTCCACCTACTTTCCTGACCGGGTGGTGCCGATGCTGCCCGACCGGCTTTCAGGTGATCTTTGCAGCCTGCACGAAGGGGTAGAGCGCGCCTGTATAGCCGTGCGTCTGGTGTTGAATGCACAGGGTGAAAAAATTGCTCACCGGTTTGTGCGCGGGCTGATGAAATCACACGCCACGCTGAATTATGCCGAGGTGCAGCAGGCGCAGGACGGCGCGCCAAATGACAAATGCGCAACCCTTATGGCTGAGATCATATTGCCGCTCTATGCGGCCTATGGGGCAGTCAAAATGGCCCGCACCGCGCGCCAGCCTCTGGAGCTTGACCTGCCAGAGCGTAAAATTGTGCTGTCAGATGACGGTCGCGTGCAATCGGTCAATTTTGCCGAACGTCATGATGCCCATAAGCTGGTCGAGGAGTTCATGATCCTTGCTAATGTTGCTGCTGCCGAAGAACTGGTGCACCTGAAGCAGCCGCTGCTGTTTCGGGTGCATGAGGAGCCTAGCCCGGAAAAACTCGATGCGCTGTGCGAGGTGGCACAGGCCTCCGGGTTCACGCTGGCAAAAGGGCAGGTTTTGCATACAAGGCACCTGAACGCGCTGCTGAGGCAGGCCAGGGGTGGCGAATTTAACGAGCTTGTGAACATCTCTACCCTGCGTTCAATGCAGCAGGCTTATTATAGCCCAAAAAACTTTGGGCATTTCGGCTTGGCGCTGAGAAATTACGGGCACTTCACCTCGCCGATCCGGCGGTATTCAGACCTGATTGTACACCGGGCGCTGGTTGCCGGCCATGGCTGGGGAAAAGACGGGATTTCAGCTGAGGATAGCGATCAGCTTGAAGCCACCGCCCAGCATATATCCGGCACCGAACGCCGTTCGATGCTGGCCGAACGTGACACCAAAGACCGTTATCTTGCCGCCTATCTATCTGAGCGGGTGGGCAATGAATTCAGTGGGCGGATTGCTGGTATTGCCCGTTTTGGCGCCTTCGTGAAACTTGATGAAACCGGCGCTGACGGGCTGGTGCCAATCTCGTCCATCGGGGCCGAATATTTCAACTTTGACCGCGAGGCGCAGACCATCACGGGCGAAGATACTGGCCTCAGGTTGGCCCTTGGCATGATCGTTACCGTGCGCCTTGCCGAGGCGGTGCCGACAACTGGCGGGCTGGTGCTGGAATTGCTTAGTATTGGGGGAAAAGCCCTGCCTGTAGGTCGCCGGAGTGGCCAAAGGCACGGCAACCCCGGCAGGCGCAAGACAAACAGGGCGCGCCATAAGGCTGCAAAGATAAAGAAGAAGGTTAAACGAAGCCGACGGCAAACATGATGGACGAGGCTGATCATAGCGAATTTCAGGCCTTTTTGACTGGCCTGAAAGCTCAGGCGGTGGAATGTCATGTTCAGCCACGGGTTTTTGACGCTTTGATACAAGGAATCGGCCCCTTGCCAGAGGTGCTTGTCAAACAATTAGGGCAGGCTGAATTTACGCTGTCATTGCGCGATTATCTAGCGCGGGTGCTGCCGGATTCGCGCATTCGTAAAGGCCGCGTGATGGTTGGAAAATGGCGTGACCTGCTCAATCAAATCGAGGCCACCCATGGTGTTGAGGCGGAATTCATTACCGCCATTTGGGGGGTTGAGAGCGATTTTGGCCGCCAGCCGGGTGAAACCCCGACACTCCCGGCGCTGGCAACACTGGCCTGGAAGGGGCGGCGTGGCGGGTTCTTTGCCGGTGAGCTTATTGCTGCAATGAAGATCGTGCAAAACCTTCAGGCTCGGCCCGATCAGATGCGCGGCTCATGGGCTGGGGCCATGGGGCACGGGCAGTTCATGCCATCGTCATATCTGGAATATGCGGTGGACCATGATGGCGATAGGCGGGCTGATATCTGGGATGATAATCCCACGGACAGCCTTGCTTCGATTGCCAATTATCTTGCGGGAAACGGCTGGCAAAAGGGCCAACCCTGGGGCTTGGAAGTTCACCCACCTGAGGGTTTTGATTATGGGTTGACCGGCCTGGATCAACCGCGCCCTCTGGCAGATTGGACAGCACTTGGCGTAACTCTTTCTGATGGTGCTCTACCCGCAGATTATGGCCCGGCCTCGGTCGTGCTACCGGCAGGCATTGCAGGGCCGGCCTTTATGGTTTTCCAAAACTTTCATGTGCTTATGCGCTACAATAATGCAATGGCCTACGCCTTGGCCGTGGGCCTGCTGGCTGACCGCATTGCCAACCGGAGCGCCCGGTTGGATACATGGCCGGATGAGCCGCCCCTGAGCTGTGAAGAGGTGCAGGAGCTACAAGCAGCTCTGAACGCGGCGGGGCATGGCGCAGGCGCGGCTGATGGCTTGATGGGTCCGGATACAACAACAGCAATTCGGACGTATCAGGCAGCTAACGATCTGCCCGCCGACGGATACCCCGACCTGATGCTTCTTAGGCACCTGAAAGCGCGCCAAGCGCCTCAAGGCTGAGCCGCTCAAGGCTTGGCACAACCAGTTGCGCCACGCTGAAATCCTGATCATTCGTATAGATTGAGGGCGCTACCACCACACGCAAGTTTGCATCGCGCGCCGAATGCACACCGTTCAGGCTGTCTTCAAAAGCCACGCAGGCCGCAGCGGGCAGGCCCAGCCGCCTGAGTGCCAGCATGAACACGTCCGGCGCCGGTTTCTTGGCACTAACCTGATCGCCCGCCGCGATGACATCAAATAGCTCATCTGCCGCCCGGCCCCAGCAACATTGTGCCAATGCTTCGACATTGGGCAGGTTGGTGGTGGTGGCCACGGCAATTTTAAGCCCCGCCGCGCGGGCTGTCTGCATCAGGACATCAACGCCGGGGCGCAGTTCCAGCTCTCCTGCCGCAAGAATCTCGCCATAAATGGTGGTTTTCTCCTTATGCAGGGCGGCAATATCATCGTCGCTCAGGTGCCGCTTATCCTTGGGCAATGTCGCCTGATAGGCCCGCATGCGTTCCTTGCCACCTGTGGTTTTCAAAAGCGTACGGTAGTGCTGCATGGACCAGTTCCAACCCAACCCATGGGCCTCAAACACCCGGTTGAAGGCAGCGCGATGTGCTTCCTCGGTTTCGGCCAGAGTACCGTCTACGTCAAAAATCAATGCCTGCAAGTTCAGCATGCCGGAGCCTCACAAACGGTGTGACTGAATAATGCCGGCAAGATCGGCGAAGGATGCGAAGGCATAGGCATGGGTCAGATCGCAGGCCGGCACTTTGCGGTAACCTTCGGTGAACAGGGCAAAAGGCGCGCGGGCGCGGGCGGCGCATTCCGCATCGACCTCACTATCGCCAACATAGAGCCGCTGGCCATCGCCCAGCGCCTTGAAGGCGGCGATCAGCGGGGCCGGATCGGGTTTTTTCACCGGCAGCGTATCGCCACCGATCACCACATCAAACAGTCCGGTTATGCCAAAGATATCAAGGATGGCACGTGTCGGCGCTTCGGGTTTATTGGTGCATATGCCCAGCCTGTGGCCATCAGCTTTCAGCGCAGGCAGCAGCCTATCCAGACCCGGATAAAGACTTGTCAGCGTCGCCGGGTCTTCATCATAATAGCCCAACATCGCCTCGGTCAGGCGCGCATGTTCACCAGCGTCAATATCACGCACCCGCATCGCGCGTTCAACCAGTTTTGGGATACCATTGCCGATGAAGGAGGTAATGGTTTTCAGATCAAGCGGCGCATGGCCTTCATCTGCCAGCATCCGGTTGGCAGCGGCACGAATGTCCGGCGCACTGTCGATCAATGTGCCATCAAGGTCAAAAATAATGTCGGTCACGCCGGGTCTCTCCATTTGATTGAGCAGCCCATGGAAGGGGTTTGGGCGCGCGGCCCCTGCCCGGTTTGCGCCACCTGTTTCATTGCCTCATAAAGGTCACGCTTGAGATCTGCCGGCCCGGCTTGCTTGCGCGAAGCATCAAGGCGTCCACGATATTGCAACTCGCCTTGCGCGTTATAGCCAAAGAAATCCGGGGTGCAGACGGCACCGTAAGCGCGCGCCACCTTTTGGGATTCATCGTACAGATACGGGAAGGTAAAGCCTCGCGCGCGCGCCAGTTCAGCCATTTTATCAGGGGCATCCTGCGGGTAGACGGCCACATCATTGGCGCTGATTGCCACCACGCCAACGCCCAGCGCCTGCAAGTCGCGCGCATCACGAATAATCCGGTCGAGGATTGCCAGCACATAGGGGCAGTGGTTGCAGATGAACATGACGAGGGTGCCGTTTGCACCGGCGACATCAGCCAGCGCATAGGTCTTGCCATCAGTTCCGGGTAGGGAAAAATCCGGCGCAGGCAAGCCGAAATCGCAGACGGGGGGAGTGGCGGCCATGTTATTGTGCACCCTCTGCCGCAGCGCGGATGGCGCGGATGTTTTCGCCGTAAGGTGCCGGATTGGCGACCGAGCCGCCTTTGAACACGGCCGAGCCAGCCACCAGCACATCAGCGCCCGCTGCTGCCACCAAAGGTGCTGTCTCAGTCGTAACACCGCCATCAATCTGGATATGAACTTCGCGGTCACCAATCATCCGCCGCAGCTCGCGGGTTTTATCAACGCAGGAGTGGATGAACTTCTGGCCACCAAATCCGGGGTTTACCGTCATCACCAGCACCATGTCCACAAGGTCCAACAGCTCCGCCACAGCCGAGGCCGGGGTGCCGGGGTTCAGCGCCACACCGGCTTTTACGCCCTGAGCACGGATTGCCTGCAAGGTGCCGTGAATATGCGGCCCGGCTTCTACATGGGCAACGATCATGTCAGCGCCAGCCTCGGCAAAGGCCTCGACATAAGGGTCCACCGGCGCAATCATCAAATGCACATCCATGAAGGTTTTCACATGCGGCCGGATGGCCTTCACCAGCGGCGGGCCGAAGGTCAGGTTTGAGACAAAATGCCCGTCCATCACATCTACATGCACCCAGTCGCAGCCCTGAGCTTCAATAGCCTGAATTTCCTCGCCGAAATTGGCAAAATCGGCGGACAGAATCGAGGGTGCAATTTTGATGGATCGGTCAAAAGACATGGGGCTTTTCCTGTGTCTGGGGGGTGAAAAGGTAGCGCGAAGTTTCCGCGCTACCCAAGAGATGCAAGACTTAGCCAATCACCGGGTCAAGGCTGCCATCGGCATAGCGCTTGGCCATGTCATCCATGGGGATGATGGTGATAGAGGCCGCATTGCCAGCAGTTCCGAAGCGCTCAAAGCGGTCTTTGACCAGCTTTTGCATTTCAGCCATGGCTGGGATCATAAATTTGCGCGGGTCAAACTCTTTGGGGTTTTCCTGCGCCACTTTACGAAACTGGGCGGTCAGGGCCATGCGGTTATCAGTATCGATATTGACCTTGCGCACGCCCATACGAATACCCTTTTCAATCTCTTCCACGGGCACGCCGTAAGTCTGGGTCATGTCGCCGCCAAACTCATTGATCAGGTCCTGCAAATATTGTGGCACACTTGATGAGCCGTGCATAACCAGATGGGTCGAGGGCAATTTGGCGTGAATTGCCGCGATTTGGCTCATGGCCAGGGTTTCGCCGGTGGGCTTGCTGGAGAACTTGTAAGCACCATGCGAAGTGCCGCAGGCAATGGCCAGCGCGTCAACTTTGGTCAGTTTCACGAATTCGACCGCCTCATCCGGGTCAGTCAGCAACTGGTCCATGGAGAGCTTGCCAACGGCACCCGAGCCATCCTCTTCAGCAGCTTCGCCAGTTTCCAGAGAGCCAAGTATACCCAACTCCCCCTCGACCGAGGCCCCAACCCAATGCGCCATGCGGCTAACCCGCTCGGTGATGTCGACGTTATAGGCAAAATCAGCCGGGGTTTTCATGTCGGCCTCAAGGGAGCCATCCATCATCACCGAGGTAAAGCCGTGGCGGATGGCGCTGAGGCAGGTTTGTTCATTGTTGCCGTGGTCCTGATGCATGCAGATCGGAATATGCGGGTACATCTCGGCCAAAGCCTGCACCATGTGGCGCAGCATGATATCGCCGGCGTAAGAGCGCGCGCCACGGCTGGCCTGCATGATGACAGGGGCGTCAACGGCATCGGCCGCGCGCATTATCGCCAGCCCCTGCTCCATGTTATTGATGTTGAACGCCGGCACGCCGTAATTGTTTTCGGCGGCATGATCAAGCAATTGCCGCAGAGTGATAAGAGCCATGTGTTTTCTCCTTATATCCCGGTTGCCGGGCCTAGATCAGTGATTTCGCGGCGGCTACAACAGCCTCCACCGTGATGCCAAAATGTTTGTATAATTCACCCGCCGGTGCCGAGGCGCCGTAACCTGTCATGCCAACAAAAGCACTGTTGGCCCCCAATAGCGGCCCCCAGCTTTGTTGAATGGCGGCTTCAACCCCTACGCGGGGGGCTGAGCCAAGCACCATGTCGCGGTATTCTTGCGACTGGGCTGCGAAGGCCTCAAAGCAAGGTGCTGAAACCACAGCGGCCTTGATACCCTTTGCCGCCAGTGCCTCGGCAGCGTTCACGGCAATTTCCACTTCCGAGCCGGTGGCAATCAGCGTCACGTCACGCCTGCCACTGATATCACGCAAAACGTAGGCACCCTTGGCGGTCATGTTAGCCTCAACATGCTTGGTGCGCAGGCAGGGCAAGCCTTGCCGTGATAGCGCCAGAATGCTGGGAGTTGACGGGCTGGCCAGCGCCGCCTGCCACGCTTCGGCGGCCTCAACCACATCTGCCGGGCGGTAGACATTCAGGTTTGGAATGGCGCGCAGGCCAGCCAGCGTTTCAACCGGCTGGTGGGTTGGGCCGTCTTCGCCAAGGCCAATACTGTCATGGGTCAACACATGAATCACCGGCACGCCCATCAGGGCACCCAAGCGAATCGCGCCGCGCATGTAATCGGCAAAGGCCAGAAAAGTACCACCGTAAGGCACAAAACCGCCATGCAGCCACATCCCGTTCATGATGGCCGCCATGCCATGTTCGCGCACGCCATAGTAAATGTAGTTACCGGCGTAATTGTCGCGGGTCACGGCGTCCATGCCGCTGGTTTTGGTCAGGTTTGAGCCGGTCAGATCAGCCGAGCCACCCACCGTATTCGCGAGCGTTGCGTTGACCACTTCCAGCGCCATCTGGCTGGCCTTGCGGGTGGCAACCTTGGGCGCGTCTTTCGACAGCCGCGCCTTGTAGGTGTCAAATGCCGCATCAAGTGCTGCCGTGTCCGGCCCGGCCTGAGCCGTTTCAAAAGCGGCGCGGTTTGCCGA
The DNA here is from genome assembly GCA_964401125.1 of uncultured Aliiroseovarius sp. Taxonomy (GTDB): domain Bacteria; phylum Pseudomonadota; class Alphaproteobacteria; order Rhodobacterales; family Rhodobacteraceae; genus JAAEUB01. The sequence continues at coordinate 9,508 of CAYNXK010000040.1, forward strand.
GGCAACCAGCCGGCTTTCCCAAGCCTCACGCGCGGCCTTGCCACGGCTGCCAATAACAGCCCAGGCATCATAAACATGCTGCGGCACTTCAAAGGCCGGATGCTCCCAGCCCAAAGCTGCGCGGGTCAGGGCAATTTCATCGTCGCCCAAAGGAGCACCATGGGTGGCGGAAGTGCCCTGCTTGTTTGGCGCGCCATAACCAATGATGGTTTTGCAAGCGATCATTGAAGGCTTGTCACTAACGCTGCGCGCTGTCTCAATGGCTGCTGCAATCGCTTCCTTGTCATGCCCATCCACTGACAGCACATGCCAGCCCGCCGCCTCAAACCGTGCCTGCTGGCTGATCGAGGTGGACATATCGGTGCCGCCATCAATGGTGATCGAATTATCGTCCCACATGGCAATCAAACGGCCCAGCCCCATATGGCCGGCAAAGTCGATGGCCTCGTGGCTGATGCCCTCCATCAGGCAGCCATCACCAGCGATGACATAAGTATAATGATCCACCAGATCGTTGCCAAAACGGGCATTGCCCATGCGTTCGGCCAGTGCCATGCCAACGGCGCTGGAAATGCCCTGCCCCAGCGGCCCGGTCGTGACCTCGATGCCCTTGGCGTGACCATATTCCGGGTGGCCCGCCGTGCGGTAGCCCATTTGTCGGAAATTGCGGATCTGCTCCATGTCCATATCATCGTAACCAAGCAGGTGGTTGATGGCATAAACCAGCATAGAGCCATGCCCGGCGCTCATTACAAAACGGTCGCGGTCGGCCCACTTGTCGGCGCTGGGGTCAATATTAATGAAGCGGTTGAACAACACTGTTGCCACATCAGCCAGCCCCATGGGCGCACCGGGATGGCCGGAATTGGCAGCCTGTACTGCATCCATCGCCAAAGCGCGGATGGCATTGGCCATCATGTCTTCTGTATTCATCTTGTGTCTCCTCAGGCGCGCTTGCTGTCACTGATCAGGCGCTCGATCAAAGGGGTGAAAATAAGTTGCATCGACAGGTCCATCTTGCCGCCGGGAATAACAATAGAATTGGCGCGGCTCATCCAGCTTCCGTCTATCATGCTGGTCAGATAGGGAAAGTCGATACCGCGCGGATTGGCAAAGCGGATGACCACAATGCTCTCGTCAGCGGTGGGAATGGCACGGGCGATGAACGGATTTGAGGTGTCAACCACCGGCACCCGCTGAAAGTTGATGTCGGTATTGGTGAATTGCGGTGTGATGCAATGCACATAGGCGTGCATGCGGCGCAAAATTACATCGGTGACCGCCTCGGTTGTATAACCACGGTGGGCCTTGTCGCGGTGGATTTTCTGGATCCACTCCAGGTTCACCACCGGCACGACGCCGATTTTGATGTCAATATATTTTGGCATATCAACATTATCGTTCCTTACCGCGCCATGCAGACCTTCATAAAATAACAGGTCAGAATCTTCCTCAAAATTGGCCCAGTCGGTGAAATTTCCGGGGGGCACGCCATGGCGTTCGGCCTCAATATCATCATGCACATAGGTTCGGGTCTTGCCCTGCCCGGTCTCGCTATATTCGCGGAACACCCGCTCCAGCTCACCAAGTTCGTTGGCCTCATAGCTGAAATGGCTGAAGCCCTGGTCGCCGGCAGCGTAGCGCTTGCTCAGCTCGGCCTTCATATCCACCCGGTTGAAACGGTGGAAGGCGTCACCCTCAATTGAAACAGCTTTGAGTTTCTCGCGGCGAAAAATCTGATCAAACGTGCCTTTGACGGTGGATGTGCCGGCCCCGGAAGAGCCGGTAACAGAAATGATCGGGTGCTTTTTGCTCATGATTTTTCCTTGATGGGGTTAGACGCGGAACAGGCCACGATTGCCAAACAGGGCAGAAACTTCGTCTTCCGGCAGATCCTGATAGGCCGCTACGCGATCCACCTTGACGGCCGAGCCAAAGACAAACGGGGTGCGGGCATGTAGCTTGTCAGCTTGCTGGTTCATGATACGGTCATGGCCATCAGTAGCCTTGCCGCCCGCCTGTTCGATAAGAAAAGCGATGGGCGCACATTCATAAACCATGCGCAGCCGGCCGCGCTCATAGGTGGGACGGGCATCGGCGGGATAGAGAAAAATACCGCCGCGAGTGATGATTCGGTGGGTTTCAGCCACCAGTGACGCCACCCAGCGCATGTTGTAATTCTCCTCGCGCGGGCCATCATTGCCGGCAATGCAATCGTCGATATAGGCGCGAATAGCTTTTGGCCAATGGCGGTAATTCGAAGCGTTGATGGCAAATTCGACCGAATGTTCCGGCACGCGCAGGTTTTCTTCTGTCATGATGTAGGTGGTGGTATCCGGGTCCAGCAGATAAGATTGCACGCCGTCGCCAAAGGTTACCACCATGTTGGTTTGAGGCCCGAAAATTATGTAGCCGCCGGATATCTGCTCGCTCACCGGGCGCAAAAAAGAGCTGTGCGGGTCATCAGTCGCCTCAAAAATCGAAAAGATGGTGCCGATCGAAACATTGACATCAATGTTTGACGAGCCGTCCAGCGGGTCAATGGCCAGCGCGTATTTTCCGCCCTTGTCTATCACCACCACATCATCCTGCTCTTCGCTGGCATAGTAACGCACGCCGGTACCCCTGAGGGCGGCCGCAAAGGCATCGTCAGCCATCAGGTCCAGAGCTTTTTGCTGGTCACCGCCGGTATTTTCACCAACGGCAGCCCCCAGCGAGCCACCCAATGCGCCCCGCTTGATGGTGCGGCACAATTCGGCCCCCACAAGCGCCAGCGCCTCCATGATTGGGTGCAGATCTTCAGGGATCCGGGATTTATCAGCAATTATTTGGTTTTTTTCAGTCATTTTTCCTCCCTTCTCACGCGGCAGACGCAAGAAACAGCCTTGTGGTCACACATCCTGATGCTGTAGAAAATTTAAAAGAACTGGAAAGAAAGTTAAAATAAATTTAAGTGAAGCGGCCAGAAGCCATAACCTTCAAGCAATTACGGGCACTTACTGCGGTGGCCCGCCATGGCTCTATTACCCGTGCGGCTGAGGCAATTCACCTCACTCCCCCGGCTGTTCACACCCAATTGCGGCAACTCTCCAGTCATATGCAGGCTAAAATCCTGCGCCGGGGGAATGCTGGCCAGATGGAATTGACCGATGAGGGCTATCTGGTTCTGGAAGCTGCTGAACGTATTGAAACAGAGTTGGATATCTGCCTGAAATCAGTCGCAGCCCTGAGAGATGGCCATACCGGGTTGGTCAGGCTTGGCGTGGTTTCCACTGGTAAGTATTTTGCTCCCGCTCTGGTGGCGCATCTCAAAGGTATCTTTCCGCAAGTGAGAGTCGAGCTGACAGTTGGTAACCGAGGGCAGATTATCGAAGCTCTCGATAAGCGCCAAGTCCAATTGGCTATCATGGGTCGGCCGCCGCGCAGGCCTGCCAATGATGCCGAGGCCATTGGTCCGCATCCGCATGTGATCATCGCGCCGCCAAACCACCCTTTGGCGCAGGATCAAGTAAACACCCCGCTGGACCTGCTGAAGGAAACCATTATTGAACGTGAGATCGGCTCCGGCACCCGGATTTTGTTTGCCCGCTTCATGGACAGGGTCGGCCGCGGCGCAACCTTTGATACGATGACCATGGGGTCAAATGAGACAATCAAACAAGCGGTGATCGCCGGGCTGGGCATTGCCCTGATTTCGCAACATACAGTGGTTGAGGAGCTACATACAGGGCGGCTTGTGACACTAAACATGCCGGGCCTGCCGATCGAACGATCATGGTACCTGCTTCATCGTTCCGACACGGAGCCAAGCGCCGCCGCCAGAAAAATCAAAGCGTATATTGCAGGTATGCAAGGGTCTTTCCTGCCGCAGCTATAAGGATTGTAACATATGTTGGCGGCCGTAAAAACTTTGCCGTACTTAAAGCCGTTTGAATACACCTGCAAAATCTGAACCCTAGAGGTTCAAGGTGAACCTAGCCCGTCGCAAGCCAAAACTATACAGCCAAGGCACATCAAATCAACGAATGACCGGCAGCGGGAG
>CAYNXK010000041.1:0-7801 GCA_964401125.1 uncultured Aliiroseovarius sp.
ATGGCCTGACCATGCTGGCCGTGGCGACTTTGGTTGGCTCGGCCTTGGCGTTTTTGTTATTTTCCCTGACCGTCATCAGCTTGCCCATGCTGCTTGACCGCGAAATAGATTCTATTACGGCGATGATAAATAGCTTCCAGTTGGTGATTGCAAACCCGCTGCCGATGCTGGCCTGGGGGCTGGTGGTTTCAGTTCTGACTCTGCTGGCGCTGCTGCCGTTCTTCCTTGGGTTGTTTATCGTGCTGCCGGTGCTGGGCCATGCGAGCTGGCACTTGTACCGTTGCGGGATCAGCTTTGAGGACTGACAGGGCTGAAGGCAGTAAATAAAAACGGCCGCCAGCATGTGCAGGCAGCCGTTTTTTGATGGTATTTCTGTTAGGGCGTGTGGCTCTGGATCAGGGTTGTGGTATCGGCAATTTGCCGCCTTTACCGCCAGTCAGCGGGTCTTCCTGACGCTGCACAGTGCCCTCAAAATGCGCTCCGCTTTCAATGGCAATGGTTTTGTGGATGATATCACCTTCAACCCGTGCCGAGGCGGTCAGGCGTACTTTCAGCCCGCGCACCCGGCCAATAACGCGGCCGTTGACAACCACATCGTCAGCAATGATCTCGCCCTTAACCGTGGCCCCTTGGCCAACTGTCAGAGTGTGGGCGCGAATGTCGCCCTCAACGGTGCCTTCAACCTGAATATCGCCGGTTGATTTGAGGTTTCCCTTGATCACCAGATCGGTTGAAAGCGACGATGGCTGCGCTTTGGGCTTTGAGCTTTGCGCACCCTGTGCCGGCGGTGGCGGTGTTGCGCCGGGCTTTGCCGCTGTTGCACCTGCGGCTTTCGCATCGCTTGCTCCAGCCTGATTTGGACCGGGTTCGTTTATTCTGCTTTTAGAAAACATTTTTTGCTGCCTTGATATATATCATCGGATTGAGGGCCCTGCCGCCCACACGTATCTCATAGTGAAGATGCGAGCCGGTAGAGTTTCCAGAGTTTCCCATATCACCAATCTGGTCGCCTTGCGAGACCCTTTGGCCTTTTGTCACGTTAAAAGCGGATAGATGCGCATAATAGGTGACGATATCGAATTCATGCTGGATTTTGATCAGCCGCCCAAAGCCTTGCGACCAGGCGGCTTTGATTACAACCCCGTCTGCGGTGGCATAGATCGGGGTGCCCACTGGCCCTGCAAAATCAGAGCCATTATGCATCCGGCCCCAGCGCATGCCAAAACCTGACGTATAGCGATGCGTGGCCTTGACCGGCATGGTGAACGGCAGTTTTTGAGCGGCTATGCGGTACAGGTTCACGCGGTCAAGTTGGTTGAGAATCAGGTTTGCCCTGATTGCATCCGGGTCTGGCTCGCCCCCCATGGTTGACATGATAAGTGGGGTCAGTGGCCCGCCCTGACCAGAGTATCCGCTGCGGATTTTATCAAGGATGCTATCAGTAGACATGCCGGTGGCGCGGAACATCTTGTCCAGCGGCTCCAGAGAGATTGACACCGCATTTTCCAGTTGCTGGAATATCCGGTCATTGCGTTCATCCCGCAGGCGCTGCTCATGGATCATGTTGCGGGCAAATTCCTCAGCCTCAATGGCCGATTCTGCCATCAGATCACGCTCGCTGGCGGTGGTATCAAGGGCGCGGGCCAGAAAGCTGAGAGTGCTGGTTTCTTCAACACTTGCGTTGCGCGAAAGTGGGCCATTTTCCCCGGATTCTCCCCCGAATTCCTGGGCGGCCAGATGCATTTTCTCAACAGTTTCACGCGCTGTATCGCGCTCATTCATGGTACGCCTGAGGCTGAACTGGATCACCCCGATGCCAGTTTCCAGCTCCGTGCGCCGCTCTTCCGAAGCCAGAAGGGCCGATTGCATCTGGCTCACCTGCGCCAGCGCCTGGTTAAATCTTTTCTGTGCCGCCACAGCTTCGGCGGCGCGGGCGTCGCGCTCATTGGCCAGAACCTGCAAACGCTCTTCATACAGCAGCTGCTCGCGCACAACCTGCTCGCGCATAGTACCGGAGCCGATCGAATTCATCAAAAGCACTGCGGTGGCGATGATGGCCCAGCCGACAAATACTGCCGAGCCGACCCAGGCCACAAGCTGGCCGGAAGAGGACAGGCGGAAAAACCGGGTTCCTTCCTCAGAACGTAAAAATAACCGCTGCTCCGGGAAAGCCCGGCTCAAAGCGTGTTTTAACCTATCTGTCAGTCTCTTGTGCAAATCAACACCAAAACGCTGTCCCCTGAACATTCGTCATTAAGCCGCGAATGCTTGCAATCTGCTTACAGACCTCTGCATGTTCTTGCAAGAAATTTTGGGCGATTCCATTGGCTTGGCATGCGGGATTAGGCGAGTTTATGCCGGGCAAAAAAACTGACAGGTTGAAATTTGACGCGCTGAGCCTAATTTCAAGCTTCATAGGGCTTTTGTTTTATCGTATATCACGGCATTATGAGACTCGGCGAGACCCGGCAAACAATGGACGTAACGGGCGTAAATGAGCGAAAACCACCCAGATCAGACCTCTGAAGATGCGTTGAATCCAAGCCGGGATCCAGCCCCTAAAGCTGTGCGCAAAAAACAGGGTAAAGAACAGCGTAAAAAACATTACAGACGGTGGCGTACTGGTTTTTGGCTGCTGCTGTGGCTGGGTCTCGGTGTTATTTTCCTCTGGTTGGCAAGCCTTTCACTATCAGGGCGGGTTGTTGGGCTGCCTGATTGGGCCGCAGAACGGGTTGAGATTCTGCTGAACAATGAAATGCCGGATGGCTCGATCGCATTCCAGCGCGTTGAATTCGGTGTGTCTCCGGTCGGCTATCCGCGCCTCAGGCTTGTGGACCTATCGCTGCGCGATGCAACCGGGCTGGAAATTGCGCAAATTCACCGGGTGCAGGGTGGCATAAACCCCATGGCGCTGCTGCAGGGCCAGATCATGCCCAGCCACCTTAGCCTGTCGGGGGCATTGGTCAGGCTGCGGCGCAATGTTGACGGTAAATTTGACCTGATGTTTGGGCTGGGTAATTGGGTTGTCGGCGACCTGGCCGACCTGCTTGATGCCATAGATCAGACGTTTTCCCAGGGTCCGTTGGCGCGGGTCAGGTCAATTGAGGCTGATGAATTGACCATAACGCTGGAAGACGCCCGGTCAGGCCGCCTGTGGCAGGTTACAGATGGTAGCCTGAAGCTGGCTCAGACCGAAAAAATCATTGATATCAGACTGAATTTTGATGTCTTCAACCAGACCGAAGAGCTAGCAGAAGTTGCCATGAGCTTTCGTTCTGACAAGGCAACCTCCGAGGCCAGCTTTGGGGTCAAATTCAAAAACGCCGCCTCTGCCGATATTGCTGCCCAAACCCCATTTCTGGCCTTTCTGGAGGTCATTGACGCGCCGATTTCGGGCGCTTTGCGCACCTCAATCAACGCCGATGGAGAGGTTTCAGGATTGGCCGGAACATTGGCGCTTGGGGCCGGCGCGCTTTCACCAATAGCCGGGGCACAGCCGGTAAGCTTTGATCAGGCCAAGATATATATTAGCTTGAACTCCGGCTTGGAACGCCTTGATTTTCCTAACTTTACACTAAATTCAAGCTATGGGGAGATTTCCGGGAATGGGCATATTTACCTGCGCGATTTCAACCGGGGCTGGCCTGAAACGCTTTTGGGGCAACTCCGGCTTAATGCCGCCCGGCTTAACCCCACGGGCATGTTTGAAGCCCCGATTGAAATTGAAAGCGGCTCTGCTGATTTTCGTTTGCGCCTTGATCCGTTTACTCTGGAAATTGGCCAATTAGTTCTGGAACATGATGGCCGGCTTGCCAGTTTTTCCGGTGAAGTATCAGCAGGGCGGGATGGCTGGTCGCTGGCATTGGCCGCCAATATAGCCCTGATCAGCAAGGAGCAGATTGTCAAATTATGGCCTTTGAGCCTTGTGCCATTTACCAGAAAGTGGGTTTCTAATTCAGTTCTGTCCGGTGAAGCGTCTGATATTCATGCGGTAATTCGGGTGCAGCCGGGGGAAAAGGCGCGCATATCTCTGCAGGCAGGTATTACTGACGGCTCTGCCCGCGTGCTCAGAGATATGGCCCCGCTTGAAGATATCAGCGGTTATCTGAGTATCGAAGACAATCGCTTGCTGTTGGTTGCCGAAGCTGGGCATATTACTGCCCCTTCAGGTGGAGATACCCTGATTGCGGGCACGGTTTTCACCATTCCGCAGCTGCAACTTATTCCGACCCCCGGTGTGTTGGATATTCAGGTGCAAGGCCCGCTTGCGGCGGCACTGTCTCTGCTGGCGGCCAAGCCATACCAGATTTTCAAGAACAGCGATATTGGCTCGGACGTAGCCACCGGGCGTCTTTCCGCGTCAGGGCGTCTGGATATACTCTTGAAACCCAAGATTATGCTGGAAGATGTGCTGTTTGATATCCGGGCCGATCTGACTGCGGTGCGCTCGGATGTTCTGGTGCAGGGGCGGGTGCTGGTTGCGCCGGAGCTTAAACTTACCGCCAGTAATGAGCAGGTAGAAATCAGCGGCGCGGTGCGCCTTGGCGCTGTCACCGGCCAGGGCACTTGGACGGCGCCAATCCGTCAAAACGAGGCTGGCCGGTCGCAGCTTGTGGCCAATATTGATCTCAATCAGGCCTTCTTGGATGAGTTCAATATTGGCTTGCCAGAAGGTAGCTTGGAAGGGAGCGGCACCGGCCAGATTTCCATTGATTTTGCCAATGGTGAAACGCCGGTTTACGAGCTGGTTTCAGACCTCAGCCGGATGCGTCTGGCGCTTCCTGGCTTGGGCTGGTCAAAAGCCGGAAATCAAAGCGGCAGGCTGCTTGTTGCTGGCCGCCTGGGCCTGCCGGCAAGTATTGAACGCCTTGAGCTTGAGGCACCAGGCTTGCAGGCAAGTGGTCGGGTTACCCTCAATGCCGATGGCGGGCTTGATCAGGCGGTATTCAGCCGCATCCAGCTGGACGGCTGGCTTGATGCGCCGGTAACCTTTACCGGCCGTGGTCTGAATCGCACACCTGCAATCAGCATTTCGGGTGGCTCGGTTGATCTGGTCCGAGCCGATATTGGCGGCGATGCGGCGGCAAGGCCTGGCAATGAAGATGTGCCCCTAACAATTGCCCTTGACCGCCTCACAATTACGGATGACATTGTTCTAACTTCATTTTCTGGTGATCTGAACACAAAGGGCGGGCTTCGAGGTACGTTCACGGCGCGGGTAAATGGTGGTCCGGCCATTCGTGGTGTGGTGGCGCCACAAGCCAACGGCTTGGCCATTCGTGTAACCAGCAAGGATGCGGGTGGTGTGTTGCGTGCCGCTGGTGTGTTTGACGCCATGCGCTCGGGAGACCTAACCTTGACACTGGCACCCAGAGCCGGTGATGGGGTCTTTGATGGTGATCTGAAAATAACCACGGCGCGGATGGTTGGGGTATCGGCTTTGGCCGAACTGCTGTCGGCCCTGTCAATCGTTGGCCTGCTGGAGCAACTTAACCGCGAGGGCATTGCCTTCAGCGAGATTGAGGCGCGGTTTCGCATAACGCCCGATATTGTCACAATTAAAAGCGGCAGTGCGATTGGTGCCTCGCTTGGCGTGTCGCTTGACGGCACATTTTCACGAGCAACCAGTAAGCTTGATATGGCCGGGGTGGTCTCGCCAATTTATCTTCTGAACGCCTTTGGTCAGATATTTACCCGCAAGGGCGAGGGGTTGATTGGCTTCACCTACAGAATGAGGGGCACACCGGATGACCCGAAAGTTTCGGTAAATTTATTATCACTGTTTACCCCAGCAATATTTCGTGAGATTTTCCGCCGCCCACCACCTAAATTAGCGGAATGATTATATGAAACTGAGTGAATTTGACTTTGATCTGCCCGAGGCGTTGATAGCCACCCGGCCAGTGGTGCCGCGCCGTGCCGCCCGGATGCTGGTGGCGAGGCCCGAGCAAATTTCTGACAGTCACGCGGAGTCTCTGGCCCATTGGCTGCAACCTGGCGATCGGCTGATTCTCAATGATACCAGCGTCATTCCAGCCCGCCTTGCTGGAACCCGGACCCGGCCCGGTGCCGGGGCGGCTGGGGCGGATGCGGTGGCTCAGATCGAGGTGACTTTGCTGGAAGATCTTGGCGGGGCTGAGTGGTTGGCTCTGATCAAGCCTTTGCGCAAGCTGCACGAGGGCGAGGAAATCATCTTCTCAAAAGACCTGTCAGCGCGCCTGATTGCCAGAGAAAATGATCAGGCACGGTTGGAATTCAACTTGTCCGGGGGCGATTTTGACACGGCTCTGGCCGAGGTTGGCCTGATGCCATTGCCGCCCTATATTGCCTCAAAACGGCCTGCCGATAGCCGCGATAACACCGATTACCAGACAATATTTGCCCGCGTGCCCGGTGCCGTGGCTGCCCCCACGGCCAGCTTGCATTTTGATGAGGTTCTGTTGGATTCCCTGAGGGCAAAAGGCGTGGATTTCACTCACGTTACCCTGCATGTGGGGGCCGGCACGTTTTTGCCGGTCAAGGTCGATGATGTCAGCAAGCACAAGATGCATGCGGAATGGGGCGAAGTCACGGCGCAGGCGGCAGCTGAGATCAACGCCACCAAGCAGTCAGGCGGGCGGATTATTCCGGTGGGCACCACGGCCTTGCGCCTGATCGAGACCGCCGCACGCGCCACTGGGCAGGTCACGGAGTGGCGCGGCGACACCGATATTTTCATCACGCCGGGCTTTGAATTCAAGGTCATGGATGGTTTGATGACAAACTTTCACTTGCCAAAGTCAACCTTGATGATGCTGGTCTCGGCGGTTATGGGCCGGGCGCGTATCCGCGAAATTTATGCCCATGCCATTACTGAAGAATACCGCTTTTTCTCATATGGTGATTCCTCGCTTCTTTTGCCTGAGGGTGCTGCTTAAAGCTGTTCGACGGTCACCTTTTCCGGGTGGAATGCCAGATATTCCTTGATCTGGGAAACCTCGGCCACCGGCTGCTCATAGCTCCAGGCGGCATTGGTGATTTCGCCGCTTTTGGCGTGCAGTGAGTAGTAGCTGGCATCGCCCTTGTGAGGGCAGTGGCTGGTGCTTTCTGTTTGCTCAAAAAAGGCCATGGCAATGTCAGCACGAGGGAAATATATGACAGGCTTCATCTGGCCTTCGCTCAGTTCCAGTGCAGCGCTGCTTTCACCAAGAACTGCGCCGTCAGCGCGAATGACCCAGATGCCTTCAGCTTTACCAATTGTAATGTGTCCAGTCATGAATTTTCCACCATTTCTCAAAGTTGAACAGCTCTTGTAACAGGAAAAACCGGCCATGTCGGCTCAAATTGGCGCGCAGGCCTCTGCAAGCCACTTTTGTGCTGTTTCAGACAAGGTTGCCGTAAGAAGTTTTGCCGTCTTTCGGTGGTAGGCGTTCAGCCAGTCGCGCTCATCATTGCTAAGCATTTCCACCACAATCAGGCGGCGGTCAATGGGTGTGAAGCTCAGGGTTTCAAAGCACAGCATGTCACGGGCATCGCCGCCGTTGGGCTGCTTGGCTTTTTGCACCAATATTAGGTTTTCAATGCGAATTCCAAAAGCCCCGTCGCGGTAATATCCTGGCTCATTGGACAGAATCATGCCGGGTTGCAGCGGTACTTCGGAGTGCTTTGACAGGCGCTGCGGGCCTTCATGAACCGACAGGTAGCTGCCAACCCCGTGGCCGGTGCCGTGGTTAAAATCTTGATGCGCCAACCATAGGGGGTAGCGGGCCAGAGCATCAAGGTCACGCCCAGCCAAACCGCGCGGCCAACGTGCCCGGCTGAT
>CAYNXK010000041.1:7811-13504 GCA_964401125.1 uncultured Aliiroseovarius sp.
GGCAATCATGCCTTGTAAGACTCTGGTAAAGCAGGTTTTTTCCTCATCCCCAACCGTGCCTACCGGCAGGGTACGGGTGATATCGGTGGTGCCGTCACGGTATTGTCCGCCGCTGTCCAGCACCACAAGATCACCGTTCTGCAAGGCCCGATTACTGTCCTCGGTGACCCGATAATGCATGATCGCACCGTTAGGGCCGCTGCCGGAGATGGTCTCAAATGAAATATCCTTCAGCTCTCCCCCCGCACGGCGAAAACCTTCAAGCCTGACCACAAGATCAATCTCGCTCAGGTCTGTGCAGGTCTGGGCATCAAGCCAGGCCAGAAACTCGGCCATGGCTATAGAATCGCGTAAATGCGCCCGACGGCTGCCGGCAATCTCAGTCGGGTTTTTGCAGGCCTTTGGTAAGATGCAGGGGTCTTCTCCCCAAGCCAGATCAACCCCGGCGCGCTCCAGTATCTGGGCTATGGCTATGGGGGCAGTTTTGCGGTCAAGGCGCACCGGGCCCTTGAGGCTGGCAAGGTTTTGGGCAAAATCTGTGTCGGCAGAAATGCGTATTTCTGGCCCCAGATGGGCGCTGATGTCACTTTTGCGGGCTGGATGGCTGAAAAAATCAAGTTTTGCATCAGCATGCAAGATGGCAAAACCCTGCACGATCGGGATATGAGCAATGTCATCGCCGCGTATATTCAGAAGCCAGGCAATGCTGTCTGATAATGTGATGATGGCGGACTTTTGCCCGGCCTCGGTAAGAATTTTGGCCAGTTCAGCACGTTTTTCACTATGTTTTTTACCTGCAAATTCAATAGGTTGAACTTGTATCTGGCCATGGGGGCGGGCAGGGCGCTTGTGCCATATCTGGTCAACAAGATTTTGGGTTGCAACAAGCTCAACAGCAGAATCGGCCAAATCCGCGTTTATCCGATCAATTTCTGCGCTGGAATGCAGCCAAGGGTCAAAGCCAACCCGGCCGCCTTTTGGCAATTGCTGTTTCAGCCAGTCAGCCGGGCCGGTTTCTGGCCAGTTGACTGGGGTAAAGTGGCCCAAATCAACCTGATTTTTCACCTGAACGCGGTAGCGTCCGTCAATGAATATTCCGGCCTTTTTTTGCAAAGCAATGCAAAACCCAGCCGAGCCGGTGAAGCCGGTAAGCCATTGCAGCCGTTTGTCGGCAGCGGCCACGTATTCGCCTTGATGGGCATCGGTGCGGGGAATAAAAAAGCCAGCCAACTTCTCGGCAAGCATTACCTTGCGCAATAGCTCCAGACGGGCAGGGCCATGGCTTGGCTCCGCATGGTTTTTGAAGTTTTGAAACATGTTCAACCGGCCTTTCGGATACCAATCATCCGGGCACGGGCGCGCGGATCATTGTCAAACAGGCCCGCCAGTTGCTCGGTCATGGCACCGGCCAACTGCTCCACATCGGTGATGGTGACAGCGCGTTCGTAATAGCGGGTGACATCATGGCCAATGCCAATAGCCAGCAGCTCGACAGCGCGGCGGCGCTCGACCATGGCAATTACGTTGCGCAGATGTTTTTCTAGGTAATTCGCCGGGTTGACGCTTAAAGTTGAATCGTCAACCGGGGCGCCGTCGCTGATGACCATCAGAATTTTACGCGCCTCCGGGCGGCTGGTCAGCCGCCGATGCGCCCATTCCAGCGCCTCGCCGTCGATGTTTTCCTTCAGCAAACCCTCTTTCATCATCAGCCCCAGATTGGGCCGGGCCCGGCGCCAGGGTGCGTCGGCAGATTTATAGATGATGTGGCGCAAATCATTGAGGCGGCCGGGTTGTTGTGGTCGATTTTTGTTCAGCCATTCTTCGCGGGCCTGCCCACCTTTCCAGGCGCGGGTGGTAAAGCCGAGGATCTCAACCTTGACTTGACAGCGCTCCAGCGTGCGCGCCAGCACATCGGCACAAATGGCAGCAATGGAGATCGGGCGGCCACGCATGGAGCCAGAATTATCCAACAGCAGGGTCACCACAGTATCCTGAAATTCCGTGTCTTTTTCGCGCTTGAAGCTCAGCGGTGTGGTTGGGCTGACAATGACCCGGGCTAAGCGGCCAGCATCAAGAATGCCCTCCTCGAGGTCAAACTCCCAGCTTCGGTTCTGTTGCGCTTGCAGGCGGCGTTGTAATTTGTTGGCCAAACGCCCGACAGCGCCCTTTAATGGCTCAAGCTGCTGGTCGAGATAGGCGCGCAGGCGTTCCAGCTCGGCGGGTTCGGCCAAATCTTCGGCGCGGATCTCCTCATCAAACTTATTGTGATAAACCAAATAGTTCGGGTCGGCATCGCTGGCTGGGGCAGGCGGTGGCGGCTCCAACGGGGCTTCGCCCTCGGGCATTTCAGCCTCATCACCCATTTCCATATCGGCCAGATCATCCATTGAGACCTGTGCTTCAGACTGGTCCTGCACCTCGTCCTGACTTTGCTCAGGGTTGGCCTCAGCCTCATCTGAATTTTCGTCGCTTTCCTCCTGGCCGCTCTCCTCCTCGGTCTCGTCGTTGTCTGATTCAGCCTCGTCATCTTGATTATCATCAACCATGTCCGGGTCATTTCCCAACTGGTCGCCATAGCCAAGATCTGTGATAACCTGCCGTGAAAGTTTTGAAAAAGATTTTTGATCAGAAAGGCTTGCGTCAATACCTTCAAGTGCTTCTCCGGCCTCGCTCTGAATGGAATCGCGCCACAGATTCATGATATTGGCAGCTCCGGCCGGCAAGTCTCGGGCAGTTGCCAAATGGCGCACGAGGTAGCCCGCCGCTTCGGCCAGAGGTGCCGCCGCGCTGTCTTTGATTTGGGAAAATCCGCGCCGTTCGGCTTCGGCAGAAATAACCGCATCAATGTTGCTGGCGGTGCCAGGCATGAGGCGCGCGCCCATGGCCTCGCAGCGGGCAGTTTCCATGGCCTCGTAAATATCACGCGCCATCTGGCCTTCGGGCTGATAGCGGGCGTGGGTTTCGCTATCATGAAACTTGTGCCGGAGGGCAAAGGCATCGGCCGTGCCGCGCGCCAGCAGCACCTCATCGCGGCTCATGCGCCGGGTGATATGCGGCAAGCGCATCGCGTCATCCGACAAGCGCGGCGGATCGACCGAAAAACTGACCACAAGTTCCGGGTCGTTGGCCATGACCTTGGTGGCCTCGGCCAAGGCTTTTTTGAACGGGTCGGCGGGGTTGTCATTATTTTGCGGCATAAAAAAGTAATCTACAAACTGAAGCTGGATGGCAAGGCAAAATCATCTCCGAGCGCAGATTGACGGCAGGTTTGAGGAAGACGTGCAAACACCACGCGACTGGCTGCCGCGTGGCGTAATAATCTTGTTTGTAGCCCGTTGGAGTTATTTTATTTCAAGACCTTCTGAATTGGAAAACCGCCCTAGAACTGCCCAGCCCGTCTTGTTGGACACACTTTCGGTCACCGCAATCACCAGTTCGTTCTTGCCGGATTTCAGCGGCAGATACAGGCTGTCCCACAGGCCAACTGTCCCAAGGAAACGGTAATCGCGACTGCGAAATACATCTGCGCCATCATACAGTAACTGACCGTTCAGAAACACCCGCGCCCGGTCACTGAAACCAAACTCAAAACGGCGGGTCATGTCTGAAGAGGCCTCAATTTCAATGCGCGCAAGCACCGTATCCTTCTGCTCGGCCACACCTTGCAGGCGGGACAGGTTGACTATTCCGGTGATCTCGGCGGCAAGCGGATGAAAGGCCAGCGAAGCCGCCATATCGCCCAGTTCGGTCTTCTGCTCCAGCACCGCCCCGTCAAATGCATCCGACACCTGCCAGCTCATCACACTGCCCGCCGCCGCCGGTACTTCCGGGACCGGTGTGCCCACCAGATCAAGCGTTTCGGCCGGGGTCACGCTGATATTGGAAATCCAGACCGGCCCGCCCAGGTTAAGCCCCCAGAACCGGACACCACCGGACGCCGCGTCGCGTTGCAGCACCGAGGCCAGAACCGGCTTGTCGCCGCCGCCGATATAGATATCCACCTGATCCCCGGAAATCTCCAGCCGAACCGGGGTCCAATTGCCATGATCATGGCTGACCGGCGCTGCATATTGCGGGCCGTAGTAAATCTGCCACGAGGGTACGCCGTTGAACCGGGGCATGTACTGGATTGCGTCCGGGTTGCCGGACTGATGCGCCCGCATATAGAAATCTTCATAGTTTCCGCCGTCCTGCATGCGAAAATCGACACCACCAAAGGTTCGGGTTTCGTCAAAGCTGATATCATATTCGATCACGCCATTTTGCAGAACGACGTCTTTGAGGACGGCCGCGCCAAAGGAAAATGGGCTGCCTTCCTGGGGGCTGGCCAGCACCAGCGCTGTTCGGCCGTCCCGGGTTTCAATGCCGGCATTGGCAATCATCACAAAATTGTCTGCGGTGATGTCAACTGGCTTGGCCTGAGCTAGCGTGCCAATTAGGATAGCGGTTGAAAGTGTTGATACAAAAGAATAAAAACGCATGGTACTCTCTATTTTTATGACAGTTCAAGGAAAGGTTAGATAGTTTGTTTATTGCAAACAACGATGAATATTGGCATATACTGATGTATGAAAGCACTAATCTCTTTTCCACTGGACTCTCTGCGCCTGTTTCACCGGACAACCAGATCTGTTGACTCAACACCGATGGGGCAGATTTCCTGACCCGGATCAGGCCCCTGCTGGAGGAGATCGAGTTTGAGACCACTTCCCTGATCGAGGCTAAAGTCGGCATGGTGGGATTGGTGCGCATTGCGACCTCGGCCACCATGGCTGATATTTGCGTACTGCCCATCCTGGCGCCGCTGCAACGGGAATACCCGGAGATCAGGGTTGAACTGGTGCTGGATCCGAAAATTTCCAACATGCGCGCCAACCGGATTGATTTTGCGGTCCGGGCCGGCCAGTTGCGTGAAAACTCGCAAATTGCACGACGCATTGGAAATCACCGGTTCAGCCTGTATTGCGCGCCGGCAATTGTTGGGAATGAGCAAAAACCTGTGGCCTCTTTTGGAACGGAGTTTCTACAGGGCTCACAATCATGGCTATTATGCGATAATTTCTTTCTGATCCGCAAACTCGTGATAGCCGGGCTGGGGCAGGCCTGGATGCCGGATGTATTTTGTTACGAACAGGAAAAAAATGGCGAACTGGTGCGGTTGCCGTCCAAAGAGAGTTTCAATTTTGACGTGTTTGTTGCCTACCCGGATAAGGCAGTCCTCAGCGCCCGCGTGCGTGTGGTTCTGGATATGATTATCCGGCAAGCGGGCAAAGCCAAAACCTACGCTGGTACCTAAGATCGCCGCCCGCCGCCCTGGACTTTTGCACGGGCTGGACAGGCCGCAAAGCAGGCAGGGCCATATAAAAACGGCCATGGCGGGCAGTTCAGGCGGGGCAGTGAGGATGAAGCAATGACAATGCAAATCCGGAGCAAATCCGGAAAACCTGCATTTCTGAATCAAGGGTCGCTTTGGTAAAGGAATACGTAAAAGTCTGGCGAAGCGGGAAGCCATCGAAGGAAGAAGAACCCCTGGAGACCTTTCGCGCCGACCCCGATTCCGAAATAGATCGCGATTGGGCAATGTATGCCAACAGATTGAAGGAACCAGTTTTTTAAAAAAAGGGGAACGACGGTAGGGCTGTCCGTCGTCAGAGTTTTTGGGTCCAGAGGCAGCGTGAACTAAGCGAGTATCT
>CAYNXK010000042.1:0-13026 GCA_964401125.1 uncultured Aliiroseovarius sp.
GGACTGATAGGCGGCATGGGTGCTCTCAACCTGTTGGGTTACTGTGATCGGCACCGCCGGTTTTTTCGCCTTTTGCGGCACCGTGGCGGTTATGGCAACGCAAATGATGCAGGGTTTGTTCATGGCTGCTCTGCTATTGTTGTGAATAATCTGGCCAGCTTAGCGGGGGCTGCGAAGAATGGCGAGTGTGAGGTTGCAATCTTGTACACATCTTTCGGTGGCAGGCGCGCCGCCATGATGCGCTGGGATTCAGGTAACAATGCGCGGTCGTTCTGACACAGGATATAGGCGGGCGGCAGGGCCAGACTGCGATCCGGCATTACCGGGGTTTGCCCGGCATAATCGTCCAGTGTGAGACGCCCCCCGGCGGGGTTTTGTCGCCACCATGCGAAGGCAGGTTGGTGGTGTGAGCTGTATGGCCAAGGGCACGCATGGCCGGCAGCACATCTCGCCAGCATCAGGCACCATGTGCAGCCCCCATGTGCAGCCCCGTGGATGAGCAAAAATCGCGCCACTACAGATGACCGATTTCCCCGAGGAAGCTGGCCAGAACTTCGGCGTATTCCTTCGGTTTTTCAACGCAGGCTAAATGCCCGGTATCGCGGATTAAGTGAAACCGCGCACCACGCACCAGCCCGGTGGTTTCGCGCACCAGATCAGGCGGGGTTGAGCCATCTTCGCTGCCAGCAATGCCAAGGGTCGGCAGGGTTAGCCGGGCGGTGCTGTCATAAAGGTCGGTCTCGGAAATAGCGGCGGCACAGCCCAGCCAACCCGCGCGCGGACTGCGCATCAGCATGTTCATCCATGCTTCAACCTCGCCGGGGTGATCTTGCCGGAAACGTCGGGAAAACCAGCGTTCCATGGCGCCAAAAGCCAGCGTTTCAATGCCGCCTTGGCGCACCATATCCATGCGTTCCTGCCAGATTTCTGGCGTGCCAATCTTGGTGGCGGTATTTGACAGCACCATGGCGCGCACCAGATCAAGCCGTTCCGCCGCCAGCCCCTGCGCTACCATGCCACCTATGGACAGGCCGACAAACACACAATCCTTTACCTGCAAATGGTCCAGCAATGTGCCGGCATCGGTCACCAGATCTCCCATGAAATACGGACCGTCAGGCGCGCTGGAAAGCCCATGCCCGCGCATGTTATAACGGATGGTCCTGAGACCCTTTGGCAGGTGCGGCAGCATAGCATCCCACAACCTGAAATCGCAGCCAAGCGCGTTGGCAAAAACTACAGCGGGCGCAGATTTGGGGCCGCGATCATCAAAATGCAAGCGGATGTTGCCGCCAATATCTAACATTTTCATTGCAGTACCCTACCTGTTCTGGCCGTGCCCTTTCAGGCGGAAATGCGCCATGATCTGGCCGTGATCTGAGGCAAGCTTATTATATGGCGCTTCAGGGTGTGAGCCATCTGTAATATGGTCATTAAAAGCGGAAAAATATAACATTTCAGCAATTTTATCCGGGTTATCTGGGTGGAAATGTTGTGAAAGTAGAATCTGGTCGATAGATTCAAAAACGCCAAAGGCTGATGTATAGACCATGTCACGCAAGGATTTACGCACAAACAGTGCTTCGGCCGAATGCAAGCGCACGGCCTCCACATTGGCGTGAATGGCTTCGGCTTCGGCATCTTTATAGCGGTCATTGCGGTTTTGTGCATCATGGCGACGCATCCAGGCGTAATTGCGAAAAGGGGCCTCGCCCGAGATAATTTCACTTGAGACCGCGTGCATGCCATCGTTCAGGTCACCTAGTACGATGACCGGATTTCCCTGCTGCAATTCGGCCACCACTTCGCGGCGCAGCACCCAAGCTTCGGCCATGCGCCTGAGCCCGGCGCGCAACGTCCCCATGGCGCGGCCCACCGGGTCATAGGCCAGCAAGTCTGCCTCGGGGGCAAAATCCGCACCCGGCGGCGTGATATGCTCGCCCAGTTTGCTTTTCAGATGCACGTTGAACAGGGTGATGACCTGTCCTTTCACGGGGACTTTGACCTTTAGAATGGGCCGCGACAGGCGGCTTATGGTCACCCCGCCTGCAGTGCCTCCGCCACCAAGTTCCTGAAAGGGGATAGTCAGGGGTGGGTCCAATTCTTGAATGATTTCAGGTTTTCCGGAAAACCCAAATCGTGACAGCACAGCCAGACCGGGGCGGCGGCTGCCCGGCTCTGCATCATTGATATTGGGGGCAAATACCAGTGCGGCGCTGTCATAGGGCGCATAGGCAAGCTTGCGGAAAATTGCTTTTTTGCGGTAGCTTTTGGAGCGGTCCGGCAGGGTGGCATCATTTGAGGCTTTGCCGATCGTGTCAGCGGCATTGACCACATGGCGTAGGGCTTCTTCTTCGAAAATTTCTTGAAAGGCCACGATGTCGGCGTCCAGTGTCACCAGTTGCTCGGCCAGCCACGCCTCTTTCCAAGCATATTCCTCATCGGTGAATTGTTCGAAACGGTAGTATTCCTTGCCTGGACCTATCAAGTTTTTGACGTTGAATGTTGCAATTGTGAAATCTGTCATATTTTACCAAACCTTCCCAAAACATCGCTGAACAGCGCAGCATCGACATTGCCGCCCGAGATGACGCAGATCACCGTATCGCCGCTGATTTTGTCACTATGAAACAATGCCGCCGCAAGGGCCACGGCCCCGCCCGGCTCGACCACGATTTTTAGGTGGGCAAATGCCAGGGCCATGGCCTGCAAGGCCTCATCCTCGCTGACCACTAATCCCGGGCCGCAAAGTTTGTGCATGATCGGGAAGGTCAGCTTGCCGGGGCTGGGGCTGATGATGGCATCGCAAAGCCCACCGGAGCGACGCGCGTTTACTTCAATCTGGCCTGAAACAAGCGAGCGCGCCACATCGTCAAAGCCTTCTGGCTCTACTGGACGCACAAGCAAGGCCGGGGCTTCTGCCTGTAAGGCCAGCGCAATGCCCGAGGTTAGCCCGCCGCCGCCGCAGGGCACCAGTACCTCGGCCGCAGTGCCTTTGGTCTGCGCGGCGATTTCCAGCCCGACACTGCCTTGCCCGGCCATTACCTCCGGGGTGTCGAACGGTTTTACCAAGGTCATCCTGCGCTCGGCCGACAGGCCGGCGGCGATGGCGTCGCGGTCCTCATTGGCGCGGTCATACAGCACCACTTCGGCACCCAATGCGCGGGTGTTTTCAATTTTTGAAACCGGCGCGTCGGAGGGCATGATAATGACTGCCGAGGTGCTAAAATTCCGGGCTGCCAGCGCCACGCCCTGAGCATGATTGCCCGAGGAAAAGGCGATGACACCGCGCGCCCGGGTTGCCCCGTCCATGACAGAAAGTGCTGCGCGCGCGCCGCGATATTTGAAACTGCCAGTATGTTGCAGGCATTCCGCCTTTGCAAGCAGTCGCCGCCCGGCGATCTTATCGAGAAACGGCGAGGACAGCAGCGGTGTGCGCCGCGCATGACCTTCAAGATGGGCCGCCGCCGCCCGGATCATTTCGATATTCATGCCATTTGTCTTAGCCAAGCCCGGATGACCGCCAGCGCTTCAGGTTCGTCTAAAAACGGCGTATGTCCGCGCCCCGGCACGTCTGCCACCAGCATCTTTGGATTGACTTCGCGCATTTTTGCCACGGTTGCAGCGGTCAGCAGGTTTGAGTTCATGCCGTGGATCAACGCCAAAGGCCGTGCTGTCATCATTCCGAAAACCGGCCACAGGTCCGGCAGGCCCTTGACGCCCGCGTTGGCGATAGTGTCCCGCAGGGCAGAATCATAGGTTAGCTCCAACCCGCCTGCGACTTCAGTAAACATATGCGTCACTTCGCGGTCCCAGCGCGATTGTGGTACATTGTCAAAGCCTTGCATAAACCCGGCCCGCGCCTGTGCGGCCTCGGCCAGTGTTTTGGCGGCGGGTTTTTTACCCAGATAGGTCATGATCAGGTCAAGCCCGCTTGGGTCCAGCTCAGGGCCAATGTCATTCAGGCAGACGCCCAGCAGGCGCGCGGGTGCCATCGCCGTTAGCGCCATAGCGATCAGACCGCCGCGCGAGGTGCCCAGAATAGCGGTCTTTTCCAGCCCCAGATGGTCCAGCAGAGCCAGCACGTCGGCCGCCTCCTGCGCCACGCTATAGCTGGCCGGATTGGCCCAGCTTGATGCGCCCCGGCCGCGGTAATCCATGCGGATCAGGCGGACGTCACCAAGGTGTGGGGCGACGAAATCAAAGTCACGCATATTGCGTGAGAGACCGGCAAGGCAGAGCACAGGCAGGCCGTTGCCTTCATCGCTGTAAGCCAGCCTGATGCTATCATTTGTTTGGAAATATTGCAGTATAACACCCCTTCTGTCTGCGGCAGGTTGGCACAGATATCAGAGTGAGGGAAGCCCCGCTTGCCGGGTGTGCGCCCGCTGCGAGTTAGCTGCGAGTTAGCAGCCAGGCACCGCCGGCGATGAGTAGAAAAAGCTGATCCGGCGATGCTCTTTGGCTTCGTGAGCCATATAGCCATTACAGATTATCGTGTTGCGGCATTGCCAGAACGTGAAAGCCGCCATCGACCATGATGATCTCGCCTGATGTACAATTACCGTAATCCGAGGCGAGGTAGACCGCCGTGCCGCCCACTGATTCCAGCGTTACATTGCGGCGCAGGGGGGCGTTGGCGCCGGTATGGCGAAAGGTTTTGCGCGCCCCTGCTATGGCGGCCCCGGCAAGGGTTTTCATTGGCCCCGGTGAAATGGCGTTGACGCGGATATTGTCCGGCCCAAGGTCATTGGCCATATAGCGTACGGCACTTTCCAGGGCCGCCTTGGCCGGGCCCATGACGTTGTAAAACGGTGCCACGCGCTGCGAGCCATTATAGGTCAGGGTGATTATACTGCCACCATCGGGCATCATCTCGGCGGCGCGGTTGGCGGCGTCAATGAAGGAGTAAACCGAAATATCCATTGAGTTGCGGAAGTTTTCACGGCTGGTGTCTTTAAATCGCCCCGCCAGCTCGTCCTTGTCAGAAAAGCCAATGGCGTGGACCAGAAAATCTATGCTGTCCCAGCGGGCTTTCAGGGCGGCAAAACCCGCATCCATCGCCGCATCATCGGTGACATCCATGTTAACCAGCAGGTCTGAGCCAACGCTTTCGGCCAACGGGCGCACCCGGTCGCCGAACATCTCTCCCTGATAGGAAAATGCCAGTTCGGCGCCCTCATTTGCCAAAGCATTGGCCACGCCCCAAGCGATAGAGCGCTTGTTGGCCACACCCATGACCAGCCCGCGCTTGCCCTTCATCAAATCTGCCATGCGCTTATCTGTCCCTTATTTTATGAATTTGCTTAGCAACATCGAGCCGTTGGTGCCGCCAAAGCCGAATGAATTAGTCATTACCGTATCAAGCCCGGCATTTTCCACAAGGCTGGTGGCAATTTCAGCGGGTTTGAGCGCCGGATCGAGGTTTTCGACGTTGATCGAGGGCGCAATGAAATCATGCTCCAGCATCAGCAGGCAGTAAACCGCCTCCTGCGCGCCGGTGGCACCCTGTGAGTGGCCGGTCATGCTTTTGGTTGAGCTGATCGGCGGCGTCTGGCCTTCACCAAATACCCGGCGTACCGCTTCCACTTCGCCAACATCACCCACCGGGGTTGAGGTGCCGTGGGCGTTGATATAGCTCACATGCCGCCCCTCTGGCAGGCTCTCAAGCGCCAGCCTCATGGCACGCTCGCCGCCCTCGCCGGAAGGCGCTACCATGTCGGCACCGTCCGAGGTGGCGGCGTATCCAGTGACTTCAGCGTAAATTTTTGCGCCGCGAGCTTGCGCATGGCCCAGCTCCTCAAGCACCAATATGCCACCACCGCCGCCGATGACAAAGCCGTCGCGGTCAGCGTCAAAGGCACGGCTGGCGCGCTCGGGGCTGTCGTTATATTTGCTGCTCATGGCCCCCATGGCGTCAAACAGGCAGGAAAGTGTCCAGTCCAGCTCCTCGCCACCGCCGGCAAACATCACATCCTGCTTGCCCATCATGATCTGCTCGGAGGCGCTGCCGATGCAATGCAGCGAGGTCGAGCAGGCCGAGGTGATGGAATAATTTATGCCCTTGATCTGAAACGCCGTTGAAAGGTTGGCAGATACAGTCGAGCCCATGGCTTTTGGCACGGCAAACGGGCCGATGCGCTTGGGCGCGCCTTTTTCCAGTACAATCTGGTGGGCGGCAAAAATGGCACTGGTTGAGGGGCCACCAGAGCCAGCAATCAGCCCGGTGCGGGTGTTGATGATGTCACTTTCCTCAAGGCCGGCATCGGCGATAGCCTGCTCCATGGCGATATAGGCGTAAGCCGCGCCGCGCCCCATGAACCGCAGCTTGCGCTTGTCTACATGCTGGGTCACATCAATGTTCGGCTCTCCGGCAATTTGGCTGCGAAAACCGCGCTCAATCATATCCGCATTGGCGGTGATGCCGGACTTGCCCGCCTTCAGTGAGGCCAGAACCTCATCTTTGTTATTGCCGATGGCCGAGACGATGCCCAGCCCGGTTATGACCACACGACGCATGTGCACACTCCTGTTTTCCCGGTTAACTCTCGCTCAGAGCAACCTTCATGTCTTTGACTTCATAGATAATTTCACCGTCCGCTTTCACAATTCCATCAGCCACGCCCATGGTCAGGCGGCGATTTTGCAGCGCCTTGGTGAAGGTGACGTGATAAGTCAGCATCTTACGGTCCGGGCGCACCATGCCCTTCAGTTTAACTTCGCCCACACCCAGCGCATAGCCGCGCCCCTGCCAGCCGCGCCAGCCAAGGTTAAAGCCCGTCAGTTGCCAAAGACCATCAAGGCCAAGGCAGCCGGGCATGATCGGGTTTTCGGGAAAGTGACAGTCGAAAAACCACAAATCCGGGGTGATGTCGAACTCCGCCTCCACATGGCCCTTGCCGTGCGCGCCGCCATCACCGGAAATATCCGTGATCCGGTCCATCATCAGCATCGGCGGTTCTGGCAATTGCGCATTGCCGGGGCCAAAAAGTTCGCCGCGCGCGCATTTCAAAAGTTCGTTCTTGCCGAAACTTGTCGGATAATCCGCCATGTTGTGCTGCCCTATATGTAGCTGTCTCTATCTCCAACTTTCTCTAGCACCGGCTTCTGTCCGGGTGCAAGGCCGTGATGTAGGGGCGTGTTGTACCAAAGATGCCAGAAACTATGCTGGTGAGTATTGAAATCAATACAAAAAAGGCTTTATATTACCTGAAGTATAACAAGAGACGCGCAATGATGACCCCAGTATTACCAACTGAATTCGAGTGGCTGACTCAGGCCGGGCTGCGCCCGACCCGGCAACGTCTGGCATTAGCCTGCCTGCTGGTTGGTGATGGGGAGCACCGCCATATCACGGCCGAAAGCCTGTTTGATGCTTCTCGCAATGCCGGGAATTCTGTTTCACTTGCAACAGTTTACAACACCCTGAAAGTTTTTAGCAATGCCGGGTTGTTACGTGAGATCACCGTGAACGGGGCGAAAAGCTACTTCGATACCAACACCACGAACCACCCACATTTTTTCTGGGAAGAAACCGGCGCTCTGAGTGATGCTCCAGCAGAAGATCTGGAAATATCACGCCTGCCCAAAGCCCCGGAAGGTGCTGAAATTGCCAAAGTTGATGTAGTGATCCGCCTGCGCCGGGTCTGAAAAACAGGTATTTCGGGGAAATTTCCGGCAAAAATTAAAACACTTTACTCAACAGCTACAAGCTCGAATGCAAAGACCAGCTCCTTGCCCGCCAGATGGTGGTTGGCATCAAGTGTCACTGTATCTGTTGCAAGGGCGGTCACAGTAACCGTCATTGCCCGCCCGTCTGGCGAACGCATTTCCAGTTTTGTGCCGATTTCAAGCTCAAGGTCGTCGGGCATTTCATCACGCGGCACGCCGATGATTCCCTCAGGATCATGGCTGCCATAAGCCTCATCAGGTGGAATATTGACCGTTTTCTTTTCGCCTACTTTCATCCCCGGTAGGGCTTTGTCCAGCCCGGGAATGATCTGGCCCGCGCCGATTGTGAAAGCCAGCGGCGCGCGCCCGTCGGAGCTATCAAATACAGTGCCGTCGGTCAGGCTGCCAGTATAGTGAATGGCAACCTTGTCACCGTTTTTTGCTTCGTTGGTCATGCGTTCTCCATCTAAAACCATTGCCCCGGCTCCATCAGCCCAATATCCAGTAATTGTTGTGAGTTCCATTTGAACTCAGTCGAGTTGTGCCATTTGAAACTGTGGATATCAAAGGTCGAGCCAGGGTTGGATTTCAGCGCCTTGGCGGTGCGAAAGCTGACAATGGCGGTGGTAATGCTATTGTGCCAGGGGCAGGCATAGGTGTTGTATTCTTCATCGTTGAAGGTGTGGTCGGCAAGCAGCCGCAGGCCGGGCTTGGCACGAAACAGCGCAATCCGGTCAATTTTGCGGCGGCTGGGCGGAATATGCTCTTCAAACCGCCACCTGAGACCACCAAAGAAGTCCAGTTGGCGTTCTTTCGGGTGGCTGTTGTTAGCCGCATCCGGGCGGGCAAGGGCGTAATAGCCGGACTTGTCCAGCCAAGCATGTTCGCGCGAGACCGCGTTGGGATAAGTGTTCAGGTCACCGGCATAAAGGTCGATCACGTAAGTAAGCACAGCATCACGCCGTTCTTCCGCCTGATAGGTCAGCATCTCGGCAATCGAACGGGTCTCGCAGAACGGGTGAAACAGGTATTCGCCGTTATAGCAGTAATAAAGCCACAGGCCCGGTGCCGCTGCTTTGATCACGGCATTCACCGCGTCCTCAGTGGCGTTGCTTGCCGCCGTGTCATAATCAACCCGGTGAATACTGCGCTCAAGCTTGGCGGGCAGGTCGAGTACTGCGGGAGCAAACAGGATCAGCGCCTGAAACCCGGCCTGCTGGTGGTGGGTGATGGTGGTTTCCACTTCCACCAGATCCTCGGCCAGCACCATTGCCACCGGCCCTTTTGCCAGTGCGTCTTTGCCATTTTCCAGGAAATGCTCAAGTGAATCGTATCGCATGCTTATCCTTTACCCTGATTTTGCGGGCCTGTAGTTAATTTTCCATGAATCCCACCTGTGTGCAACCGTTGCAGGTGGTGGAAATTCGCTGTAGGCAGGCGGCTTTGAACCCACAACCGGAGCCGCTTCATGGCTGAGAAGAAAAAGCTGTTCATCCGCACCTATGGTTGCCAGATGAATGTCTATGACAGCGAGCGCATGGCCGAGGCTCTGAGCGTCGGGGAGGGCGCCGATGGCTATGCTCTGGTCGACAGCCCGGATGAAGCCCATATGATCCTGCTCAACACCTGCCATATTCGCGAGAAGGCGGCCGAGAAAGTTTATAGCGAGCTGGGGCGCTTTAAGGGGCTGAAGGCAGCCAATCCTGACCTGAAGATCGGTGTGGCGGGCTGTGTGGCGCAGGCCGAGGGGGCCGAGATCATGCGGCGGGCCCCGATTGTGGATCTGGTGGTTGGGCCGCAGGCCTATCACCGGCTGCCCCATATGATGGAGAAGCTCAGGCGCGGTGAAAAGGCTCTGGACACGGATTTTCCCGCAGAAGACAAGTTTGAGCATCTGCCAAAACGTGCGCTGCCAAATCGCCGACCAACGGCCTTTTTGACTGTGCAGGAGGGCTGCGATAAATTCTGCGCTTTCTGCGTAGTACCCTATACGCGCGGTGCCGAGCTGTCGCGCCCGCCCGCCCGCATCTTGTCTGAGGCCCGCATGCTGGTGGAGCGCGGCGTGCGCGAAATCACCCTGCTGGGCCAGAATGTGAACGCTTACCGCCATGATGACAGCACCACCCTGGCGGGCCTGATCGGGGCATTGAGCAAAATTGACGGGCTGGCCCGCATCCGGTTTACCACCAGCCACCCGAACGATATGGGCGATGACCTGATCGAGGCATTTGCCACCTGTGACAAGCTGATGCCGTATTTGCATCTGCCGGTACAATCCGGCAGTGACCGCATACTGAAACGCATGAACAGGGGCCATACGGCTGAAGGCTACCTGCGCCTGATCGAGCGTATTCGCGCCGCCCAGCCGGACATTCTGCTTTCAGGCGATTTCATCGTTGGCTTCCCGGAAGAAACCGATGCCGATTTTCAGGCAACTATGGATTTGATCCGGGCCACCCGCTACGGTCAGGCCTATTCGTTCAAATATTCCGCCCGCCCAGGCACGCCGGCGGCCGAGCGCGCGCTGGTAGATGCCGACGTAGCCAGCGCCCGCCTGCAAGAGCTTCAGGCGCTGCTTACCAGCCAGCAGCGCGCTGCACAAAACGCCATGGTCGGGCGCGAGGTCAGCGTCTTGTTTGAAAAGCCGGGGCGCCAGAGCGGCCAGATGATCGGCAAGTCAGACCACCTGCACGCGGTCTTTGTGGCGGCATCCGATGTGGTGGCAGGCGACATCAGGCGCGTCAGAATCATAAAGAGTGTAACCAACTCTCTGGCTGGGGAAGTGCTTCAGGGGTGATTCCCAAGATATGACCAAATCAGAGCAATACCCGCGTTTCACAGTAAAAATCCTGTGGACAACCCTGATTTACGGGCAATAAATGCACAATATATAGAAAATTACCTTCCCTTACACACGAAACTTGCTACACTTACCCAGATAATGTGGGGTTCGCCATGTTATCTACGATTGGGTGAGTTTAAGAAAAACGGATAGGGGACATGAGCGTGGCAACCAAAATTAAAAAGACCCTCCGCACGGTGTTGGCCGTTGCAGGTATGGGGGTGCTTTCGCTTGGTATTTTTGCCGATGCAGCGACAGCGCAGAACAAAGTTGTAGTTACCGGGCAAATTCAGTGGGGTGTCTACATAAACCCTGACGGGTGCATGCACTGGTACGCAGATGGCGGATTGGAAGGATATTCAGTTACCAGATATCACCCCAATACAAACTTGCCGTTCTGCATGGAAAAAACGACCTGCCTCATCGAGCCTGAGAATGCGTTGTTTGCAACAGACAGCGCTCGCCTGACCGCGACAGCAAGGCAAAAGCTGGCAGAGTTTTTTCAGAGAGACAATTCTTTTTCTTATGCCGTGTACGGCCATACGGATTCACGGGCATCCTTTGAGCACAATGAAAAACTGTCTGTGAACCGTGCGCTTGCCGTGGCTCAGTTTGCCCGGTCACAGGGTGCCCTTGTCGAAACCGTTGCTGGGATTGGGGAACATAAACCTGTGGCTAGCAATAGTACTGCGGCTGGGATGCAGCAAAACCGCCGCGTGCAAATCGTATGCTACAGATTGCCGGAGTAAGAACATGAAAAAACTTATCGTTTTATTGCCCATTTTCTTGGTCGTGGCCGCTTGCAGCCAGCCAGCTATAACCACGGGTCCACTCGCGGGCGCTCCGTTAATTGCGCGCGGCATCGATTCGGCGATTCATAACGTGGACCAGCTTGACGGGGAAAAATTTGCGATTGCAATCACGCCGGATGGCTGCATGGCTTGGATCGGCGATAATGGGGCCGAAGGCTTTGCTGATGCCCGGCTTGACCCCGTCACTGGAGTAGTGGTTTGTACGAATTACATTCCTCCTGGGGCTGTTATTGGTGATTATAGGCAGACAACCCTTTTTGACATATTGCCGTAAACTGCGTGAATTGTTTTTGACGGGTAATGCCATAGACACCTGTAAAGCTCATGGCGGGATCGGCAATTTCATCTGATCCTGCCCTGAATAATAAAGAAGGCCGCTGGGAAACTGGCGGCTTTTTTGTTTCAAAAGTGTAAAATTCAGGCTGCCCCCCTTGCGTGATTCTTCTGACCTTGGCACGGTTGCCTATGAACCCTAAAAACTACGGAACCAAATGACTGGAGACCCTCTTGGGCATTGATGCTCTGACCCCGCCGCAAAAGCTGCAAGATACCTATGAAACGCTTGTGGAATTTCCCGATAACAAGCTGCTGATAGACCTGTGCGGCGCGCTTGACCGCAATCTGGCGCAAATCGAGAAACACATGAACGTGCAGATCATGCACCATGGCAACCAGCTTGCCTTGCTGGGTAACGAGGCTGCCCGCGTCGGGGCCAGCACTGTGCTACAGGCGCTTTATCAGCGGCTTGAGGCCGGTCGCCCGGTTACTGCCGAGGATATTGACGCGGCCATGCGCCTTGACGGGACCGCTGGCAACAAAGGGGCCGGAAGTGGTCAGATTGAAATGTTCAAGGCTGGTCGGGTCGAGATACGCACCCGCAATAAAACCGTTGAGCCGCGCACTGCCGCCCAGACCGCCTATGTGCAGGCCCTGTTTGGGCATGAGATGGTCTTTGGCATTGGCCCGGCAGGTACGGGCAAGACCTATCTGGCAGTGGCCGTGGCGGTGAACATGTTTATTTCGGGCCATGTGGACCGGATCATCCTCAGCCGCCCAGCAGTTGAGGCTGGCGAACGGCTGGGCTTTCTGCCCGGTGACATGAAAGACAAGGTCGACCCCTATATGCAGCCGCTTTATGATGCGCTGAATGATTTTCTGCCTGATAAGCAGGTGGCTAAAATGATCGAGGAAAAGCGCATCGAAATCGCGCCACTTGCCTTCATGCGCGGCCGCACCCTGTCAAACGCCTTTGTGGTGCTTGACGAGGCCCAGAATGCCACAGCCACACAAATGAAAATGTTCCTGACAAGGCTTGGGCGGGGGAGCCGCATGGCCATCACAGGCGACCGTACTCAGGTAGACCTGCCGCGCGGTGCTCTGTCGGGCCTTCATGATGCCGAGGGACTTTTGCAGAATATAAAGCAAATAAGCTTCAACTATTTTACCTCAAAAGATGTGGTGCGTCACAAGTTGGTGGCAAAAATCATTGAGGCTTATGATCAGGCAGAACCAAGTGGATAAGCAGCTAGAAGGAGCGCCTGCGGCGCACATGTTTATCTCGTCATACGCGCCTGCCGCGCGTCTTCCTCAGTGGACCGGACCAAATTTTTTTTGATTGAGGATCATTTTATTTTTGATTAATCCGCTTGATTTGTCGACCTCATAGTTTTGGTTTTTCCGTCTTGATCTGGGTTGAAAAGC